>JAGRGH010000049.1 GCA_020445605.1 Chromatiales bacterium
CAGGTACGCGGGCGAGACGGGCTGCGAGGTCCACGTCTATGTCCTGATGACCAATCACGTCCACCTGCTGCTGACACCGAGGGAGTCCGATTCAGCAGGTGACCTAATGAAGCGCCTGGGCCAGCGCTACGTCCAGTACGTCAATCGTACCTATCGACGCAGCGGCACCCTGTGGGAGGGGCGATACAAGTCGTGCCTGACCCAGGAGGAGGACTACGTGCTGGGTTGTCACCGCTACATCGAGCTCAACCCGGTGCGTGCGGGGATGACTGAACATCCAGCGGAGTACCGCTGGTCGAGCTACCGGGCGAACGCGCAGTCGGAAAGCAACACGCTGCTGACGCCTCATCCGTTGTACGTTGCGCTCGGCACCAGCGGAGAGTCGCGTTGCGCGAGCTATCGCGAACTGTTCAGGAACGAACTGGATCCTGGGATGGTCGGTGAAATCCGCCAGGCCACCAATGGCAATTACGCGTTAGGCACCACAAGATTCCAGGCTCAAGTGGAGCGGGCATTGGGGAGACGCGCTGCCAGAGGTGTCTCCAGACGCCCTCGTAAGAGCCGATCAGACGATGCGGATCTCGACCTCTCCTCGTAGGCCAGTACGAAACCGTGGTCTGTCCCCTATTTGCTCTGCGTATGCCCCAAAAAACCCGGGCCGGATGGGTGTGATGAATGCTCAGAATAATCTAAAGTTATTCTTTGCTGTTGGATCTCTTATTTGTTTGTTAGTTGTTGGCTGTAACAATACTTCTAGGGAGAATAGTTTTTTTGTTCCTTTAATGAATGGAGGATATAAAGCTAACGTATATCATTTGGAGCGAGAGTTAGCAAAGCAGTTGACTTACAAAATTGATCTTCCGTATCGCTCCAAATCAGCATACATGTATTATGTTGATTTTTATGTCAATAAAGGTTGGACTTTGTGCGGGGAATTAGATGAATGGCATAAGCATACTTACTTAGATGGAAACAAACAGATAGTTAACTCTGAGCGGATGTTAAGTTATTTCTTAGATTCTACAAGCGATAGATTATCGTTGCTGCTTACACAGACCGACTCTTTGAGAGGGCAAGAGGACAGTGGCTCTATAACCCAATCTGTTTCGATAATTCAGTATCAGAATATATCCGCGCAAGATTTGGTTTCTTTATTATCTCTAGATTGCAAGATTTACTCACAAGTCAGCAAATAAGACTACAGTTGTGGAACTGAATGGTCATAGCTGAACTCCAACCGATCATGAAAAGAGACGGACGTGCGCTTGATCGCAAGACCCAGGAAGCCATCCGCCTGATGGCAGTGGAACGCATCGTTGAGGGCGAGGATGTAACGAGCGTTATGGCGAGCTATGGCTTGTGTCGTACGACGGCTTACAGGTGGCTTGCCAAGATACGTGGTCGCGGCCATGGCAAACGCGCGCTGGCTGCCCGCAAGGCGACGGGCCGTCCGTCCAAGCTTACGATGACCCAGAAGTAGAAAAGGGGTCAGACCCCTTTTATGATGGGTTCGGCGGTGAATTCAAGTTCCAAGCGCACCACCTGTGATCTTGTTGAACACTTCGAACGGGGTCTGGTAGTTGAGGCACTTGCGGGGTCTATGATTGAGGGTGTGGACGATCCGTGCAAGCTTTTGGAACAATAGGGGACAGACCACGGTTTTCCGCCAGAAGCCAGCCCTGATACCCTGAAACTCCACAATCAACGGACTGAACGATCATGCCAAGAGTCAAAGGGGTCAGCGCCCTTTAATTGATCCGCCGCGGGTATTGTGAGCCCATCCTCGCTGGCGAATTCACCTGGTGTCAGACGCCCAACCAGTTCTCAATGCGCAGGGATGGAATGCGTTTGAATTCGCGTGTGTTTGCGCTCACGAGCGTTAGATCTGCGGCCAGTGCATGTGCGGCGATCAACAGGTCGTTTGGGCCGATGGGGGTTCCCAACCCAGCGAGTTGGTTGCGAATCACAGCATAGAGACGATCTGCCGGGGGCGCTAGCGGCAGAATTTCCAGCGCGGACAATAGCAGCTCAACCCGTTCGGATAGTGGCTTTGATCCCGACTTTTCGGCGCCATAGCGAAGTTCGGCAGCCACGATGATGCTGGTACAAATCGAGTCTTCGCCAACCTCGGCAATTTTTCTAACTACCGCTCCGTCGGGCTGGCGAATGAGGTTCGAGATGATATTGGTGTCGAGCAGATAGCGAAGCGACACGCTCAGAGTTCCGGTTCGTCCAAAGATGCCAAGCCCTTGTCGACATCTGGGAATTTTTCAGCCAACGGCTTAAGGGTTGCCAACAATGCCAGCAACCCGCCTTTACGGACAGGCTCAATTACCAGGCGGGCACCGTCCTTGCGCACGATGGCCTCGTTGCCCTGTAATTCGAACTCACGGGGAATGCGTAGCGCCTGATTACGGCCATTGCGAAACAGCCGGACGATTCGTTCGTTTTCAGTCACGGTGATGATCCCAGAACCAGAAAGACATATGCGGAAGCATATGCCGAGATGATCCGCTCGGTCAATTCAGACGCCTCGCTATCCTTGCTGACACAACCGGGGCGGCACTGCACCTTGGGGCGAGCCTGGGGATCCCGCGAGGGAGAAGGGGCAGGCCCTTTAATCGCCTGACCCACTATCTAGACAAGCTCTACGAGCGCAGTTTCGAGACCGACGACCAGGGTCAACCCGTCACCAAGGCGCGGCATTTCATCTACGTCGGCGGCAACGTGATTGCCGTGCACACGAAGACCGAGGGGCGGTTGGGCTGATAGCCGCCCAGAGCGCGTTCATGCACCACGACGCCCTGGGCTCGGTCGACACGGTCACCGACCTCCAGGCCAGGGTCATCGACCGCCAGGGCTTCGATCCATTCGGCAGCCGGCGGGGCGATCCATTCGGGCATACTCGCGGCTGGTACCGTCATCGAGTATGCACCTCCGTTCCATGGTCCAAACGCAGGCAAGCGATCACCTTCTCCGGGCGCTGCCTGGCGTGGGGGTCTTCGGCTATCTGATCGGCCGGGCGACGCAGGCGCTGGTTACGGCGTTTGGCGTCGTGACGCTCGTGTTCCTGCTCCTCCACCTGATTCCGGGTGACCCGGTCGAGGTCATGCTCGGTGAATCGGCGCAGCCGGCCGATCTCGAGGCGCTGCGCGCGTCGCTCGGGCTGGATCAACCGCTTGCGCGGCAATACGGCCGGTATCTCGCCGGGCTTGCGGTCGGGGATCTGGGTGAGTCACTGAGTCATGGGCGGCCGGTTGCACAGCTGCTGGGCGAGCGCATCGGACCGACCGCGGAACTTGCCGTCGCGGCGCTGCTGATTGCAGTCGGGATCGCGATTCCGCTCGGCATTGCCGCCGCGCTTCGGCGCGGACGCGCGGTCGATCTCGCGGCGAGCAGCCTGTCGCTCGCCGGCGTTTCGATACCGAACTTCTGGCTCGGACCGATGCTGATGCTGGTGTTCGGGCTGTGGCTGGGTTGGACACCGATCAGCGGACGCGACGCCCCGGGCGGCCTGATCCTGCCGGCCGTGACGCTCGGCACTGGCCTGGCTGCCATACTCGCCCGGATGCTGCGGGCCAGTCTCCTTGAGGTGCTTGGTGAGGACTACGTGCGCAGCGCGCGTGCGCGAGGTCTGTCCCCATCGCGCGTTCTGGTTCGTCACGCGCTGCGCAATGCGTGGATGCCGTTCGTCACGGTGCTCGGCCTGCAGTTGGGTGTTCTGCTGGGTGGCGCAGTGATCGTGGAGGTCGTGTTCGGCTGGCCGGGGCTGGGCTCGCTGATGATCGAATCCATTCAACGCCGTGACTATCCGGTGGTGCAGGGCGCGGTGCTGCTCATTGCGCTGTCGTATGTGGCGGTGAACGCGCTGACCGATCTCGCCTACGGCTGGCTCGATCCACGGGTTCGGCAGCGATGAACCGCGGGCTGTGGCTGGCCGCCGGTGTGGTGGGGCTGTGGTTGCTGGCGGCCGCGTTCGGCCCCGTGTTCGTGGATGACCCGAATGCGATCGTGCTGGAGGCGATTCTGGAGCCGCCATCGACGGCCGCAATCGTCGGCCGCGACGAGCTCGGTCGTCCGGTGTTCGAGCGTGTGGTCATGGGTGCGCGCACCGCGGCAGTTGTCGGCGCGGGGGTGGTCGCGGTGGCGGCCGTGGTCGGCGTCGCGCTGGGTGCGCTGGCCGGCTTTGCCGGCGGGACCCTGGACCGTTTCGTCGGCTTTGTCGTGGACGTGGTTCTGGCGTTTCCGGGGCTGCTTTTGGCGATTGCACTGGCTGCCGTGCTCGGTCCGGGGCTCGAAAACGTCATTCTGGCGCTGGCGGCCGTGGGCTGGGTCGGCTTCGCGCGGCTGACGCGGGCACAGGTGCTGGTGCTGCGCGAACGCGAGCATGTGAGCGCGGCCCGGGCGCTGGGCACGACGCCGGTCCGAATTGTGCTCCGGCATCTGCTGCCGCTGGCGGCCGCGCCGCTGATCGTTGAGGCCAGCTTCGCAATGGCCACCGCAACGCTGGCGGAGGCCGGCATGGCCTTTCTGGGGTTGGGCGTACAGCCACCCGATGCCTCCTGGGGCGTGATGATCCGCGACGGCGCACGCTTCATGCTGGTCGCGCCGCATCTGGTGATCGCACCGGGGCTGGCGCTGTTCGCCGTGGTGCTGGCAATCAACCTGCTTGGCGATGCGCTTCGCGACCGGCTCGACGTGCGCCTGCGCTGATGCATTGGCTATAACGATTGTCGAACACCGGGCCCGACACTACGATGCTCACCATGTCGCGGATGAATCCCCCACGCGCGCAGCGGCGACCGAAGCGCCCGCTCTAGATTGCTGAGCAGTCGACGATGGCAAGCGGTCCTCTGATGCTGGATCTCGCCGGTCTCGCGCTCGGCGAGGAAGAGCGTGATCTGCTGGCCCACCCGGCGGTGGGCGGAGTCATTCTGTTCACGCGCAACTACGAGTCGCACGAGCAGTTGCGCGCGCTGGTCGCCGACATTCGTGCCGCGCGCGAGACGCCGCTGCTGATCGCGGTGGATCACGAGGGCGGGCGCGTGCAGCGGTTTCGCCCGGGATTCACCGAGCTGCCGCCGGCGCGCTGGATCGGGCAGTGCTATCACGCCGATGCCGCGCGGGGAAGGGCGCTGGCGCGTGAAATGGGCTGGCTGATGGCGCGCGAGCTGCGCCATTTCGACATCGATATCAGCTTTGCCCCGGTGCTCGATGTCGACCACGGCACCAGCGAGGTCATCGGCGACCGCGCGTTCGACCGTGATCCGGAGGTGGTCGCGCATCTCGGCTTCGAGTGGGTGCGCGGCATGCGCGAGGCCGGCATGGCGGCGACCGGCAAGCACTTCCCCGGCCACGGGTACGTGGCGGCCGATTCGCATCATGCGTTGCCCGTTGATGAGCGCGAATTCGCCGCAATCGAACGCCGCGATCTGCTGCCGTTCCGTCGCCTGATCCGCGCAGGGCTCGATGCGATCATGCCCGCGCACGTGATCTATCCGGCGGTGGACTCCGTGCCGGCGGGGTTTTCGCCGATCTGGCTCAGGGAAATCCTGCGCCGGCGGCTCGGGTTCGAGGGCGTGATCTTCAGCGACGATCTGGACATGGCCGCCGCGGGCGCCGGCGGTGGTTTCTGCGAGCGCGCCGACCACGCGATCGACGCCGGCTGCGACATGGTGCTCGTGTGCAATAATCGGGCAGCAGCGATCGAAGTCGCCGAGCATCTCGGTGGCTGCCGCCGTCCGACCTCGATGATGCGCCGGGTACGCATGCAGGGCCATGGTCATGACGAGCCGGCCGGCGCGGGGGATCGCTGGCGGCGCGCAATGCAGGTCGCGCAGTCTTACCGAGATGGCGGGCTTGACGAACTCGAGCTGGAGGTCACATGAAAGCCATCGGTACTGGCCTCGTCCTGACACTGTTTTCAATTCCAACGCATGCGGCTGGTGTTGCGATCGCACAGGCCCTGGATGGCCTGGCCGGCCAGCATCGGTTCACCGTGGTGGGTGCGCACCGGCTCGGTGATGCGGCTGGGCAGCTCATCGACGCCGGGCTCGACGAACAGTTGCGCACACTGCTCGCTGGCTGGAGTTACGTCTATTCCGAGGGCGATGCAGGGGCCCCTGCGCGGCTGGTCGTCATTGGTCCCAAGGGCGCGGCGCCGGTGATCGCCGTGCCTGCGACCGCGAATGATGACGGCGTCGGGTCGGGAGACCATCAGGTCATCGCCTTGCAACCCGATGGCAGCCACCTGACGGTGCCTGCGGCGTTGCGCGGCCCGGCCGGCCGCGAGGTCACGCTGCCCCTGATCGTCGATACCGGAGCGTCAAGCGTGGTGTTGCCGAAATCCCTGGTCGAGCGGCTCGGGTTTTCGTCCGAGGCCCTGGCGCCGATCCGGATCCGGACCGCCAGTGGCGACGCCGAAGGGCTGCACGGTCGTCTTTCGGGCTTCACGTTTGGTAAAGATTCCCTGGACGATGTCGACGTGGTGTTTGTCGACAATCCGGAAATGGGCTCGACCGGGCTGCTGGGAATGAGCGTGCTCGGGCGCTACAACTTCCGCATCGACACCGAGCAGAACCAGCTCGTTGTCCAGCCGCTCGGCGACCGCCGCAGCGACCACAACGACGGCACGCAGGAGGTCAGTCAGTGAGTGGTGCCGCCGCAGGCACGGCCGAACCGGATGCCGCCGTCACGCTCGAGCCGGACGGCATCGTACACATCGAGTATCCGCTGCATGCGCACGTGACGGCCGCCATGGTGCGGCGTGTACTGGCCAACCATCAGGCCTTGGGTGATAGGGCGCGGCCGGTGCTGATCAGCGGTCAGCGCCTGACCGGGTTCGATCGTGAGGTGCACGAGGTCTGCAACAGCCCCGAGGTCGCCCGCTTAACCCTGGCCGTGGCACTGGTGGCCAAGACCGTGCTCGAGCGCTACCTGATGCGGCTGTACCTGGAGTTCTCGTCGTCACCGTACCCGCGCCGGGCGTTCAACGACGAAGACGAGGCGCGCGCCTGGTTGCGTGGATTCCTTGCGCCTGTCCCGGAAGCCGCGGCGGGCGGGGTTGCCGGCTGAAACCGTAGGCCCGCGGGACGCATGCCCACTGCCTGATTGCAGAGCGCTCAGCGCAGGTGCGCGAGGCGTTTGTCGATCCAGCGCAGGATTGCGTCGGTGAAGGCACGTTCCCGTGGTGTCACGCGGGTGCGCAGATCCTGGACCATGCCTCGCATGCGTGTGCACAGCTCGCGGTATTCGATCACCTGATCGCGGTAGTAGCGCGCGTCACGCGCCGCCTGATCGAACGACTCCTTGAGTTCGGCGTAACTCGCGCCATAGGTCTGGCGATTGCGCTGCCCCATCGCCTTGCTGGTCGCGTCCTCGCGAATCTGGCCGACGACCTCGACCATGGTCGTGCGCCGTTCGCCGACATCCGGAAACTGCCGCTTGAGTTCGGCGAGCCGAACCTTGCCCCGCACCAGATGCAAAACGCCGCGGCGAATCTCCGCTTCGATCTCATCGATGCCGACACCGGCGAGTCGTGCGGCGCGTTCAAGGTCCAGTAATCGATCCATCCGCTCAGCATAGACCCGGGCCGGCAGGCGTACAAATGCGCGGCATCGTTCGGTCGGGCGCTTTGCGAATCCGCAAGTGCCGGCGTGAATCGAACCTCAGGCGCGCCCGAGATGGCGATAGGCGACCGGAACGAAGATCAGGCTGACGATCAACGAGAAGCTGAGCCCGCCGGCGATTGTGATTGCCAGCGGTTGCAGCATCTCCGCGCCTTCGCCCCAGGCCAGCGCCAGCGGCAGCAGACCGACGACCGTGGTCAGCGTCGTCATCAGAATGGGACGCAGCCTTTCGCCGGCCGCGAGTGCGATCGCCCGCACGCGCTCGACACCGGCCCGACGGCGCAGTTCGATCGCCTCGATCAGCACAATGGCGTTGTTGACGACGATTCCGGCGAGCATGATCACGCCGAGCCACACCGGCATGGACACGCTGACAGCGCTCAGCTTCAGGGCCAATGCAACGCCGATCAGCGCGAACGGCACGCTCGTCAGAATCACCAGCGGATTGCGCAGCGACTCGTACTGCACCGCCAGCACGACGAACACCAGAAACACCGCCAGCGCCAGGAGACTCTGGACCAGCCGTTCGTTGCGGTGCAGGGCATCGGCGGTGCCGCCGTCGTACATCAGGTAGCCCTCGGGGAGTTCGAAATCCGTGAGGGCTTCCTGCACGGTTTGCAGGGCCACGGGCAGCGTTACGCCTTCCTTCAGTCCGGCGCTGATTTCGACGCTGCGCTGCTGGCGGTCGCGGTGGATGTTCGCCGGGTTCGAGACCAGCGAGGTGCTCGCCACGGCAGCGAGCGGTACCGCCACGCGCGGCTTCGTCTGGCTGTAGACCACCAGTCGGTCCAGCGCGCCGGCATCGCGCATGGAAGCGGCCGGCAGCCGCAGACGCAGCTCGCGCAGTTCGTCGCCGTCGATGAAGTCGGAGATCCGTTCGCCGTCCAGCGCGATGCGCAACACGCGCCCGATCTGGTCGTCGGTCAGCCCCAGCGGCGCGGCGCGCGCCCGATCCAGCCGCACGGCGAGTTCGGTCACGCGCACGTCCGAGGAATGTTCGACGTTGCTCAGTCCATCCACGACATTAAGCCGCTGCACGAGGGCATCGCCGAGACGGTCGAGTTCGTCGAGGTCCGGCCCCGCGATGCGCAGCGCCAGATCATCATCGCCGGTATGCAGGCTGAGCCCGTGCACATGCAGCGCGCCGGCCCAGATGCGAACACCGGGTCCGCGCAGCGGCGCGAATTCGAGGTATTTATTCGCGGCCCACTCGCGCGTGCTGATGCCGCGCTCCGCAGCCGGCTTGAGGTGTACCAGCAGACTCGCGCGCGACGGATTCTGGTATTCGTTGCGACCCCAGGTCCAGCCGCCGACGGTGGCCAGGACGGAATCCACGGCCGGGTCTGCACGCAGCTGATTCTCGACCTGCGTGACCAGCGCATCCATGCGCTCAAGGCTGGTGCCCAGCTCCAGGCGCACGGCGACGTAGGCGCGGCCCTCGTCGATGCGCGGCAGAAACGCCGTGGATTTTTCGACCAGCGGCGGCACATACACGGCGAACGCGGCGACCAGCGCCGCGGCGACCAGCCAGCCGAATCGAAGCAGTCGTGCGACCAGCGCCGCGTAGCCGGCCTCGACGCGGGCGAAACCGCGTTCGATCGCCGCGCGAATCCGGCCATGGGTCGGCTGAACCCGCGCCGCGAGGGCCGGTACCAGCGTGAGTGCGACGACCGCGGATGCGACCACCGCCGCGGAGATCGTGAAGATCAGTTCACGAAACAGCAGACCGATCAGGCCCGTGACGAACAGGAATGGCAGCACCGCGGCGAGATTCGTCGTCGTCGACGCGAAGATGGCACCGCTGACTTCGCCGGCCGCGCCGGCGGCGACCGTGGTCTCCGGCAGCGCCGCTTCCCGGTTTTCGCGCTGGCGGCGCGCGATCTGCTCGAGCATCACGATGGTGTTGTCGACCAGCATGCCGACGCCGAGCGCGAGTCCGCCGAGTGTCATGAGATTCAGCGTCAGACCGCCCAGCGCCATCAGCGCGAGCGTGACGAGGATCGCGATCGGGATTGCGCTGCCGATGATCAGCGTGCGCCGCAGATTGCCGAGGAACAGGTACACCACCAGCATCGCCAGCACAGCGCCGCCAATGGCGGCCTGGGTCGCATTGTCGAGCGCGTGACGCACGAAGACCGCGGCATCGTCGACGGTACGAATGTCGAAGTTGCTTGGCACGAGCCGCTGTGCGCGCAGCCAGTCGAGCTGTTGGTGCACGGCCTCGACGACCTCGACGGTGTTGGCCTGCGGCGCCTTGCCGACGGAAATCTTCACGGCGGGCTGGCCGTTCAGGCGCACGCGCACGCGGTCACCCGCGGCGATGTCCTGGACGACGGCGATGTCGCCCAGTCGCACCGGCGGCCCGGTGGAATCCGCGTCGGCGCCCAGCGGCAGGGCACGCAGTTCGTCCAGCGACCGCGCGCGCCCGGCGACCCGCCCGCCGATCTCGGCCGAGGGCGTGACCAGTCGTCCGACCGGCGTGTCGCGGTTGGCCTTGCGGATGCGCTCGGCAAGGTCCAGTACGTCCATGCCCACGGCCGCGAGCCGCGCGGGGTCCGGCAGGACCTGGATCTCCCGCAGGCTGCCGCCGGAGACCGTGACGGCGGCGACGCCCGGCACGTTCACGATCCACTTGCGCAGACGCTCAGCGGCCCATTCGCGCAACGCGGCGGGGTCTTCCGTCGTGCCGGAAACGGCAAGTTCGAGAACGGGCTGCTGGGATGGATCGCTCTTGTAGACCGACGGCGGGTCGGCACTGTCGGGCAGTGCCCCGCGCGCGCGATCGAGCCGCGTGCTGGCGTCCTGCAGGGCACGGTCGATGTCGGTGCCGTAATCGAACACGAGGTCGACGGCGCTGCGGCCTTCGCGGGTATGCGACTGCACGCCGATGGCGCCTTCGGTGAGGGCGAGCTGTTCCTCGAGCACACGGGTGACGCGGTCCTCCATGATCGCGGCCGGCACGTTGGCCTCGAACACGCGCACGCGCACCTCGGGGCGGACGACCTTGGGCAGCAGATCGACGCGCAGCAGACCCAGCGTCGTGGCGCCGAGCACCACCACCGCGGCGGTGATCGCGGCGACTCCGATCGGCCGCTCGATGCACCAGGCCGCGAGCCCGCGCGCGCCGCCCGGGCGGGGATTCACGGCTGATCCGCCACCTTCACGCGACTGCCGGCGCGCAGCCCGCGCAGCCCGCGCACGACCACGCGATCACCCGGCGCGAGGCCATCGACGATGTCGATGCGCTCGCCGATCCGGGCGCCGGACTCGACCGCGCGGCGTTCGACGGTATCGTCGCTGCCGACCACGAAGACGTACTCGCCGGCCGCGTCGCCGTTGAGCGCAGCGAACGGCACGAGCATGCGGTCGCGGGCGCGGCCGCGCAGCCGGATGCGCGCGAACTGACCGGCGCGCAGGCCCGGTGGATGTTGGGCCAGCGTCAGCTCGATCGTGCCGAGGCGGGTGCCCGGGTCGACCAGCGGATGGATGCGCGAGACGCGAGCCTCGATCAGGGCATCGCCGAGTGCGTCAATTCTGACCGTGGCCGGGGTGCCGACCGCGATCAGCGGCAGGGCGAGTTCGACCAGCTGCGCCTCGATGATCAGCGAGGCCGGATCGAGCAGGCTCAGCACATGGCTGTGCCGGGCCAGCGCGTCGCCGGGCTCGGCGAGCCGCTCGGTCACGACGCCGTCAAACGGCGCGCGCAAGCGCGTCTCGGCCAGGCGGTAGTCGAGCGCGGCGAGTTCGGCGCGGGCGATCTCGACATTGGTTTCGGCGCGAACGAGTTCGTCCTCGGAGCTGACCGAGGCACCGCGCAGCGCGCGGGTGCGGCCGAGCGTCGATTCGGCCTGACGCAGACGTGCGCTGGCCTGATCGTGTTCGGCGCGCAGGGCGCGGTCGTCGGTCTCCACCAGCACGGCAGCGGCGGAAACCGCATCGCCGGGGCGCACCTCGAGCTTGCGGATGCGACCGTCCTCGGCGAGGTACAGGCGCGCGGTGCGCAGGGCATGCACGCTGCCGGTGGTCGTCACGGCTTCGTCCACGCTGACACGGGCGGCGGTCTCCACCGCCACGAGCGGGAGGTCGGCGCCGGCCGGCGCCGGACCACAGAACCACGGCGCGAGCAGCAGCAGGAGGGCGCGCCCGCGCATGGCCGGGTCAGACCAGCGGATGGTAGTGCTTGATCTTGCGCCGGACGTTGCGCTGGACGATCACGCCGGTCACGCGCCAGTTGCCCTCCAGGCGGATCTCCGGATACAGGTCGTTCAGCGCGACGAGGTAGGCGCCGTCCTCGCGCTCGACGTACTGGCGAAACCACGGCATTCCGTCGAAATCGACGATTGCGTAGGCGCCGCTTTTCACCGCCCCGACGGGCTCGATGATGATGATGCAGTGGCGCGGAAACTCCGGTTCCATGCTGGTGTCGGTGACCTGCAGCGCATAGGGTTCGGCGCCGCCACAGGCGCTCAGGAACTCGTCGGGCATGGATTGGGGCATGCTATTGTGCAACCTCGTCTCCGTTCACATCGCACCGCCTGCCGGCGCGTCAATGGCGTAATTATACCGGCATGGATTACCACCGCCCCGAGCTGCGTCCGCACCGCGACCGCCGCGACCTGCACAACCTGCGCGCGATGCTCCCCTATCTATGGGATTTTCGCGGCCGGGCGGCCGCCGCGCTGGTCTTTCTGATCGCCGCCAAGCTGGCCAACGTCGGGGTGCCGCTGGTCCTGAAGGCGATCGTCGATCATCTGGACGTGGAAACCGGGATGGTCGTCGCCGTTCCGCTGGCCCTGCTGGTTGCATACGGTGCGATGAAGCTCGCGGCATCGCTGTTCAACGAGCTGCGCGACGTGGTGTTCGCCCGGGTGCGCTACCGCGCGATGCGCAAACTGTCGCGGCAGGTGCTGGAGCATCTGCACCGGCTGTCGCTTCGCGACCACCTGGACCGTCGCACTGGTGCGATCTCGCGCGATCTGGAACGCGGCACGCGCTCGGTCAGCACCATCCTGAACTACATGGTGTTCAACCTGCTGCCGGTCGCCGCCGAGTTCCTGCTCGTTGCGGCCATTCTGCTCAGCGAGTACGCGGCCGTCTTCGCGCTGGTGACGTTTGGTTCGGTCGTCGTGTACATGGGCTTCACCTTCGCGGTGACCGAATGGCGCATGGAGCACCGACTGGAAATGAACCGGCAGGAATCCGAGGCGAACAGTCGCGCGATCGACAGCCTGATCAACTACGAGACGGTCAAGTATTTCAACAATGACCGGCTCGAGCTGGACCGTTTCGATCGCACGCTGGGGCGCTGGGAGGATTCCGCCGTGCGCTCGCAGTCCTCCATGTCGGCGCTGAATTTCGGCCAGGGCGCGATCATCGCGCTTGGCGTGACCGGCGTGATGTATTACGCAACCGCCGGCGTTGTGGACGGCAGCATGAGCCTCGGGGATCTCGTGCTGGTCAATGCATTCCTGCTGCAGCTGTTCATTCCGCTGGGCTTCCTCGGCATCGTCTATCGCCAGATCAAGTATGCGCTGGCGGACATGGATGCGGTGTTCAAGCTGCTTGAACGCGTGCCCGAGGTGGCCGATCGCCCCGGTGCACATCCGCTGCGGGTGGATCGCGGCACCGTGAAGTTTGAGAACGTGAGTTTTGGCTATCAGCCCGAACGGCCGATTCTGCGCGGCTTCGATCTGGAGCTGCCGGCGCGGCAGACCGTGGCCGTGGTCGGCGCGAGCGGGGCGGGCAAGTCCACGCTGGCGCGGCTGTTGTTCCGGTTCTATGACGTGAACGAGGGCGCGGTGCGCATCGACGGACAGGACGTTCGCGACGTCACGCTCGAGAGTCTGCGCGCATCGATCGGTGTGGTTCCGCAGGATGCCGTGTTGTTCAACGACACCCTGCGTTACAACCTCGTCTACGCGCGTACGGATGCGACTGAAGGCGAGATCGAACACGCCGTGCGAATGGCACAACTCGATCAGTTCGTCGCCAGCCTGCCGGAGGGCTACGAGACCCGCGTCGGCGAGCGCGGTCTGAAGCTTTCCGGTGGCGAAAAGCAGCGGGTCGCGATCGCGCGTGCCCTGCTCAAGCGCCCGCGCATTCTGATCTTCGATGAGGCGACCTCGTCGCTTGATTCGCGTACTGAAAAGGCGATTCAGGTGACCATGTCCGGGGTGGCTGCGGATCACACCGCGCTGGTGATCGCACACCGGCTGTCGACGGTCGTGAATGCCGACCGGATCGTCGTCATGGACCACGGGGTCATCGTCGAGCAGGGCACGCATGCCGAACTGCTTGCCGCCAGCGGCAGATACGCGCAGCTGTGGGCGATGCAGCGGCATGAGGAAACGTCGGCATCATGAACATCTATCTCGTCGGTGGTGCGGTGCGCGACGAACTGCTCGGTTTGCCGGTGGCCGAACGCGACTGGGTCGTCGTCGGTGCGACACATGACGAAATGCTCGGGGCCGGATTCAACCCCGTGCCAGGCGACGCGCCGGTATTCTGGCATCCGGAAAGCGGCGAGGAATACGCGCTGGCACGCACCGAAACCAAGACCGGTCCGGGCTATCGCGGATTCCGCTTCGACGCCGGCCCCGATGTAACGCTGGAAGCCGATCTTGCAAGGCGCGATCTGACGATCAACGCCATCGCCCGCTCGGCGGACGGCGACATCGTTGATCCGTTCGATGGCCGCGGCGATCTCGAAAAAGGCCTGCTGCAGCACGTCACCCCGGCGTTCGCGGAAGACCCGGTTCGGGTTCTGCGCATTGCGCGTTTCGCCGCGCGCTTTGGTGCGCTGGGGTTTCGCGTGGCGCACGGCACGCATGCAGTGTTGCGAGCCATGGTTGCCAGCGGTGAACTCGCGCACCTGGTTCCCGAGCGGGTCTGGGCGGAGACCGCGAAGGCCTTGGGCTACGAGCAACCCTGGCGATTCTTCGAGGTGCTTGCGGCCTGTGGCGCGCTGGCGGTGGTTTGTCCGACGCTGGCCGCCGGTCACGCCGCGCCGGAGCCGCACGACGGCGGCGAGCCGGCGGCCGTGCGGGCGTTGAAACGTGCCGCGCGGGCGAGCGACGATGGTCGCGTGCGTCTGGCGGTTTACGCGGCTGCGGCCGGCGTGAACGCGGATTCGCTTCCGACGCTCTGGCGGGAGCTTCCGGCACCGGCGGCCTGGCGCGAGACGGTTGCGGACCTTGTGCTGCATCAGGCGGCGCTGGGCGGGTTCGGCGCGCTGGATGCACCGGCGCGATTGGATCTGATTGAACGGCTGCGACTGGAGCGCGATCCCGGGCGGCTGGAGCGGCTGCGTGCGGGACTGCGCGCGCTGACGCCGAACGCACCGTTCGCCGCGCTGGATGCTGCCCTCGGCGCGCTGACGGCAGTCGATGCGGCGGCCATTGCCCGCGCCGCCGGGCCGAATGCCGCCAATGCAGTCCGCGGCGCGCGAGTCGCCGCCCTGAACGCACTTGACGCGGGGACCACTGAATGAACGCACTGCGCGAACGGCACTGTCGCCGCTATTCAAAAAGTGAAGCACCGCTGACACCGCAGGCGGTCAGCGCGCGCATGCGCGAGATCGACCCGGGCTGGCAGCTGGAAAGCGAGCCGGCCGCCATCGAGCGGACGTTCCGGTTTGCCGATTTTCATCGCACGATGGCGTTTGTGAATGCCGTCGCCTGGATCGCGCACGCCGAGGACCATCATCCGGACATGCACGTCGGTTACAACCGGCTGCGCATCGTGTACCGGACGCATTCGGTCGGCGGCCTGACCGACAACGATTTCATCTGTGCCGCAAAGATCGACGCGCTGCAGCCGACGGCAGACCAATGAGCGAGTCGCGTGCTGCGATCCGGGGGTTCGGCCTGTTCGGGCCGGTTGCGGCACTGGTTGCGTTTTCGATCGGTGGTGTATTGCTGGCCATCCTGTCCGGCCGGCTTGCGTCGAGCGTTGTGATGTTGCTTGCACTGATCGGTCTCGGCGGCGTGGCGGTCAGCGTGTGGTGGCTCGCGGAACGGGTGCGTGCACGCGTGTCGGTGCCGGTCGCACAGCTGCGGGCGTGGACGGCGGTGGCCGAGCGTGGTGTGGGCGAGGAACCCGCGCGGGTCAGTGTCGGCGGCCCGTTTGCGGCGCTGGCATCGGACCTCAACGAACTCATCGAATTGTACTGTCGGCAGAAGAAGGCCGATGACGCGCGCTTGCGCAAGGACGTCCGCAGGCTTGCGCAGAAGACCAGTTCGCTGAACATCCTCTATGACATTGCCGCGCGCATCAACGAGGTGCACGACGTCGATGAACTGACGATCGGTTGTCTGCGCCGGTTCAAACGCATGGTCGACGCCCGCTCCGCGACGCTGAACCTGCGCGGTCAGGGCGGCAACATCCAGCTGTTTGCCGCCATCGATGAGGACGACCGCATCCTCACGGGTGCGCAGCTGCACCGCGTCCCGCTGTGTCTGTGCGGCCGCGCACTCGGTCTCGGCGAGCGAATCTGCGATCAACCGCAACGACATTGCGAAACCCAGGTGCGCTGGCCCATGTATCGCAGCGAAGCGGTCGAGCGTGTGCGCGTGCCGATCGATCATTCCGGCGAACGACTCGGCTATTACGATCTGTTCGTCGCGCGCGAACGCATGGTTCATCAGGAGGAGGCGGTGCATCTGCTCGAGACCGTTGGTGCGCATCTGGGTACGGCGGTGAAGAAATCCCGGCTCGTCGAGCAGGCCGCGCGTACCTCACTGTTGCACGAGCGTTCCAATATCGCGCACGAGCTGCATGACTCGCTCGCGCAGTCGTTGACGAGTCTGCGCTACCAGAGCCGCACGCTCGCCGAGCGCGTCGCCCGCGTCGGCGATGCCGGGCTGGATCGCCAGGTCGAACGCATCTCCAGCGCCATCGACGAGGCGCACGGCGAACTGCGCAGTCTGATCGCGGAGTTTCGCGAGCCCATGGATCACCGCGGGCTCGTGCCCGCGCTGACGGAAATCGTCGACCGGTTCCGCAGGGAAACCGGCGTGCGCACCTTCTTTCAGGCGCAGTGTCGCGAGCCGCCGATCAGCCCGAACCACCAGTTGCAGGTGTTGCGCATCGTGCAGGAGGCGCTCGCAAACGTGCGTCAGCACAGCCAGGCGCGTAACCTGCGGGTCATGCTGCGCCGCGATGAAGACAGCCTGTGCCGGGTGTTGATTGAGGACGACGGGGTCGGTTTCGACACGGCACTGATGCACGAACACCTCGGCGAACACATCGGGCTTTCCGTGCTCGAGGAGCGTGCCTATCGCCTCGGTGGCCAGTTGCGCATCGAAAGCGAGCCTGGCGAGGGCACGCAGATCGAGCTGATCTTTGGCGCCGATCCATCGGCACCGCGCGCGCAGTCGCCCGGAGTCTGAGGTGCACGTCCTGCTGATCGACGATCATGCGCTGTTTCGCTTCGGGCTCCAGGAACTCCTGCAACAGCGTGACATCGAGGTTCGTGCGGCCGGCACCGGCGACGAAGGCATCCAGATGGTGCGATCGAGCCGGCCCGACGTCGTGTTGCTCGACATGCGCATGCCCGGCATGGACGGGCGCGTGGTGCTGGCGCGACTGAGCGCGGAGTTTCCGGACCTGCCAGTCTCCATGCTGACCACGAGTGCCGACGAGCGTGACGTGCTCGACACACTCGCAGCCGGTGCGCGCGGTTACCTTCTGAAAGACATGGAGCCCGACGACCTGATCCGCGCGCTGCGCGATCTCGCCGGTGGCCGCACCGTGGTTTCGCCGGAACTCACGGCCGTGCTTGCGCGCGCGGTGCGCGGCGAAAACCTGCCGGAATCCGAACCGCACTGGACGCCGTATGCCGATTTGACCCCGCGTGAGCGCGAGATCCTCTGCCATCTGGCCGAGGGGCAGAGCAACAAGGTCATTGCAAAGGCACTCGGCATCTCGGATGGAACCGTGAAGCTGCACGTGAAGAGCATTCTGCGAAAACTCAGCGTGCACTCGCGGGTGGAGGCCGCCGTCATGGCCGTTGAGCACGATTTGTGCGGGCGCAACCGTGCACGCGAGGCGCGTGAACGCCAGCCGTCGTCGGACGGTTGATCTGCCGCGGTCGATCTTCCATCGCAAACTGTCCAATGCTTTGCCGTGCATTTTGAACTCGAGACCGGGCCGGGACATTTCATCTCCGCGGCCGAGCCGGGGCGTGTGCGCATCGGCGCGCGCGATTACACCGCGAGCCTGATCGTTACACCGGAGCGGATTGTCGACGACTGGCCCGTGCCGCACATCGGTGCGCTCGGCGACGCCGACATGGCGCGGTTGCGCGAGTTCCAGCCGCAGATCGTCCTGATCGGAACCGGTGCGAGCCTGGTGTTTCCGGATGTTGAGATCTATGCTCGGTTGCTTGCGGACGGAATCGGCGTGGAGTTCATGAACACGCCCGCCGCCTGTCGCACCTACAATCTGCTGGCCTCCGAGCGGCGCCGCGTCGCGGCCGGGCTGGTGATCACCGCAGGCACGCGAGCCTTGTCAACGTCAGAGCGAGTGAAGAGGGCAAGACAATGAGAAATAATCAGATCGCCGCGCTTTACATTGCGGTGACCATAATCGGTTTCGCCTCACCGCCGGCTGCTGCTGGCGACGGTCAGTTCGAGATCAACCAGGCCTGCGCCGTCAACAGCGGCTGCTTCCCGGGGGACACGCCGGGATTTCCGGTCACGATCTCGTTTTCCGGCAGCTTTCTGCTGACCGGCAATCTGGACCTCAGTGCGCTCAGCCCGGATCTGACGGCCGTGGAAGTCAGTGCGCCCGCGGTAACCGTGGATCTCGGCGGGTTTCAGATCGTCGGTCCCGGCGGCTGTACGGGCAGCGGTTCGTCGATCAGCTGTCCGTTGGGCGGCCTGGGCCGAGGCGTGCGTGCCGTGGACCCGGCGGCGATTGCCTTCACCTTGCGCAATGGCGTGGTTCGGAACATGACGGGCTTCGGGGTGTCGACCGCCGGGTCCGCTGCCCGGATCGAGAACGTCACCGCCATTGGCAACAATATCGGGATCATCGTCCGGGAAGACTCGCTCGTGTCGCACTGTCTTGCCATTCGAAACGGCCAGGACGGCATCAGTGCGGACATGGCCTCGATCATTGAATCGTCCGTGGCCGAGGGCAACGGTGGCGCGGGATTCGATCTGGAAAATGCCGCCGGCATGGTGACCCGCAGTGTCGCGCGCGGGAACGTACGGGGCTTTGAACTCGCACCCGGCGCTGAATTCGGTCATGACAACGTCTCCAGCGGCAACGACAATCCGGACGACTGCGGTGGCGGAATCTGCACGGAACACCGGCGCTTCTATCTGACGGACTTCACGGATCTGGCATCCGGCAGTGGCGCGCTGACGGTCTGTGCGGCGGGGTTTCACATGGCGTCCCTGTTCGAGCTTTGGGACCTTACGGTTCTGCGCTACGATCCGGTGCTGGGTCAAACCAACCCGGACTCCGGTCTAGGGCCACCGAGTTCAAACTCTGGTTGGGTCCGAACCGGTTTTTCCAGTACTGGTGACAGTACGCCCGGTTTCGGAAACTGCCTTGGCTGGTCAACCGGAGATCCAACTAAATTCGGCTCGCGGGCGCGTCTGCCCACGACCTGGGATACGGCACCGAGCACTCGGGTCGTACCCTGGCTTGTGGACGCGGACAACTGTTCCAATTCTTCCTATGTCTGGTGCGTTGAGGACGACTGAGCATCCTTGGAACCCGACGGGGCCGATCGAACGAGTTTCCCGACAGATCGTGAAGCCGTTACGGATTAGGGCTTTTTTTGGCTTCGTAGCAGTGATGGCGGCCAGTATCCGCATGCGTCGCCGTTACTTGCAAAGTCGCGGCGCTTAGTCGCCCCTCGTAGTTGTGGTCACGGGCACCTTGGGCGGGCGCTGATTCGCACTGGCCCGCAAGACCAGTCTGCGAATCCCCTTTCATCGGGAATTTGCCCGTTTCCAATCGCTTGGTTCGGCCGAACTGGATCGAGCCCACGCCAAGGTACGATAGCAGCTTTATTCAAGTTCGCCGTTTGCCATCCCGTTACGCTCCGCAGCTGGATCGTCACCTGAACAGAGATGATGAATCAGCAAGGTGACCCACCCAAAACTCGACTTTTCCTGTGGGAAGACTGCGGCCTTTACGCCGGCCTAGAGGCATGCAGCAAGCTGCACAGTCATCACGCCATTCAGATCACCTATGTGCTGGATGGCGAATGCCGGATTCGCGCCCAGGGAGACGGGCAGTGGCGTACGACCACGGGGTTTCTGATTCTCCCGGGCACCGTCTACCAGGGCGATACGCCGGGGCGGTTCGTGACCTTTTTCGTCGACGTCAACCACCCGCTGTATTGGCGCCACAAATGCGCACAAGAATCCGTCTTTTTGCATGGTATCCGGTGTTTTGATGTGCATGCCGAGGACCTCCATCGGCTGCGCGAGTTTCATGGCGGCCGGATCTCTTGCCCGCAGGCCCGGGGGCTGTTTCAGGATGCCGTCGTGAGGTGGTTTCCTGAGTCTCTGGGTACACCGGCACTCGATACCAGGATCGGGCGTATCGTTGCGCACATCGATCATGCCCTCCCGGGCGCGATGAAGCTTGAAGACATTGCTGCGGTCGTGGGCTTGTCGCCCAGTCGAGTGATGCATCTGTTCCGTGCGGAAACCGGCACCACGGTTCGACAGTTCATTCTTTGGCGTCGACTTAAATCGGTATTGGTCACCCTTGCCAAAGGCGAGAATCTGACGCACTCGGCGCATGTGGCGGGATTTTCCGATTCCGCGCACCTGACTCGAACCTTCGTCATGATGTTCGGTTTCAGTCCAACGGCGATTCTTGCCGGCCCGGTTGGCGCGCAGTTCGCGGTCTGTTCCGAAACGGACTGACAACCGGCCGCGTTCCGCTCACTGTTGCTGTCTGATGACGGTAGCAGCTTTTTTCAAGTTATCCCTACATTGAATGCGTATGGTCCGCGAAGAGCGGCGTGAGCATCTTGCGTAAAGCGCGAGCGTGCATGTGTGTGCGCCTTCACCGAATACGCGGCCGATACAACAAAACGGGAGAGTGTCATGGGGCGTTCAGATCATGTAACCATTCGTTCCGGCAAACGGGCTTGGCTTGGAATCCTTGCCGTGATTGCCGGTGCAAGCGTTATTCCCGCGCATGGCGCATCTTTCTCAGTCATCAACACTCTGGATGCCGGCGCGGGTTCACTGCGCCAGGCGATCACGGATGCCAACGGGGCGGCCGGGCCCCACACCATCAGCTTTGCGATTCCAGGTGCCGGACCGCATACCATCAATCTCGCCACGGCGCTGCCCGGCATCACCAGTGATGACGTGACGATTGACGGTTATACACAGGCCGGGGCTTCGGCCAACACGCTTGCTGTTGGCAATGATGCGGACATCCGCGTCATCATCAGTTGTGATGCTGGGCCGGGCGGAGCGGTGGATGGGTTCGTGCTGCTTGGCGATCGAGCGGTCATTCGCGGCTTTTCGATCGTCAATTGCCGTGGCGCGATGTTTGTTCCGGGGCCGCTCAGCCCGGTGCCACCCGGCGGCGGTGGTTCGGGCCACACGATCGCCGGCAACTTCATGGGCGTATTGCCGGATGGCTCCGCGATGGCCAGCCAGCGCGGCATCACGGGCGATGCGATGGCGTCCACCATGGTTGGCGGGCCCACGCCGGCTGATCGCAACGTCATCAGCAATGGCAGCGGCGGCACCACCACCGGCTACGGCATTCGCATCAATCTGGGCGGGACCGGTAATACCATTCAGAACAATTACATCGGTCTGGATCCGACCGGAACGCTGAATCACGGCAACGGTGGCTTCGGCGTTGAACTGGCCGGTGCTGCGTCGACGGGCAACATGATCCTCGGCAATGTGATCGGTGGTAACGAAGAGGGTGTGCGGGTCAACGCCCCAAGCAGCACCATCAGCGACAACTACATCGGCACGAATGCGACTGGCACCGCGGCAGTCGGAAATGATACGGAAGGCGTGCATATTCGCACCCCGACGGGCATGAGCCTGGTGTCCGGCAATCTGATCTCGGGCAACGGCGCGCGCGGCGTCATCATCAACCAGGGTTCATCGGACAACATCATCCGCAGCAACAGGATCGGGACCAACGCGGCCGGCACGGCGGCGATCCCCAACGTCGGGGGTGTCAACATCGTCTGGGGTTCGAACAATCTGATTGGCGGCGCGCCCAACGGCAACCTGATCTCCGGTAACACGCAGATTGGCGTGCGAGTCGCGGCGGGCAACAATCCCAGTAGCGGCAATATGGTGCTCGCGAATCTGATTGGAACGGACATCACTGGAACCGTGGCGATCGGTAACGGCACCAATGGCGTGATGCTCGCGGCGAACGGATCGGCGGCTCTGTCGTCAACCACTGTCGGTGGCGCGGGCGTCGGCGAGGCGAACATCATCTCCGGCAACAGTGTCGGTGTTCTTGTTACCGGCCCGAACACGGTGGGCAACGGCAATACCGTGACCAACAACATCATCGGAGCGGACCTGGCCGGCACGGGTGCGATCCCGAATGGCACGGGCATACGCTTTGAGAACGACGGTGGCGTGGTGGTCGCCAGCAACCGGATTCTCTACAACAGCACCGCTGGCGTGACCCTGACCGGAACGACCTCGTCGTTCGAGGCCACTTCCGCAGACAACTGCGTGGTCCTGAACGCAGCCGGCGTGGACAACCAGACCGGCAGCCTGACGGTGTTCGAGAACAACTGGTGGGGCGCGTCGACCGGCCCGTCGGGCGTAGGCCCGGGCAGCGGCGACAGCGTGAGTGCCGACGTGGACTTCGATCCGTTCACGGCCGTGCAGCCCGGCAACTGTCCGAACAACGAGGGTTCGATCACGATCTTCCAGGATACCGTTCCTGACGACGCCCAGGACTTCGGCTTCTTCGGCAGTCTGGGCGGATTCACCCTCGATGACGATCTGGACGGCGGCCTGCAGAATTCGATGATGTTCAGCGTTCCTCCGGGCCCGTACGGTGTCAGTCAGACACTGGTCGAGGGATTCCACCTGGTCAGCGTGGCGTGCGTGGATCCAAGCGCGGACAGCTCCGGCAATGTCGGCGTTGCGATCGCCTCGATCAATCTGGCGCCTGGTGAGTCGGTTACCTGCACGTTCACGAACCATGCCGCCGCCGCGGTTCCGGCGCTGGATTGGCGCGCCGTCATTGTGCTGATGGGGATGCTGTTGTGCCTGGCCGCGTTCGGCCGGTGGCGTAGCTACGGGGTTCGCTAACGATCGGCCCGACGTCGGACTCGATCGCTCCGGACCTGCCGGTCAGACCGGACCCTGGGTCGAGGCGGGGATCGCGCGCTGGAACGACCAGTCGCGGATGGCCTTGATCTGTTCGGTCATGGTGCGCGAGAGCGGGACCATGCGTGTCGTGCCGCGCGCGACGTCCTGTTCGGTGAACGCGCGGTTTTCCTGATACGCGTCGATGCGGGCGGATTTGACGGCCTGTTCGATCTCTGCACCGCTCCATTCGCGAGTCGCCGCGGCCAGATAGTCGAGGTTGAACTTTGTCGGGTCGCCACCGTGGCGCGTGATGTGAATGCGCAGAATCTCCGCGCGTTCCTTCTTGTTGGGCAGGTCCAGAAAGAACAGCTGGTCGAAGCGACCCTTGCGCATGAACTCCGCAGGCAGTTCCTGGATGCGGTTGGCGGTCGCCGCGATGAAAACTTTCGGTGACTTTTCCTGCATCCAGGTCAGGAAACTGGACAGGATGTTCACGTTGCCGCCGCCGTGCGCGGCGCGGTCGAAACCGAAGGCGTTCTCGATCTCGTCGATCCACAACACGATGGGGGCGATCTCCGCCGCCAGACGCGCGGCGTTCTCGAAGGCGTACTCCGGCGTGCCGAAACTGCCCGACAGCACCAGGCTCATGTCGAGCCGGACCAGGGGCAGTTCCCAGGCCGCGGCGATCGCCTTCGCGGCCATGGACTTGCCGCAGCCGCTGACACCCATGAGCAACAGCCCCGACGGCAGCGGAACTCCGGAACTCAAAGCACGCTCCGAAAACAGGTATTTGCGCTTGAGCACCCAGTCGCGCAGCTGGTCGAGTCCGCCGACGTCCTTCATCGACCACTCGGCACCATAGAAACGCAGCACGCTCTCCTTGCGCAGCAGCTGCGATTTCTCTTCCTGGGCTTCGAGCAGCGCCTTGTGGTGATCGAACACCTGCGGCAGCAGCAGGCGCGAGACGACATGCTGGATCTCGTTCTGCGACAGGCCACGCAGCGCGCCGGCCAGCCGGTGCAGGTGTTCGGGCTGGATGTTGCGGCCGGCCGTGCGCTCGGTCAGCACCTCGAGGATCTCGTCTTCGGCCGGCAGTGGCACTTCGATGAGGAAGATTTCCTTCTTCAGCACCTCCGGCAGCACGAGCTCGGGGTGCGACATGAACACGACCACATCGCGCTGGCGCAGGGCCGCGTAGAGGTCGCGCACGGCCCGTACCAGCCGCGGGTTCCCTTCGAACCACGCCGGCAGGTCTTTCAGCAGATAGACGCCGGCGGTGTCGCGTGCGGCGATCCAGGCCAGGGCCTCCACCGGATCGGTAATCGGCGTGGACTGACCGTCGCCGCCGAACGGTGCCGAGAAACCGGTCGTGGCCGTCCAGATCACCAAGCCGGGCGACTTCACGCGCGATGTGATCGGCCGCAGCAGGGCCTCCATGCGCGGTTCGTCCCAGCCGAGCAGGTAGACGAGCGGATAGCGCGAGGCCATGGCCTTGGCGAGCTTGTCGAGCATGGGGCGCTGGTGGCTACTCATCGAAGTTCCTTGTGCAATCTGGCCAGGCGGCGGGGGGCAGGTGGATCACGGCATCTTAGCCGGTGCCATGCCTGATTGGCCCGCGCCCGGCCGTCCGGTAGACTACTAGGGTTGCCCTTCTACCATCGGCCCCGCCCACGGCGGGGCGTATTTTTTCCGAACTGAATCACGGAGTCCCAATGTCCGTCGAACGCACCCTGTCGATCATCAAGCCCGATGCCGTGGCCAAGAACGTGATCGGCCAGATCTATGCCCGTTTCGAGGCCGCCGGCCTGCGCGTCGTTGCCGCGAAAATGCTGCACCTGTCCGAACAGCAGGCGCAGGGCTTCTACGCGGTCCACCGCGAACGGCCGTTCTACAATGACCTCGTTTCGTTCATGATGTCCGGCCCGGTCATGGTGCAGGTGCTCGAAGGCGAGGGCGCCATTGCGAAGCACCGCGAGGTGATGGGGGCGACCGATCCGGCCAAGGCCGCGCCGGGCACGATCCGCGCGGATTTCGCGAAGACCGTCGACGAAAATGCCGTGCACGGTTCCGATGGCCCCGACACCGCACGCGCCGAGATTGCATTCTTTTTCGCCGACAACGAGCTGTGCCCGCGCACGCGCTGAGGACGTGACTGTAACGAACCTGCTGCCGCTGGACCGTGCCGCGCTCGAGACCTGGTTTGAAGGTCTCGGCGAGCGGCCGTTTCGCGCGCGGCAGGTTCTGAAGTGGATCCACCAGCACGGCGTGACCGATTTCGCGCAGATGACCGACCTTTCGCGCGACCTGCGCGAACGGCTAGCGGAACGCGCGACCGTCCAGGCGCCGCCGATCGGCACGGAGCAGCACGCGCTTGACCAAACCCGCAAGTGGCTGCTGGAACTCGGCGACGGTCAGCGCATCGAGAGCGTGTTCATCCCGGAACCGGATCGTGGAACCCTGTGCGTCTCCTCGCAGGTCGGCTGCGCGCTGGACTGCCGTTTCTGTTCGACGGCGCAGCAGGGCTTCAGCCGCGATCTGACCACCGACGAGATCATCGGTCAGCTCTGGCAGGCGGAACGCCGCCTCGGCGCCGGCCGTGTAACGAACGTCGTGCTCATGGGCATGGGCGAGCCGCTGCTGAACCTGGACGCCCTGGCGCCGGCGCTGCGCCTGATGCTGGATGATCTCGCTTACGGTCTGTCACGCCGTCGCGTGACGGTCTCCACCGCCGGCGTCGTGCCGATGATCGAGCGCCTGCGTGAAGTCGCGCCCGTGAGCCTCGCGGTATCACTGCACGCGCCCGACGACGATCTGCGCAGCGAACTCGTGCCCCTGAACCGCAAGTACCCGATCGCCGATTTGCTTGCGGCCTGTCGTCGTTACGTCGCCGACGAGGCCCGCGCGCGTGTGACCTTCGAATACGTGATGATCGAAGGCGTGAACGACTCGCTCGCGCAGGCGCGTGCGCTGGGCGCGTTGCTGCGCGATGTGCCGGCCAAGGTCAATCTCATTCCGTTCAACCCGTTTCCGGGCACGGGGTATCGGCGCTCGCCGCAGTCGACGATCGATGCGTTCCGCGATGTGCTCGTTGCGCGCGGGCTGACCTGTGTGACGCGCCGCCCGCGCGGTGAGGACATTGACGCGGCCTGCGGGCAGCTCGTCGGGCGTGTGAACGACCGGGGGCGGCGCGCGCAGCGCGCGCTTGTGTCATGAGCAGATTCCTGCGTGTGGCCGCGTTCGGTTTGATCGTGCTGGCGCTCGGTGCCTGCCAGACGAACCAGCCCAGCGATGAGATCAGTTCGCGCGATACTGATCACGCGCTGGCCAAGACGTATCAGGAACTCGCCGTCGCCTACATGCAGCAGGGCGCGGCCGAAATCGCGCTTGCACAGATTCAGCGTTCGCTTGCCATCGATCCGAAGTTCGGCATGGCCAACAACGTCGCCGGCATGATCTACCAGCGCCTGAATCAGAACGAACTCGCCGAGGAATACTTTCTCAAGGCGGTGGAATTCGATCCGGCGAACCCGTATATCCGCAACGCGGTCGGCGCGTTCTACTGTGCGCAGAAGCGCTACGACAAGGCCACCGAACAGTTCGACGCGGCCTTGCGAAATCCCCTGTATCGCGAACCGGAGGTGGCGCTGTCGAACTCCGGTCTGTGTGCGTTGCAGGCCGGCGATAGCGAGCGCGGTGAACGTCTGCTGCGGGAATCTCTCGTCAAGAAACCGACCCAGCCGCGGGTCCTTCTGCAGATGGCGAAGCTGAGTTTCGAGAAGGGCATTCACCTGTCCACGCGCGCATACCTGCAGCGCTATGAACAGGTTGCGCAACCGACCGCGGCCAGCCTCTGGCTGGGCATCCGCGCGGAGCGCGAACTCAACGACACGGATGCCGTCGCGCGATATGCCGAACAGCTGGTGCAGCGCTTCCCGGACTCCGACGAGGCGCAGCGCTACTTCCAGTCCCTGAGTCGCGCACCATGATTCCCGACCTGGACGCCGACGACAGCACCGCTTACAGCTCAAGCCCCGGCCAGCAGCTGCGTGCGGCGCGCGAGGCGCGGCGGCTGGAGCGCGCGGATGTCGCACGCGAACTGCGTCTGACCGAACGCGTACTCGACGCGCTGGAAACCGACGACTACGAACACCTTCCGGAGGAGGTGTTCGTGCGCGGCTATATCCGCAACTACGCACGCCTCATGGGGCTCAGTGCCGATCCGCTGCTGGCGGATTACGCACGGCTCAATCCGCAGGCCCGCGCGGTGCGCATCGACACGGCGGGCGTGCGGACGAAACAGCTGCACAGCAGTCACCTGGTCGTAAAGCTGGTCACGGCGGCGATTGTGATTGCCCTGATCGCCGGGGTGTTGTTGTGGTGGCAGGCACGCGAGGAGCCGACCCGTCGCGATGCGTCGAGTGCGCCGGCCGAGCGTGGCGAACGCGGCTCGGTGACCACGCCTGCGCGAACCGTCGCGCTGCCGCCGGCTGCGGTTCGGGTTCCGTTCGTCACCGCGGACGATCTGGCGAACGCGCCGGCCAATCCACTCGACACGCCGGCATCGGCCGAAACCGCGGCGCCCGTGCCGGAGTTCGTTGCGGCGGTGCCCGTCCAGCCGCCGGCCGATCTGCCTGACGCACCAGCGCCAGTCCCCGAGGCGAACCGGGCGCCGCTGGCAGCACAGGCGCCATCAACCGAGCCGCCGACCGCTGCGGGCCCGACCCCGGCCGTCGTGGAGACTGCGGCTGCGCCGGTCGCGAAGGCCGGCGGGCTGGAGCTGCGCTTCGCCGAGGACTGCTGGGTGGATGTGCGCGACGCGAACGGCGCGCGCGTGCTCTTCGGCACGATCCAGGCCGGGTCGAGTCGACCGCTCGATGGTGCGCCACCGTTTCGCATGACGCTCGGCAACGCCGCCGCCGTGACCCTGCTGGAAGACGGCCAACCGGTCGACCTCGCGCCGCACACACGCGGCAACATCGCGCGCCTGAGCGCCGGCACGCCGACGCTGGATTGAACATGGACCGCATCACGGCCATCCGCGGGATGCACGACCTCCTGCCGGACGCGAGCGCGCGCTGGCAGGCGCTGGAGCTGGTCCTGCGCGAGCTGGTCGCGCGCTACGGCTACAGCGAGATTCGCACGCCCATCGTGGAATCCACGGCCCTGTTCGCGCGTTCCATCGGCGAGGCGACCGATATCGTCGAGAAGGAGATGTACAGCTTCGCCGACCGCAACGGCGACGGGCTGACCCTGCGCCCCGAGGGCACGGCGAGCTGTGTGCGTGCGGCGATCGAACACGCTCTGGTCCCCGAACCGCCGCGGCGGCTCTGGTACATGGGGCCGATGTTTCGCCACGAACGCCCGCAGAAAGGCCGCTACCGGCAGTTTCACCAGCTCGGTGTCGAGGCGTTCGGCCTCGCCGGCCCGGATATCGATGTCGAGCTGATCGCGATGACCGCGCGACTATGGCGCGAGCTGGGCCTGGGCGATCAGGTCGGGCTGCGCATCAACACGCTCGGCCGGCCCGAAGAACGCGCCAGCCATCGTGCCGAGCTGATTGCGTATTTCCGCGAACATTTCGATGTGCTCGACGAGGACAGCCGAAACCGCCTCGAGCGCAATCCGCTGCGCATCCTCGACACCAAGAACCCGCGCATGCGCGCGCTGGTCGAGGCCGCGCCAAAGCTCGAACAGCACCTCGGCGAGCGCTCACGGGCGCATTTCGAGGGCCTGTGTACGGGGCTGGAGGCGGCCGGCATCGCCTACGTGGTCGATCCGCTGCTTGTGCGCGGGCTCGACTACTACACCGACACGGTTTTCGAATGGGTCACCGATACGCTCGGCGCCCAGGGCACGGTCTGCGCGGGCGGGCGCTATGACGGCCTGGTCGGACAACTCGGCGGTCCGGCGACCCCGGCGGTCGGATTCGCGCTCGGCATCGAGCGGCTGCTCGGTGTGCTGGAGGCCGCGGACCGGCCACTGCCGGAGCGCGGCGTGGACGTCTATTGGGTTTTGGTCGGGGAACAGGCGACAATGCGCGGCCCGGCGCTGGCCGAGCAGCTGCGGGATGCGGCGCCGGCACTACGGGTCGTGACCCATTGCGGCGGCGGCAGCTTCAAAAGCCAGTTCAAGAAGGCCGATCGCAGTGGCGCGCACTACGCCATCGTCCTCGGTGACGACGAACTTGCGCGCGGCGTCGCGGGCCTCAAGCCCCTGCGCGGCAACGACGCCCAGAGCGAAGTCGCGCTGGATGCCCTCGCGGACGTGCTGCGCGCGAGCATGGCCGACTGAAATCAAATGTTGGAGCCCTGAATGGCCAGTCACTACGAGACCGAAGAGGAACAAGTCGAGGCCATCAAGAAGTGGTGGCGCGAAAACGGCAAGTCGCTGATTGCCGGCGTCGTGCTCGGTCTGCTCGGCATCTACGGCTGGAACGCCTACCAGTCGAACGAGCAGCGCAAGATCGCCGAGGCCTCGCTGACCTACAGCCAGCTCGAAGAAGCGGCGCGAACCGGCGACGACAAGACCGTCGCCGAATACGCGCAGGCCCTCGCCGGCGATGCCGCGGAGGGTGGGTATGCCTACTTCGCGGAACTCATGCGTGCGACCCTGCAGGTGCAGAAGGCCGGCCCGGCCGCAGCGGAATCCGCACTTCAGCTTGCGCTCGATCGCGCACCGGATGCCGGGCTGTCGCATGTCGCGCGGCTGCGTCTGGCGCGAGTGAAGATCGACCTTGGCAAGCTCGACGAAGCGGCCGCCCTGCTGGATGCCGGGGCGCCGGCCGGTGCGTTCGAAGCTGAATATCACCGCATTCGTGGCGACATCGCCGTCGCGCGTGGGGACATCCAGCTGGCGGCCACCGAGTACCGTGCCGCCCTGGACAAGGGCACCGGCGCCGCGGCGCTGGTGCGCATGCAGCTTGCCGATCTGGGCCTGGGCAATGACTGAGGCGCGCAGCCGGCTGCTGGTCGCGGCGGCGCTTGCCGGCGCACTTGCTTCGCTCTCGGGCTGCGGCATCAGCAAGCTGTGGAGCGACGACAAACCCAGCTACGGGCCGTTGCCGAAGATCGAGACCGGTTCGCCGATCGAGCGCCTCTGGTCGGTGGATACCGGCGCCGGCGCCGACAAGCAGGTCCTGCGGCTCGCGCCGCAGGTACGCGACAACACGGTCTATGTCGCGGATGCCGACGGCCAGGTCGGTGCGTATTCATGGTCGGACGGTGCGCGCCGCTGGGAAGTCGACACCGATGCCCCGGTCAGCGGCGGTCCCGGCGTCGGCGGGGATCTGGTCGTGGTCGGGACGACGCAGGGCGATCTGATCGCGCTGGATGCCGCCACGGGCGCCGAGCGCTGGCGTGCGGCCCTGTCCAGTGAAGTGCTTGCGGCCCCTGCGGTGACCGAAACCGTCGTGGTTGCTCGTACCGCCGACGGCGAAGTCCACGCGCGCGCGAAGTCCGACGGGAGTGCCGTATGGCGCTACGGTCGTGCCGTGCCGGCGCTGAGCCTGCGTGGCGACAGCGCGCCGGTCGCGGTCGGTCCCATCGTCGCGGTCGGGCTCGCGAACGGGCACCTCGTGGGTCTGGCGCTCGCCGACGGGCGCGAGCGCTGGGACGCGGCAGTCGCGGTGCCGAGCGGTCGCTCGGAACTCGATCGCATGGTTGATCTGGACGGCGATCCGCTGCTGGTCGGCGATACCCTGTTCGTGACGAGCTACCAGGGTCGTCTCGCGGCCGTGGACGCAACCACCGGGACCGTGCTCTGGCAGCGTGAGTTCTCGGCGTTCCAGGGCGCCGTCACCGACGGCGCGTTTCTCTACATCAGCGATGCGGCTGGTGACGTCTGGTCGATCGACCCCGGCACCGGCCGGGCCCTGTGGCGCCAGCAGGCACTTGCCGGGCGCCGCCTGTCTCCGGTCGGGCTCGCGGACCGCTGGGTCGGCGTCGGCGACAACGAGGGCAACCTGATCTGGCTCGCCGCCGACGATGGCCATCTTGTCGGCCACGAGCGGATCGACCGCGCCGGCGTGACCGCGCGTCCGGCGGGGGATGGCGAACAGGTCGTCTGGCTCGGAGACGGCGGCGAACTCGCGGCGTACCGACCGCTCGCCGGTCGCTGACGCCACCAAGCAGCAGTTGACCGGATGCTTGCGGTCGTCGCTCTGGTGGGCCGACCGAACGTCGGCAAATCCACACTCTTCAATCGCCTGACGGCAAGCCGCGACGCACTGGTCGCGGACGAACCCGGGCTCACGCGCGATCGACGCTACGGCGTGGCACGCCGGGCCGAGCGCCCCTTCATCGTCGTCGATACCGGCGGGCTGTCCGGACTCGAGACCGGGATCGACCTGCACATGGCGCGCCAGGCCCGGGTCGCGATCGCCGAGGCCGATGTCGTCGTCCTGCTGCTCGACGCCCGCGAGGAGCCTGGCGCACAGGACCTCGAAATCGTCGCTGAACTGCGTCGCGCCGGCAAGCCCGTGATTCTCGCCGCGAACAAAACCGATGGCATCGACCCGCGCGTGCTGATCGGCGAACTGCACGCGCTCGGGTTGGGCGAGCCGCTCGCGATCGCCGCTGCGCACGGCAGCGGGATTGCGCAACTGCTCGAGCGCATCGACGCGGCCCTTCCGGCGGACGCCTCGACCGAGCACGAGGATGCGGTCGACGGCGTTGCGGTGGCCGTCATCGGCCGGCCGAATGTCGGCAAGTCGACGCTGATCAACCGCATCGTCGGTGCCGAACGGGTCATCGCCTACGATCAACCCGGCACGACGCGCGACGCCATCGACGTGCCGTTCGAGCGCGACGGCCAGCGCTATACGCTGATCGACACGGCCGGCGTGCGGCGGCGCTCGCACGTCGAGTCCGCCATCGAGAAGTTCAGCGTCATAAAGGCGCTGCAAGCCATTGAAAAGGCGCAAGTCGTTCTGGTGGTTCTGGATGCGCACGAGGGCGTCACCGAACAGGACCAGACCATCCTCGGCATGGCCCTCGATCGTGGCCGCGCGCTGGTCGTGGCCGTGAACAAATGGGACGGGCTGCGGCCGGATGCGCGCGACAACGTGCGCCGCGAGCTCGACCTGCGACTCGGTTTCGTGCGCTGGGCGCCGGTGCACTTCATCTCCGCGCTGCACGGCAGTGGCGTCGGCGAACTGTTCGAGACCCTGCTCGGCGTGCATGCGGCGGCCGGGCGCACGCTCGCGACCCCGGCCCTGAACGACGCGCTCGCCGCGGCACTCACCGCGCACCAGCCGCCGTTGCAGCGTGGCCGGCGCGTCCGCCTGCGTTACGCACACCAGGGCGGGCGGTTTCCGCCGGTGATCGTGATCCACGGCACCCAGGCCGACCGCACGCCGGCAAACTACCGGCGTTATCTGGAAAACCATTTCCGTGAGTCGTTCCGGCTGCACGGGACACCGATCCGGCTGGAGTTCCGCGGTACCGAGAACCCGTACGCGTCACGCGCCAAACGCCGACCGAAGCCTTCCGGAAGCAAGCGTGGTCGCAGCGAACGGCGCTGAGTTCGCGCCCGGCATCCGCGCCGCGTTCGATGCGGGCGGCGCGCTGGCCGGCGCAATCGACGGGTTCCGCGTCCGCCCCGGTCAGCGCGAGATGGCCGTCGCGGTCGCCGATGCGATCACCGGTGGACGGCATCTGATCTGCGAGGCCGGCACGGGGATCGGCAAGACCTTCGCCTATCTCGCACCCGCGATCGCCTCGGGCCGCCGGGTCGTGGTCGCGACCGGCACCCGGCACCTGCAGGATCAGCTGTTCGAGCAGGACCTGCCGCGCATCGCGCGGGCGTTCTCGACACCGGTGCAGGCGGCGTTGCTAAAGGGTCGCGCGAACTACCTGTGTCGCGAACGTCTGGCGCAGGCGCTCGCCGCCGGCGTCACGGATGCGAAACGTCACGCGGAGTACGCCGCAGTCGCCGATTGGGCCGGGCGGACCAGCAGCGGCGACCTCGCCGAATTCGACTGGCTCGCAGAGGACCACCCCCTGCGCGGGCAGATCACCTCGACCACGGACAACTGTCTGGGCGCGCAGTGCGCGCATTACTCCGAGTGCTTCGTGTTCGAGGCCCGGCGGCGTGCGCTGGCCGCGCGCCTGATCGTCATCAACCAGCATCTGCTGTGCGCGGACCTCGCTCTGAAAGGCGGCGGGTATGGCGATCTGCTGCCGAATGCCGATGTCGTGATCGTCGACGAGGCGCACCAGTTTCCGGAAATCGCAACACAGTTCTTTGGCGAGGGCCTGAGTTCACGCCAGCTCCTGGATCTCGGTCGCGATGTCACCACCGCACAGCTGCGGGATGCGCCGGACGCCGCCGCACTACGGCCACTGGTGGACGTGCTCACGACCGGGGTGCGCTCCGCGCGGGCCGGCTGGGGGCAGGGCGCGCGGCGCGCCGTGCTCGACCAGTGGGACGGCGACCAGCTGGCCGATGCCTTCGATCGCATCGACGCGGGGCTCGCGGAACTCGCGGCAGGACTCGCCGTGCACGAGGGTCGTTCGGTTGCGCTGGACCGCTGCCTGACCCGCGCAAACGAGTGCCGCGAGCGCCTCGCCACCCTGCGCGCGGTCGATCCGGCCGAGGCGGTCGGCTGGCTCGAGACCTCGGGTGCCGGCTTCCAGTTGCGCAGCGCGCCGCTGGACGCCTCGCGACCGCTGCGCGAGTACTGGGAGTCGACCTCGGCGACCTGGGTGTTCGCCTCCGCGACCCTGGCCGTCGATGCGCGCTTCACCTACTTCACCGATCGTGTCGGGCTGCCGGCACAGACCGACACGCTGGCCGTGCCCGGCCCGTTCGACTACGCGACCAATGGTCTGCTCGTGCTGCCCGAGGACATGCCGGAACCCAACGATGCGCGGTTTGCGGCGGCCTTCGAGCGCATGGTCATCGACGCGGTCGCCGCGACGGCTGGGCGGACCTTTGTGCTCGTGACCAGCCACGCCGCCGTGCGCCGGCTCGAGGGCGCGCTGCGGGCGAGCCTTGACTACCCGGTACTCGTGCAGGGCGACGCCCCGCGCCACGAACTGCTCCAGCGCTTCCGCCATGCCGGCAACGCCGTGCTGCTGGGCACGAGCAGCTTCTGGGAGGGCGTTGACGTGCCGGGGGCCGCGCTGAGCTGTGTGATCGTCGACCGGCTGCCGTTCGCGGCCCCCGATGACCCGATCACGCGCGCGCGGATCGAGGCCGTCCGCCGCCGCGGCGGCAGCCCGTTTCAGGACTACCAGTTGCCACAGGCGGTTCTGATGCTCAAACAGGGGGTCGGACGATTGCTGCGCTGCGAGACCGACCGCGGTGTGATCATCGTCGCCGATCCGCGCCTGACGCGGCGCGGCTACGGTCGAACGTTCCTGCGCAGCCTGCCGCCGTTCACGGTCACGAAGGATCTTTCGGCGATTCGTCCGCATCTGGAGGTCGCGGCGTGAGGCTGCTCGCCATCGAAACGGCGACGGACGCCTGTTCCGCTGCACTGTGGATGGATGATGCGCTGGCGGCCGAGCGGTTTGAACTGGCGCCGCGCGGGCACACGCGGCTGCTGCTGCCCATGATCGAGGCCCTGCTGGGCGCCGCGGGCATGCGTGCGGCGGAACTCGATGCGGTCGCGTTCGGCCGCGGACCGGGTGCGTTCACGGGCCTGCGGATTGCAGCGGCGGTTGCCCAGGGGCTGGCATTCGCGAACGCTCGGCCCGTGGTGCCGGTCTCGACCCTGGCCGCGCTTGCGCAGCCGGCGCTGGACGCGGGCGCCGCGACGGTGCTCTGCGCCCTGGATGCGCGCATGGGGCAGGTGTACTGGGGCGCGTTCGGGCGCGATGCGTCAGGGCTTGCGCGTGCCGTCGTGGACGAACAGGTCTGCGACCCGGACCGGGTCGAAATGCCCCCGGATGCGATGGGTCCCGCCGTGGGGGTTGGCAGCGGGTTCACGGTCTACCGGGGTCTGCTCAGCGAACGCTGCGGACTCGACGATGCGGTGATCGATTCACAGGCACTGCCGCGTGCCGCCGCGATTGCGCGGCTCGCGGCCGCGCAGTTGCGGCGTACGGGCGGGGTGAGTGTGGAGGAGGCCTTGCCGGTCTATCTGCGCGACCAGGTGGCGACCCCGAAACCGCAATAGCCCCATGCCCCCCGGTACCCGTCGGACACCGCGCGCCCGTCGTCGCCGGCAAAGAGCGCTCGAAAAGTGTTTTGGGTGTCGGTAACATTCGTGCGGGCTTGGAAACGTTTGGGGGGGTATCGTGACACGCACAGCTTTCGACCTTTTCCGCAGACTTCTCTCGGTCGCAGTGCTGGTGGTTCCAGCAACAGCCTGGTCGGTGCCGTCGGTGACGCCACTCACGCCGCCTGATCCAGCTACGTCCCAGACCTTCATTTTCACGGGTACGTGCACGGTCGACTGCTCTCCGTCCGGCAGCATCGTGAATGCCTACATCACCCTCGGACTGGATTACGTTCCTGGAACCCCGATTGCGAGCCCTTCGGACGTGCTTTGGTTCGAGTTTCATTCGCCCAACAGCGACGTGCTGCCGGCAGGTCCGCTCGTGGCCGAACACGTCGGCGCTGTATCCGGAAGCATTTCGCTGTTGCTGGGACCCTCGATCTTCGCGATCAACTTCAACACGGATATTGCCGCCGATCTCGATACGCTGAAGTTTCACTTCGAAACCAGCCTCGATGGCGGTTGGAGCATCCAGTCGTTTGCCTCGCTGATGCCGGACGACCTGGGCGTCGCGGGCGTGTGGAGCACCCCGGTGCCGGCGACGTTTGCGCTGCTGGTGCTTGGGCTTGCTGGAATTTCTCGCGTGAAACGCCCGGTCCAGCCGGGAGACGTCACCCAGCAGGCGGTTGAAAAGGGAATTTCGGCAACTTGTTAGAGCGAGAGTATTGAACGATCAAGACGGGTGCTCAGCCAGCGTGAGCGCCCGGCCGATCAGGCGTTTGCCGCCTTTCGGTCCTGCGCCATCCCGACGAATTCCGTATCGCCAACCAGCGTGTGCAGTGCCGCGCTGTCGAGAATCTCGATCTCGCGTCGATCGACCTCGAGAACACCCTGTTCGCGCAGGCGCGAGAACAGCCGGCTGACGGTCTCAACCGCGAGGCCCAGATAGTTCGCGAGTTCATGCCGAGACATGGGCATGCAGAAGCGCAGCGCGGACAGGCCGCGACGGTTCAGGCGTTCGCCGAAGTCCAGCAGAAAGCTCGCGACGCGAGCCTCCGCTGTCATCTGGCCCAGCAGCAGAAAACGGCGTTGATCGCAGGCGATTGCCTCGCCAGCCAGCCGCAGCATTTCCTGCGCCAGCCCCGGCACGGTGTCGAACAGTTCGGACATGTTGCCGAGCGGCAGGCGACACACGGTGGTACGTTCGAGCGCGATGGCCGTCACCGCATGGCTGCCGCCGGCGATGCCATCGAGGCCGACGATCTCGCCGGGCAGATAGAAGCCGGTCGTCTGCTCGCTGCCGTCACTGGTGAGCACCAGGGTGCGAACGCTGCCGGAGCGCACGGCGAACAGAAAATCCACGCGTGCGCCCGCTTCGAACAATGCCGCACCGCGTTCGATCGGCGCGGGTCGTTCGACCTCGTCGTCGAAGCAGCGCAGTGCATCTTGGGCGAGCTCGCGCGGCAGGCACACCCGCTGCAGGGAACAGCGGTCGCAGTGCACGGCAATCGCCGGCGTTCTGGAATGCGTGTCAATGGTCGCTGGCATATCTAACCGCCCCATCGGTCGACAAGCGCGATAAAATTCACTCTAGCGCGGCAGTGGCGACAAGTCCTTGTCGCAGGTTAAAAAATTATAGAACAGCGATCCGACCGGGCGTCGCCTTTGTGCGGCGCACCATGCCGTGCGTAACGACCGGATTGCAATCATTGAGGTCCCCATGAGATCCGAAGCCATTCTGCATACGCTGTCGCGCTGGCCACTGTTCAGCGAGCTTGGCGGCGAACAACTCCAGCACCTTTCCGGTGCATCCCGGGTGCGCGATTTCGATCGGGACGCGTTTCTGTTTCGCAAGGGCGATCGCCTGACGGACTTTTTCTGCATCGTTGACGGGCTGGTTGCACTGGTGATCAGCACGCCGGATGGGGCGGAAAAGATCGTCAACATCGAAGAGTCGGGCCATACCTTCGGTGAGGCGCTGCTGTTTCTGGATCAACCGAGCCCGATCGCGGCACGTACGCTGGAACCCTCGCGTCTGTTGATGATTCCACGTGCGGTGGTCATGGACACCATCCAGGACTCGCACCAGTTCACGCGTCAGCTGCTGGCCGGTCTGAGCGCGCGCCTGCATCATCTGGTCATGGACCTGGAGTCCTATTGCCTGCGCAGTTCCACGCAGCGTGTCGTCGACTACCTGATCAGCGAGGCGCAGTTGTGCGAGTCCAACCGCAATGCCGCGGAACTGTTGCTGCCCGTTGCCAAGGGCGTGCTGGCCTCGCGACTGAAACTGACGCCTGAAACGCTCTCGCGGGTGTTGCATGAACTCGTCGCCGACGGGCTGATTTCCGTCAGCGGCAAGGTGATTCGAATCCTGGATCTCAGGCGGCTTCGCGAAGCGCGCTAGTGCGGGCACGCGCTCCGGCTTTGTTTGGACGGTAAACCGTCCGGCAGCCCAATTCTGATCCGGTTACCAGTCGTCGCGCTTGGTTTGATCGGACCTGCGCGCGTCGACCCAGCGCTCTCCGTCGCGCGTGAATTCCTTTTTCCAGAACGGTGCGTCGGTCTTCAAATAGTCGATGATGAACTCGCAGGCCCGCAATGTCTGCGTGCGGTGCCGGCCCGTGACGGCGACCAACACGATGCGTTCACCGGGGTTGAGTTCGCCGACGCGATGAATCACCAGCGCATCGGCAAATTCGAATCGCTGGTGGGCTGTCGCTACGATTCCCGCGAGCGCCGCTTCGGTCATGCCCGGATAGTGCTCCAGCGCCATGCGCTCGACGCCATCGTCGGACCGCACGTAGCCGACGAAGCTCGTGACCGCGCCGAGGTCGGTGCGTGCGCCGCGCAGCCGGTCGATCTCGGCGCCGGGATCGAAATCCTCGCGCTGGATGCGGATCATCCGCCGGTGACCGGCGGCATGAAGGCGATCTCGTCGGCCGCGCCGATGGCGTGATCGCGCGCGACCAGCACCTGATTGACGGCGATGAGCACGCGTGGATCGTCCCTGAGGGCCGCGCGCCAGGTCGGTCCACGCCGGGCGAGGTGATCGATCAGCGCGTCGACACGCGTGACACCCTCCGGCAGGTCCGGCAGTTCCTCACCGGCGCTGCCAAGTGTCTCGCGCAGACGGGCGAAATACAGAAGCCGGGCCATGCTGCGATCAGTCGAGCAAGGCGGACCAGTTCGCGTAACGCACCGGCTCGCCGCTGCGAATCGCGCGCCCGCGCGGGATTTCGACGAGGCCATCGGCCCAGACGACCGATGACAACACGCCGGAGCCCTGCTGGGGATACAGGCGCGCGCGGCCGTCGCAATCGAGCCGGGCGCGGGCAAACTCGGTGCGTGGTCCGGCATGCGGCCAGTCGAAGTCCGCCGCGACCTCGCGCCAGCAGCTGCCCTGTGCGTCGGTACGGCCCTGGCGCAGTCGCAGGTAGGGGCGCACGAAGATCGCGAAGGTCACGAAGCTCGAGACCGGGTTCCCGGGCAGGCCGATGAAATCCGTGCCGGCGACCTGGCCGAACGCCAGCGGTTTGCCGGGCTTCATGGCGACGCGCCACAGATGAATCGTGCCTTCCGCCTCCACTGCTGCGCGCACGTGGTCTTCCTCGCCGACCGAGACCCCGCCAGAGGTCAGGATCAGATCGGCTTTCGAGGCCGCGCCGCGAAGCGCCGCGCGGGTGGCGTCCAGTCGGTCCTCGACGCGGCCGAGATCGATCGCCTCGCAGCCGCACCGCTCGGCGAGCGCGAGCAGCATGTAGCGGTTGGAGTTGTAGATCTGTCCGGCGGCGAGTTTCTCGCCGGGCTCGCGCAGTTCGTCGCCGGTTGAAAATACCGCGACGCGCAGCTTGCGGAAGACGTTCAGCCGCGCGATGCCGAGCGACGCAGCCAGGCCCACATGCTGGGCCGCCAATCGGGTGCCGGTCGCCAGTGCCTCGGATCCGCGCGACAGGTCCTCGCCACGCCGGCGGACGTTCATGCCGGACTTCAGCGGCCCCTCGAACTCGATGTGATCGCCGTCCGCTCGGCAGTGCTCCTGCATGAGCACGCAGTCCGCGCCTGCGGGCAGCGGGGCACCGGTAAAGATCCGCGCGGCCGAGCCCGGTTCTAGCGGCTCACCGGCCTGGCCGGCGGCGATCCGCTGACGGACCGGCAGGCGATTCGCGGCTCCGGCGCCATCGCTGGCGCGCAGCGCATAGCCGTCCATCGCGCTGTTGTCCCAGCCCGGCACGTCGATCGGTGCGAGCAGGGGTTCGGCGAGGACCCGCCCCGGCGCCTCGGCGAGCGCGAGATTTTCGGTCGCCGCCGACGGCCTAGCCGCGTCACACAGAACCTCGATCGCTTCGGCGACGGCTAGCAGCCGGTCGCCGGGCGTCACACAGGCGTCGACTTGCGTGGCGGCCGTGCTCACCCGCTGCGTTCGCGCAGCCGCGGCAGGATTTCGATCATGTTGCATGGCCGGTGCGTGGCGTCGAACTGGTGGGTGAGGATCGCGTCCCAGCCGAGTCGGCAGGCGCCGGTCGAACCCGGCAGGCAGAAGATGTACGTTCCGTTCGCGACGCCGCCGATTGCACGCGACTGCACGGTCGAGGTACGGATCTCTTCGAACGACAGCCAGCGGAACACCTCGCCGAACCCTTCGATTTCCTTGTCGAACAGCGGCCGCACGGCCTCGACCATGACATCGCGTCCGGTCAGCCCGGTGCCGCCGGTGGAAACCACGACCTGGACCGCCGGATCGACGATCCAGTTGGAGACGATCGCGCGAATCCGGTAACGATCGTCTGGAAGGATCTGTTTGTGCACGAGTCGGTGACCCGCCGCTTTGATTCGTTCAGCGAGCAGCCCTCCGGAGGTGTCGGTCGCCTCGGTGCGGGTGTCGGAAACGGTCAGAACGGCAAAGCCGACCGCGCTTGCGGCCGCAGGTGAATCGGACATGGTCTGGCTCGAAAAGGGAGTCGGGCAGGGCGCCGGCTCAGCCGCCGGTCATGGACATGAATCGTACCACCTGCCGGGGTTTTTCCCGGAACTCGTGGCGTTCGGGCTTCAGTGCGATCGCAGCGGCGAGGGTTTCGCGAAGCTCGGCGTCGGAGATGCCCGCGCGTAACGGTTCTCGCAGTTCGACGTTGTCGTTCTGACCCAGGCACAGATGCAGAGTGCCGTCCACGGTGACGCGCACACGATTGCAGGTTTCGCAGAAGTGCTGGGAAATCGGCGTGATGAAACCGATCTTGAGGTCCGTCCCGGCGACCTGGACATAGCGCGCCGGACCACCGCCGGGCATGGCCGCCGGAATCAGATCGTAGCGTTCGGCAAGCCGGGACCGCACGGTCTGCAGGTCGACATAGCCCCGGCTGGCATCGCGACCGGTGTCGCCGATCGGCATGGTCTCGATCAGCCGTAGCGTGAACCCGTGCTCCGCGCAGAAGTCGACCATGGCCTCGACCTCGTGGTCGTTCACGTCGCGCATCACCACCATGTTGATCTTGATCGGCGCGAAGCCTTCCTCCTTCGCGGCCATGAGCCCGGCGATGACGCGGTCGAGCCGGCCGGTGCGTGTGATCTCGTGGAACCGCTCGGCGTCCAGTGAATCCAGGCTGACGTTGATCCGGCTCACACCCGCAGCGCGCAATGCCGCCGCATGTCGTGCGAGTTGCGAGGCGTTGGTCGATAGCGAAAGGTCTTCGATACCGTCGAGCGCAGCGAGGAGACCGGCGAGTTCGGGCAGGCCGCGACGGGTCAGTGGTTCACCGCCGGTGATGCGCACGCGGCGCACGCCGAGCGCGGCGAACGCACCGATCACGCGTTCGATCTCCTCGAAGCGCAGCCAGTGGTCTGGCTCCTCGAAGCCGCGAAAACCCTCCGGCATGCAGTAGCTGCAGCGGAAGTCGCAGCGGTCGGTGACCGACAGTCGAACGTATTCGATCCGCCGGCCGAATGGATCGATCAGCTCAGCCATCCAAGCACCCGTTCCACGACGCCGTGAGCCGCATGGATCGACTCAGGCGATTGGTGCCACGGAGGCCACGGCGATGCCCGTTCCGATCGTCGCGATCAGGGCCCAGAACACCAGATCGGTCAATAGATCACGCGGACTTCGCATGGATGGTCTCCGGTTGGATCTCAGCGGCCAGGGACAGCGTCGGCCATGGCGGCGGTGACGCTAATCGCCTGGGTCGGACAGCCGCGCACGCACTTGCCGCAACCGTTACAGGCCTCTGCCGCGATCGCGGGTCGCGAGCGGGCATCGGCACCGATCGCACGGGTCGGACAGGCATACCGGCAGCTCACGCAGATTACTCCGTTCCAGGCCAGACAGGCAGACGGGTCCAGTGTCGCCAGACCGATTGCGGGCAGCGTCGCCGGCACCACGGTATGCGGACAGGCCGTTCCACAGTCCCCACAAAAGGTACAGCCCCCGGCGCCGAAATCCAGGTAGGGCTGGCCGGCCAGCGCGTGATTCTGTGGGTGTTTCCGGATGATCCCCTCGGAGCACGAGGACACACACGGTGCGGCGCAGTCTCGGCACGGAGCGGCTGAGTCGAGGCCGGCCAGGGTGGCGGCCACGCCAGGCGGTGGCGGGCCGAGTGGCTTCATCGCCGCTGCGGCCAGCGCGCGGCCCTCATGTGTCAGGGCCCTGCCGCGCAGAAATGCGCGTCTGTCGGAATCGACTGTTAATGAGCGGCTCATCGAACTTGCGGTCGAAGCCCTGCCTAGAAGGTGTTGTCAACCAGCGTCGGGGCGTTGGCCTGAGGTACATGGCACTGGGTGCAGACGTAACGCGATCCGCTCAGTTTATCGCCGGCGGTCGGTGCAAGTCCTGCGGCTGGTTTGCCATAGGCGGGCTCCGCGTAGTGGCTGGCCGGGATCGAAGTGGGCAGACCCTTTTGCTTGATACCGCGCATGTTGGGCTTGTCGTGACAGCCCAGGCAGGCGTTCGAACCGGCCTTGACCGGCGTGAACAATGCGATGTTGTGTGGAATCTGCGGTGGCGCGGTCACGTAGGCAACGGGCAGGCGCTCGTTGGAGCCCGGAAAGCTCTGCGTATATTCCGTCGGCGGCGGGGCCGGGGCGTCACGCACGTCAGTGCGAGAAAGGCCCATGTCACTGGCGGAGATCGCCTGACCGGCCTGGGTGGCAGGAACCATGAACCAGGCCGCGGCGAGAATCATCAGGTAACGTTTCATGCGGTTTTCCTCCGGTGGTCTTGTGTTTGTGTTGCCTGCCGATTGTGCTGATCAATCAGCCAGCGCAGATCGTACGAAAGGGTGTCTTCCGGGCACACGCTGATGCATTGCCCGCAGTTCGTGCATTCGCCCGAGGTGATTCGTCCGGCCGCGGCTGCCTGCTTCAGGTTCAGCACCTGCGGTTCCGGGCAAACCTTCGCGCACTCGCCACAGTGCGTGCAGGTCGGTGGGTCGAAGCGCACGCGCACCGGCGCGAACGACCCGACCAGGGCGTAGAACGCCCCGAGCGGACACAGGTGCCCGCACCATCCATGCCGCAGCACGAACAGGTCGAACAGGAACACGCCGAGTACAGCCGTCCAGCCCAGTCCGATGCCGAAGATCAACTCGCGATGCAGCATGCTGATCGGGCTGATCCACTCGAATGCCGCGATGCCCGTAAGCGCGCTGAGGACCAGCGTCAGGGCGAGCGCGATGTAACGCACGCCGCGCCGAACCGACAGCGCGTCGCGCAGGCCGAGCTTTTTGCGCAACCAGCCCGCGGCATCTGTGACCGGGTTGATCGGGCAAACCCATGCGCACCAAGTGCGGCCGCCAAGCGCCGCATACAGCGCGAAGATGATCGCGGCGCCGATCAACACCTCGCGTGCCGGCCAGTGTCCCGTGAGGATGATCTGCAATACCGCGAATGGATCGGCCATGGGCAGCGCATCCAGCAGCTTCGAACTGCTCAGGTTGCCGAGCAGCACGGGGTGCCCGGCGATCTCCCAACCCCAGCGCGCCGTGCCTATGAACAACACCAGCACGGTGATCTGCACGAGACGACGTGCGATCAGGTAACGCCACACGCGGAGTTTTCCGGTCAGGCTTGCCGGCATGACAAACGGACGCACCGGACGCCCGTTCGGGCCGATGCGGGGCACGTTCGGTGGTGTCACAGGGGGTTCGCATTGAGATAGTCGAGTCCGCCCGGCGATTCCCCAGTCGGCGCGGGTGTCCGGTCGGCGGGTACGAATTCCTGGGTGATTTCGTTGTCGATTTTCCAGCCCAGCCGATAGTGTTCACCGATCCGGCCCTGGACCAGGTCGGCCTGCACGACACGGATTGCGGCGAGTTCGGTGGGGCAGGCCTTTTCGCAGATACCGCAGCCGGTGCAGGCGTTTGAATGCACGATGGGTACGAACATGCCGTGCTTGGAAAGCTTGCGTGGCTGGTTCTCGATCGTGATTGCCGTGCCCTTCAACGGGCATTCCCTGTAACAGACTTCGCAGCGCAGACCCTGCCAGGACAGGCAGCTCTCGATGTCGATTGCCGCGAGCCCCATGCGGGATGCCTCGATCGAGTCCAGCTCGGGATTCAGCGCACCGGTCGGGCAGGCCGCCTTGCACGGGATGTCCTCGCACATGTAGCAGGGCACGTCACGGGGCGTGAAATACGGCGTGCCGATCGGGATGCCTTCGCCGGCCGCTGAGAGTCTCAGCGTGTCATACGGACAGGCGCGCACGCACTGTCCGCATTTGATGCACTTGGCGTTGAAGTCGTCTTCTGCGAGTGCGCCCGGTGGACGGATGGCAAACGGCGTTGCACGCGCCTCGTTCTTCAGCAGGAACGACCAGACCAGACCGGCCGTGGCGGCAAGCGCAGTCCCTTGCGCCGCTTTCGCCAGAAATTCACGCCGTGTACTTGCCATGGGCGGATGCCGCTGAAAACGCGCTCACTCAGGCCTTGTAGACCTTCACGGCACATTTCTTGAAATCCGTTTCCTTGGACATCGGGCAGGTCGCGTCCAGCGTGACCTTGTTGATGAACACACCCTCGTCGAACCACGGTACGAAGATCGAACCACGTGGCATCGTGTTTCGACCCTGGGTCTCCACACGTGCCTGTATCTTGCCGCGGCGCGATTCGACCCAGGCCAGATCGTTGCGTGCCAGGCCGAGCTTTTCGGCATCTTTCGGGTGCATGAAGATCTGCGCGGCCGGAACGGCACGGTGTAGCTCCGGAACACGTCGTGTCATCGTTCCGGAATGCCAGTGCTCCAGTACCCGACCGGTTGCGAGCCAGAACGGATAGTTTTCGTCCGGGCGCTCGACCGGCGCCGCGTAGGGCCGGAAGAAGATCTTGGCCTTGCCGGCAAGCGAGGTCTTCTCCTTGTTCGTGACGCCATCCAGGTCGCCGCTCGGCAGCGCCTTCAGCGCCTTGCCGTAGAACTCGATATCGCCATTCTTGACGTAGGGATCGTACTTCGCGTTGAAGCGGATCTGCGTCTCCTTGCCGTCGACGACCGGCCACTTCAGGCCACGCACATCGTCGCGCATATAGGTGTCGAACTCGGCCAGATCATGCGCATGTCCGCGACCGAAGCTGGCATATTCCTCGAACATCGCCTTTTCCGGGAACCAGCCATCGCCAAGCCAGTTTGCCGTGCTGTTGTCATGGCCCTTCGCGACCGGGTCTGGCCAGGGGAATTTTTTCTTCAGCTCTTTGCGCGCGAACAAGACGTCGTACAAGTTGTCGTCCGGCGAGTAACCCATCTTTTTCGCCTCGGCCATGATGTCTGGCAGCTTGCCGTCTTCGAAGCCGGCCTCTTTCAGGCCAGGTATCGGAGACTCGCCCCAGACTTCCTTCAGCTTGAAGCGCTTGGAGAACTCCATGACCTGCCAGACGTCGTTACGCGCGTCGCCGGGCGAGGGCACCTGTTCGCGCCAGCCCTGGGTGCGCCGCTCGGCATTCCCGTAAAGACCCCATTTCTCGAAGATCATCGAGGTCGGCAGGATCAGGTCTGCCACCTTCGCCGAGATCCCGGGATACGGATCAGAGCAGACGATGAAGTTGTCCATGTCGCGCGCACCGGTGATCCAGTGGTTCGCGTTGGCCGTCGCCTGGAACGGATTGTTGACCTGCACCCAGGCGAACTTGACCGTGCCGTCCTCGAGATCGCGAAGGATCTTGGTGATGTGACTGCCGACCTTCGGGTTCACGGTCTTCGCCGGCACATTCCAGGTCTTCTCGGCAAAGGCGCGGTGATCGGCATTCGTCACGACCATGTCGGCCGGCAGACGGTGGGCAAACGTGCCCACTTCCCGCGCGGTACCGCAGGCCGAGGGCTGTCCGGTCAGCGAGAACGCGCCACTGCCGGGCTGGCATTGCTTGCCCGTCAGCAGATGGTTCATGTAGGCCTGTTCGTTGACCCAGCTGCCGCGCTGGTGCTGGTTGAATCCCATGGTCCAGAACGACACGAGCTTGCGGTCCGGGTCGGCATAGTAGTCGGCCAGCTGTTTCAGCTTTTCCTTGAACTGCTCCATGGGTTCGTCCGGATCGCCCTTGGCGACCTCGGCGACGAAGTCCAGGGTGTACGGTTCAAGACCACGCTTGAATTCCTCGAAGCTGATCAGCCAGTGCTTGACCGGGGCTTTGGTGTTCTTCTGCTCGACGACCTCACCCTCGGTGCGACGTTGGGCAATGGCTTCGTGTTTGGTCAGCGTGTGGCGGATTTCATTGGCCTGGGTGTCTTTCTCGGCGTCATAGGCGAACTTGTCGGTCGCACGCATGCCGTAGCCGATGTCGTATGGCCCGGTCGCGAATACGCAGTGCTTGTCGACGAAATCCTGATTGACCGCGCCGCGCTTGACGATCTCACGCGCGATGTAGTTCTGGATCGCAAGATCGCCACTCGGGGCGAAGATGATCTCGAGATCGGCCATGTCCGAGGACATGTTGCGGTAGGTCGACAGGTTCACGATCTTCATCTTGTCGTGACCAAGGCGCCGATCGGCAATGCGTGCCCAAAGAATCGGGTGCATCTCCGCCATGTTCGCGCCCCAGAGGACCGCGGTATCGGTGTGTTCGATGTCGTCGTAGTTGCCGGCCGGCTCATCAATGCCAAAGGTCTGGATGAACGCGACCACGGCCGAGGCCATGCAGTGGCGTGCGTTCGGGTCGATGTTGTTCGAACGCAGCCCGGCTTTCATGAACTTCGCCGAGGTATAGCCTTCGGGAATGGTGTACTGGCCAGAGCCGATGATTGCGACACCATGCGGGCCTTTTTCCTTGAGTGCGGCCTTGCACTGCTTTTCCATTTCGTCGAAGGCGCGTTCCCAGCTGACGGGCCCGAACTTGCCCTTCTTGTCGAACTTGCCGTTGGTCATGCGCAGCAGGGGCTGGGTCAGGCGATCCTTGCCGTAGAGGATCTTGCCGTTGAAATAGCCCTTGATGCAGTTGAGCCCGCGGTTGACCGGCGCGTCCGGATCACCCTTGGTCGCGACGATCTTGCCGTCCTTGGTGGCGATCTGGATGCCGCAGCCGGTTCCACAGAACCGGCACACGCCCTTGTCCCACTGCCAGCCGGCTTCGGCGTCGGCAGCCGCAGCAACCGGAGCGGCGACGGGGATGCCTACAGTGGCTGCGGTCGTGGCGGCGATCGAGGATTTGATGAAATCGCGACGGGATACGGACATGGGTGGCCTCCTACGGCGATGGTCTGTTCGCCAGTGCCCGCGGCAGGCGCGGAGCAGTCGGCGTGGTTTTAGTCATTCAGGGCTGCGGGTACGGCACGCGAATCGAAACCGGTCTCGGTGTCGAGGTCGGAGGGATTCGCGTTGATGACCGGCGACTCTTCGTCAAAACGGTGATAGACGAGTTCGGCATAGACCACATGGGGCAGGGACTTGATGGCGCGCAGGGTCGCGACTTCGCTGCCCGTGTTGGCGGCCTCGATGGTCGCGACCAGGCGCGAACTCTGCGTATCCACCTGGTGGACATCCACGCCGTCGATCGACGTCAGCGAGTCGATCACGGCTTCCAAGCGCCCGGAAGCGCTCTGCACGACGATGCCTGAAATGTTCACTCCGTCCTCGCTTTTACTTGTTGAGGCGCTGATGCGCTCTGCGTCCGCAGTTTCAGCCTGCCCGGGCGGGGTTGGGCGTTGCGCAGGCACAGCTGGTCTCGAGACATAGTAGGCGGCTGCGGGCAGAGCGTCCTTGACGTGCGTCAAGTCAGTGCACCGAATCAATGACCGGGATCATGTGAAGAGCCGGAAGCACCGGAGTTGGGCGCGTTATCTGGGCATATTCGAAAATACTGATCGCACTTTTTCGCGCTTGAAGCGCCGATCCGGCTCGGTCTGCCCCGAGCGGCCGGCGCGCGACGGCGGGGCCGTGTGCGGCGGCGAAAAGAAAAAAATCCTGCTACAGCGGCCGGTTGCGCACACCGGCCCCCAATCTGTCCACAGTTTGTCCGTAGGACAATTCTCTAAAACACAATATCTTGTGTTTGACAAAGCGGAGACTGCCTATATATTGGGTATTCAGGAGCCTGGAACAGGCTTCGGACAACAACGAGCACCACCACGACCGCGGCCGGCCTGAACCGCTGAACATGCCGGCGCGCTCGCGCCTTCGGAGGACCTGCGGCCCATGAGCACACTGCGCGCTGACGACCTGAAGAACCGCGTCCACAAGCCTGCCGAGATCGGCATGCAGGCCGCCTCACAGGACATCTGGGACAAGAAGTACCGCCTCAAGACCAAAACTGGTGAGGTGCTCGATCAGGACATCGACGCGACCTACCGGCGCATCGCAACCGCGCTGGCCGAATGCGAGTCCACGCCGGCCCTGCGCAAGCACTGGGCCGAGCGCTTCGTCTGGGCGCTGCGCCATGGCGCGATCCCGGCCGGGCGCATTGTTTCGAACGCCGGCGCGCAGGCGCACAAGCCGGCGACCTCGACGATCAACTGCACGGTCTCGGGCACGATCCGCGACTCCATGGACGACATCCTCGGCAAGGTCCACGAGGCCGGGCTGACGCTCAAGGGCGGCTCCGGCATCGGCTACGAGTTCTCGACCCTGCGACCGAAGGGCGCGTACGTCTCGGGCGCCGGGGCCTATACCTCCGGCCCGCTGTCGTTCATGGACATCTACGACAAGATGTGTTTCACCGTGTCGTCGGCCGGCGGGCGGCGCGGCGCGCAGATGGCGACCTTCGATGTCGGGCATCCGGACGTCATGGATTTCATTCGAGCCAAGCGCGAGAACGGCCGCCTGCGGCAATTCAACCTGAGCCTTTTGATCACCGAGCCGTTCATGCAGGCCGTGCAGGACGACGCGGACTGGGCGCTGGCGTTTCCGCTCGACCAGCGCGAGCAGCAGGAATCGCCGATCGACCTGAACGATGCCGAGATCGTGATCTGGCGCGACTGGCCCAGCACGCAGGGCTATGTCAGCAACGAAGTCGGTCAGGTCGCCTGCAAGGTCTACCGGCGCATCCGCGCGCGGCGCCTGTGGGACATGATCATGAGTTCCACCTACGATTTTGCCGAACCGGGCTTCATCCTGATCGACAAGGTCAACGACGAGAACAACAACTGGTTCTGCGAGAACATCCGCGCGACCAATCCCTGTGGCGAACAGCCGCTGCCGCCGTATGGCGCATGTCTGCTGGGCTCGGTGAACTTGACGCGCTTCGTGCGCGATCCGTTCACGAAAAATGCGCGCTTCGACTGGGATGAGTTCCGCGAGGTGGTCGCGGTGTTCACGCGCATGCTCGACAACGTCGTCGAGATCAACGGCCTGCCGCTCGACAAGCAGCGCGCCGAGATCATCCGCAAGCGTCGCCACGGCATGGGTTTTCTCGGTCTGGGGTCGACGCTGACCCTGCTGCGCATGAAGTACGGAACGGCACCGGCCGTGCGCTTCACCGAGGATGTGACCCGTGAACTGGCCGTCACCGGCTGGAAGGTCGCGCTGGAACTGGCGAAGGAGAAGGGCGCCGCGCCGATCATGAGCGAGGAGTTCGAGGTGACCGAGTCCATGCTCGCGCACCGGCCCGAAATGCGCCGTGACGGTTTCCGCGTCGGCGAGCGTGTGCCGGGTCGCGTGCTGCATGCGCGCTACAGCCGCTACATGCAGCGCCTGGCCGAGGTCGAGCCGGAGCTGGTCGAGGCGCTTGCAAGCGAGGGCGCTCGCTTCACGCACCACAGCTCGATCGCGCCGACCGGCACGATCTCGCTGTCGCTTGCGAACAATGCCTCGAACGGCATTGAACCCTCGTTTGCACATCATTATTCGCGCAATGTGATCCGCGAGGGCCGCAAGACCAAGGAGAAGGTCGACGTGTATTCCTACGAGCTGCTGGCCTATCGCGAACTCGTCGACCCGCAGGCATACCCGGATGCCGAGGACGACGCCCACCGGCTGCCGGAATACTTCATCGCGGCCGACGACATCACGCCGCGCGCGCATGTCGACATCCAGGCCGCCGCGCAGAAGTGGATCGATTCATCGATCTCCAAGACCGCGAACGTGCCGACGGATTATCCGTTCGAGGATTTCAAGGATATCTATCTGTACGCCTATGAGAGCGGGCTCAAGGGCTGCACGACCTTCCGCTTCAATCCGGAGGCGTTCCAGGGCGTGCTGGTCAAGGAGAAGGATCTCGAAAACACGACCTACGAATTCAAGCTCAAGGACGGCACGACCGTCCGGGCGCGGGGCAACGAAATGATCGAGTACGACGGCGAAGAACACACCGCGGCGAATCTGTTCGACGCGTTGAAAGAAGGCTACTACGGCAAGTTCTGATCCGTCACCAGCGGGGCAATCCGCAAGAGGGCAAACGAACATGAGCATCAAGATCGAGCAGAAGATCGTCGACTACGGTGTGGTTCGCGACGAACCGCAGGCCCCGGCTGCGCCGAAGGAGGAGCGCCCGCGCGCCGACGTGATCCAGATGAATGAGCGTCTGGAGCGTCCGGAGCGACTCGAGGGCACGACCTACAAGGTCAAGACGCCGAACTCCGAACACGCGATGTACATCACAATCAACGACATCGTGCTGAACGAGGACACGCCGCACGAACACCGCCGGCCGTTCGAGATCTTCATCAACTCGAAAAACATGGACCACTTCCAGTGGATCGTGGCCCTGACGCGCATCATGTCGGCGGTGTTCCGCAAGGGTGGTGACGTGACCTTCCTGGTCGAGGAACTTCGCAGCGTGTTCGATCCGCACGGCGGTTATTTCAAGAAGGGTGGCCGCTTTGTGCCGTCCGTGATCGCCGAGATCGGCGACATCATCGAATGCCATCTGAAGAAGATCGGCATGATCGTGGAATGCGATCTCGAGACCGGACAGAAGGAGCTGATCCGGAAGGCGCGGGAAAAGGCCGGGCTGGACTCTGCACCCGGGGCGGAGGATACCGGTTATCCCGACAGCGCGACGGTGTGTCGCAAGTGCTCGACCAAGGCCGTGGTGATGCTCGACGGCTGCATGACCTGTCTGAGCTGCGGCGACTCCAAGTGCGGCTGATGGCTTCGAGCGTAGCCGTACGCGATCCTGCTATTGATTGTGGCGATGTTTCGCCGTGCCCTGAGAAGCTCTGAGCGTATCGGCATTTCCTGACATTCGGTTACCGGTCGACTCCTCGACGACCGTGATTTCGGGGCCCGCGTTCTGCGTGGCCCCGTGTTTTTCACAACGCCAACACGCTGTTCTGCACGCGTGCAATTTGCGCCTCAGGTCTCGTGCTTGCACCAGGTTTCGTCACGAAGCTGTAACACAGCGGTGTGTTTTCCTCTCGGAGTGCCGTTTCACCGGGTCTCGCCCCGGCGTTCTTGATCGTCGTCAAGGATTGCAATCTGCACCCTGCGTATTAATGTGCGCGGGATCCAGTAAACCGGCATAACTGATTGATTTAGATTAATTAGAAACACCTAATTGATCTGCGTCATCAAGCGAAGTGGTTCCCGTCCGGCGTATCAGAAAGATGCGCTAGACCTAGTGTTCAGACCGGAGCATTCCGGCAAGGCACCTCAACCAAAGGGGACAACTCATGACAACTCGCCGCCGAGACTCCCGGATTTTGAGTCCGTGGAGCATTGTTTTCACAGCATTGCTGTGTTTGGGCTCAACCACCGCGAATGCCGCGCGCCCCTCGGGGAAGATCGGCGTCGACTGGGGTGACCCCAAGGGCCAGCAGTGCGTTGACTGCCATCGCTCGGTCACGCCGGGCCTCACCATGGAGTGGAACAACAGCCAGCATGGACAGCTGGGCGTCAACTGTCTCGACTGCCACAAGGCGGAAGACGGCGACAAGGACGGCTTCGCCCATGCCGGACAGAAGGTTTCGGTCATCGTTTCGCCGAAGGACTGCTCGCGTTGCCACAGCACCGAGTTCGAGGAGATGGACGGATCGCATCACTCGCATGCGGGTCGCATCCTGGCGTCGCTGGACAACCTGCTCGGTGAAGTCATCGGTGGTCCGGCTGCGGTGCATGTAGGCTGCCGTCAGTGTCACGGCGCGGTGGTCGAGATCGGCGCCGATGGCAAGCCGACCGCCGACACTTGGCCAAACACCGGCATCGGCCGCAAGAACCCGGACGGCAGCGAGGGTTCCTGCACGGCCTGTCACACGCGGCACCGCTTCTCCAAGATGCAGGCGCGTACGCCGGATACCTGTGGCAAGTGCCACGTCGGACCGGATCATCCGCAGATCGAGGTTTACAACGAATCCAAGCACGGCATCCTGTATCGCGCGTTCAAGGACGAGCTGAACATGACGTCGGACAAGTGGGTTGCGGGCGTGGATTACTCCGCGGCGCCGACCTGTGCGTCCTGCCACATGAGTGCCGGCGGCAGCGAGGGCAAGACCCACAACGTCGGAGACCGCATCTCCTGGACGCTGCGTCCGCCGGTATCCAAGAAGTTGAACATGGTCCGGCTCGACAACGGTCAGGAAAAGGACATCCCGGGTGACAATCCGGAACTGCCGGCGATCGGCTCATCGCCGGATTGGGCGAATGGTGCGAAGGTCGTCGAGGTGCTGACTTGGCAGCAACGCCGCGACAAGATGAAGCAGGTCTGCCGTGCGTGTCATACCTCGAGTGTCGTGGAAGGGCATTACCTGCAGTTCGACAACCTGGTGGAACTTTACAACGAGAAGTTCGCCAAGCCCATTGCCGCGATCATGGGTGAACTCAAGGAGAAGGGTTACATCACCAAGAGTCCGTTCGACGAGAAGATCGAGTGGGTCTGGTGGGAGATCTGGCACCACGAGGGCCGTCGTGCTCGCCACGGTGCTTCGATGAACGGTCCGGACTATGCCTGGTGGCACGGCATCTACGATGTCGCGAAAAACACCTACTTCGAGTGGATTCCGGAGCTCAAGGAAGTCGCCCACAAGAAGGACGGCAACGAGCACTTCGCCGAGGCGATGCTCGAGAAGTACTTCAAACCCATCGAGGGGCATGACTGGTACTTCAACGGCATGAGCAAGGATCAGCTCGACAAGGTTCGCAAGGGCTTTGAAGCCCGCTACGGCAAGGGTTCCCTGAAGTAGCATCCTGAGTTGCATTGGGCCGGATCAAGCGATCCGGCCCGATGCCGTCCGGCCCCGGTCGCGGTGTCTGTGCCGCGGCGGGGCATTCCAAGCAGGAGTCCCCCAATGCGACATTTCAATGCCGCCAGTCTTTTTTTCTGCCTGATGCTGGCGTTTTCGGCGAGTGCCCCGGCGGCGGCATCCGCGGAAGATTCCGAATCGTTGCTCAAACAGGGCGAGGCGCTGTCGGCCGAAGGTCGCTTTGCCGATGCGCTGGAGTACTTCAAACGAGCCACCGCCGCCAATCCGAAGTCATCCGTCGCATTCTTCCGCCAGGGCGGCATGGAGATTGCGTTGCAGCGCTACGATGACAGCATTCAGAGCTTTCAGAACGCGGTCGAACTGGACTCCAGTCTCGGCCCCGCATTCCTGGGCATGGCGATCGCCTTGATCCATACCGGTCGTTATGACACGGCCCGACTCGCGCTCGACGAGGCGTTGCAGCGTTCGCCGCAGCGCGCAGCGGAGATCGAACACGTCAAGGCCTGGCTGAGTCAACGTTCCGACGGCGAGTCGCTTGGGCACAGCGAGCGCCCGATGGCATTCATGCCGCAACACTAACCACCAGAACAATGCTGCGTCGCCAGACGAGTGGCGCAGCCGACGAGGAGGAGATTTCGATGAGACTGAGACTCAAGATCACGGCAGCGGCGCTCCTGGCGGGCGCGCTGCTCCAGGCGACTGGGTCGATCGCAAGCGATCCGCGATCGGCCGAGATGCTGGCGCGTACCTGCGCCGGTTGTCACGGAACGGATGGCGTAAGCAGCGGGATTGCAAATCCTTCCATTGCCGGCCTGAACGGCGAGTACCTGAACAAGGCGATGGACGAGTTTGCCAAGGATACCCGCCCGTCGACCATCATGGGCCGCATTGCCCGCGGTTACAGCGAGCTGGAAATCAAGGCGATTGCCGACTATTTTGCCGCGCGGCCGTGGGTGTCTTCCAGCGCTTCTACAAAACCGGCGCTGGTCGAGAAGGGGCGCGGACTGCATGAACGGTCCTGCGCAACCTGCCATACCGACGGTGGTCGTGGCGGGCCGGGTGCGACACCGCGCATGGCCGGGCAATGGCCGGCCTATCTGTATATGCAGATGCGCGATATGCACGATCCCGGGTATCTAGGTCCGTCGCCGCTGCTGATGCGCCAGCTGATCCAGCAGCTCAGCGACGACGATTTGCATGCGCTCGCGCACTACTACGCAAGCCAGAAGTAGAGGAGTCCGATCATGTCCAAGCTTTCACGTAGGGATTTTGTCCGGATCCTCGGCGCCTCCTCGGCACTCGGGCTGCTCGGCGCCTCCGGCATGGCCCGTTCGGCGGGCACCAAGGCCCGTGTGGTGGTGATCGGCGGTGGCTACGGTGGCACCATCGCGGCGAAATACATCGCGATGTCGGATCCAGGCATCCGTGTCACGCTGATCGAGAAGGACTCGCAGTTCGTCTCGTGCCCGCTCAGCAACGAGGTGCTGAGCGGCGATCGCACCATCGGGTCGCTGACGTTCGGCTACCACGGCCTCACTGGGCATGGCGTCAACGTCATGCAGGACGAGATCATCGATATCGACGCCGCAAACAAGTATGCACGCGGCAAGTCCGGTAATCGTTACAACTACGACATGCTGGTTGTCTCGCCGGGCGTGGATTTCAAATGGGGTGCGATCAAGGGCTACGACGAGGCGGCATCGCAACACATGCCGCACGCCTGGAAGGCCGGCGAGCAGACCCTGCTGCTGCGGCGTCAGCTCGAAGCGATGCGTGATGGCGGCACGTTTTTCATCGTCGCGCCGCCGAATCCGTTCCGATGCCCACCGGGGCCGTACGAGCGTGCCGCGCAGGCCGCCCACTATTTCAAGCATCACAAGCCGAAATCCAAGGTCGTCATCCTGGATCCGAAGGACAAGTTCTCCAAGCAGGGCCTGTTCACGGCCGGCTGGAAGGCCAACTACGGCGACATGATCGAGTGGGTGTCCGGTGCCGCGGGTGGCATCGTCGAGGAGGTCAGGCCGGGTTCGATGAAGATCATCGGCCAGGTCGACGAGCACACCGGCGATGTCGTCAACGTGATTCCACCGCAGCGTGCGGGCGCCATTGCACAGAAGGCCGGCCTGACCAACGACAGTGGCTGGTGTCCGGTCGATCAGCGCAGTTTCGAGTCATCCATCCACAAGGACATCTATGTGATTGGCGATTCCTGCATCGCCGGTGCCATGCCCAAATCCGGCTATGCGGCGAACTCGCAGGGCAAGGTTGTCGCGGCCAACGTTGTGGCCAAGGTCAACGGTCGCTCTGCTTCGGAGCCGTCCTACGTCAACACCTGCTACAGCGTGATCGCGCCGGATTACGGCATATCGGTCGCGGCCGTTTATCAGCTCGGCGAGAACGGGATTGTTGGGGTCAAGGGCGCCGGCGGATTGTCACCGGGCCAGGCCAGCGCCCGGACCCGCGCCGACGAGGTCATGTACGCCTACGGCTGGTATCAGAACATTACGTCCGACATGTTCTCCTGAATACCCATAAATCCCCCCTGGGTGATTGTCGCGGCACCTCTCGGGGTGCCGCGAATCGTTTTGTTCCACGAACCCGCGCAGCCGTCCACTGCGGGTGTCTGGGGCGGTGTCGCGGCTGGTCAAGCCCGGGGTGATCGCGTATGATTGCCGGCTCTATCCGGGGCCATAGCTCAGCTGGGAGAGCGCTACAATGGCATTGTAGAGGTCGGCGGTTCGATCCCGCCTGGCTCCACCAAAATCCCCCCGGGACGGGCGCCGATCGCAACGATCCGCGCCCGTTTTGTTTTTGCCGTTCCGTCAGCCGGACGGAACAGACCGAACCTCGAAGCTGAGTGCTTCGAGATCGCCGAACACCCAAGTCGCAGCCGCACCGCCCGCGCCACCCACCGTGCCGGGATCAACGAGCGTCGTTTTGCCCCCCTTCAGATTCGGCAGTTGCTCGATCCCCGGAACGTGGCTATGGCCGCAGCAGACCAAGTCCCAATCCCCGGTGGCGCACATCGCGCGTGCATAGTGCGGGTAGTGGACCAGAAAGATGCGCCGGCCGCCGAGTTCAAGTTCGGCGTCCTGGCCGTGGAAGGTGATCGCGCGATCGCGCCTGGCGGCCATGCGGCTCATCACGACGAGGTCGCCCGTATTGTTGCCATGAATGACATGGATCGGCAGGCCGACATCGGTCACTGCGGCCAGCGTACTCGGGGCGACGACGTCGCCGCAGTGCAGCACCGTTTCGGCACCCATGGCGTGCGCGTCGGCAAGCGCTCGCGCCAGCAGCGGGATGTTGTCGTGGCTGTCCGAAACGATCGCGACTTTCATGGGCGGGTGGTCGGAGACACAGCTTCGACAGGATGTTGAAAACGGTCCGTCGATGGCCTTTTCGACGTCACAGCCGAAGCGCGAAGATTTCCGTTGCTGACGAAAATCCAACGCTTCGAGGTTCGGTTTCCTGGCGAAACTCCCCCGCACGACACCACAGCCTGCCGCCCCAGTGGAACGACGGGTGTCCGGCGTCGCCGGGGCGCGCTGGGCGGCAAAAGCGGCGGCCCAGCCACCGCCGCCATGCGGATCAGAAGTTCGGGCGTTCCGGCGCTTCCTTGAACATCCTCACGCTGTCGAGGATTTCCTGCTTGGCTTCCTCGACGCCGGCCCAGCCGCCCACGCGAACCCACTTGCCTTCGTCCAGGTCCTTGTAGTGCTCGAAAAAGTGCGCGATCTGGTTGAGCAGTTCCTCGGGCATGTCGCGAAACGAGTCCACGCGCCGGTAGGTCTTGCAAAGCTTGTCGATGGGCAGGGCGAGCACCTTGGCATCGTCGCCCGATTCGTCGGTCATCTTCAGCACACCGACCGGCCGGCAGCGGATCACCGAGCCCGAGATGAGCGGGTAGGGCGTCACGACCAGCACGTCGACCGGGTCGCCATCCGCGGACAGCGTGTGCGGCACGTAGCCGTAGTTGCACGGATAGTGCATGGCCGTCGACATGAACCGGTCGACGAACATCGCGCCGGTATGTTTGTCGAGTTCGTATTTGACCGGGTCGCTGTGCGCCGGGATCTCGACTATGACGTTGATGTCGTTCGGGACGTCGGCGCCCGAGGTGACGCGGTCAAGGATCATCGATTCGGTCCTGTGCTGCGGTAGGTCTCATTTTGGCGCTCTGATCCATCCATCCCGGATTGCCAGAGCGATGAAAACGTGAAACGCGGGTTCCCGTTTTCTCTCATTTTCAATGGCTTGCGCGCATGGAAAATGTCTGCACGTCCCTGTGCCGAAAGAAGCTCTGACCGAATCAGAGCTGCCGACGGATCATAGCAGCGGCACGATCATCAGGGCGACGATGTTGATGATCTTGATCAGCGGGTTCACGGCCGGTCCCGCGGTGTCCTTGTACGGGTCGCCGACGGTGTCGCCGGTGACCGCGGCCTTGTGCGCGTCCGAGCCCTTGCCACCGTGATTGCCGTCCTCGACGTATTTCTTCGCGTTGTCCCAGGCGCCACCACCGGTGGTCATGGAGATCGCGACGAACAGGCCGGTGATGATGGTTCCGATCAGAAGACCGCCCAGCGCCTTGGGTCCGGCGTCGCCGCCGAGCGCGAAGGCCATGCCGAATGCGACCACGATCGGCGCGAGCACCGGAAGCAGTGACGGGATGATCATTTCCTTGATCGCCGAGCGCGTCAGCATGTCCACGGCGCGGCCGTAATCAGGCTTTTCGCTGTGGTCCATGATGCCGGGCTTTTCTTTGAACTGGCGACGCACCTCGTTGACGATGCCGCCGGCTGCACGGCCCACGGCCTCCATCGCCATCGAACCGAACAGGTACGGGATCAGGCCACCGAGGATCAGGCCGATCAGCACAGCCGGGTCGGACAGGCGGAAGACCAGATCCTTGCCGGCTTCGGAAAGGGAGTTCGTGTAGTCCGCGAACAGCACCAGCGCGGCCAGCCCGGCCGAGCCGATTGCGTAGCCTTTCGTGACGGCCTTGGTGGTGTTGCCGACCGCATCGAGCGGGTCGGTGATGTTGCGGATCGACTCGTCGAGTTCCGCCATTTCGGCGATGCCGCCGGCGTTGTCGGTGATCGGTCCGTAGGCGTCCAGCGCGACGATGATGCCGGTCATCGAAAGCATCGAGGTCGCGGCGATCGCGATGCCGTACAGGCCGGCCATCTCGTACGCACCAAGAATCGAGGCGCAGATCGCGATGACCGGCGCAGCGGTGGATTTCATCGAGATGCCGAGGCCCGCGATGATGTTCGTGCCATGCCCGGTGGTCGACGCCGAGGCGATATGCCGGACCGGCGCGTAGTGCGTGGAGGTGTAGTACTCCGTGATCATCACCAGTGCAGCGGTCAGCACCAGCCCGATCACCGCGGAGGCGAACAGATCGCCGGTGGAATACAGGCCGTTGTCGGCCATGACCCAGTCGGTCACGAAGTAGAACGCGACCGCCGACAGCAGGCCGGCGACGATCAGACCCTTGTACAGCGCGCCCATGATGTTGGCCTGGCCCGCACGCATCTTCACGAAGAAGGTGCCGATGACCGATGCAATGATCGACGCGCCACCCAGTGCGAGCGGGTAGATCACGGATGCCGCGGAGGCGTCGCCCGTGAACGTCAGCCCGCCGAGCAGCATGGTCGCGATGATCGTGACCGCGTAGGTCTCGAACAGGTCTGCGGCCATGCCGGCGCAGTCACCGACGTTGTCGCCGACGTTGTCCGCGATCACCGCCGGGTTTCGGGGGTCATCCTCGGGGATGCCGGCCTCGACCTTGCCAACCAGGTCCGCGCCAACGTCCGCGCCCTTGGTGAAGATGCCACCGCCGAGGCGGGCGAAGATCGAAATCAGCGAGCCGCCGAAGCCCAGTCCGACCAGCGCGTGCAGGGCGTGTTTCTGTTCCACGCCGACCGCGGAGAGGATCGCGAAATAGCCGGCGACGCCGATCAGGCCGAGACCGATGACCAGGAGCCCCGTGATCGCACCACCGCGGAACGCCACGTCGAACGCCGCGGCCATGCCGTCGTGGGCGGCCTGCGCGGTGCGCACGTTCGCGCGCACCGAGATGTTCATTCCGATGTAGCCGGCCGCGCCCGAGAACACCGCGCCGATGAGAAAGCCGAATGCGGATGCCCAGGAGATGAACACGCCGATCAGGACGAACAGTACGGCACCGACGATGCCGATGGTCGTGTACTGCCGGTTGAGGTAGGCGGCAGCGCCTTCCTGCACCGCGGCGGAGATCTCGACCATCCGCGCGTTGCCGGTCGGCTTGGCAAGAATCCATTTGACCGACAACGCGCCATAGGCAATGGCGACGACACCGGCGATCAGTGCAAACAACAGTTCGACGGACATGGGATTACCCCCGGTTAATACAGATTAGGGAAACTCCGAACAGCTCAGAGTTTCACGTTCGCGGCAATCCTTCGTTGGATTGGTGAAAGCTTCGTCAAGCCGGCCCGGATCGCTCCGTGCGCTTGTGCCTATAACTCGAACGCAGGCAGTTTCTTGGCGACTGCGGCGTTTTTCAGCGTCACATATCGCGGCATGCCGTTTTCATAGGGTGGGTAGTCCTCGCCCAGCGTCAGCGGCATGAGGTAGTCGCGACATTCCTGGGTGATGCCGAAACCGTCGGGGCTGATGAATTCGCGCGGCATCATCTTTTCGACGTTGGCGACCTCCGACAGCGGGGCCTTGCCGACGGTCCAGGTGTACGGCTTGTTGGACGTGCGTACGACTGTGGGCATGATCGCGCTGTCACCGGCCAGCGCAAACTCGACGGCGGCCTTGCCCATGGCATAGGCCTGCTCGACGTCACTCTTGGACGCCAGGTGTCGCGCAGCACGCTGCAGGTAATCGGCCACGGCCCAGTGGAACTTGTAGCCAAGTGCGTCCTTGATCATGTTCGCGACGACCGGAGCCGCGCCGCCGAGCTGCGCATGTCCGAACGCATCGCGCGTGCCCTGTTCGGCGAGGAAGCGGCCATCGGGCCAGTGCGCCCCTTCGGAGACGACGACGGTGCAGTAGTCGTATTTTTCGACGTTCGCCTTGACCTGCGCGAGAAACTTTTCCTGGTCGAATTCGATCTCTGGAAACAGGATCACGACGGGAATGCCGTGGTCGGTCACCAGGCCGCCGGCTGCGGCAATCCATCCGGCATGTCGGCCCATGACCTCGATCACGAACACCTTGGTCGAGGTCTTGGCCATGGAGCGCACGTCGAACGACGCCTCCAGGGTGCTGACCGCGATGTACTTTGCCACCGAGCCGAAACCCGGGCAGTTGTCGGTGATCGGCAGATCGTTGTCGACGGTCTTCGGCACATGGATCGCCTGGATCGGAAAGCCCATGGTCTCCGACAGCTGCGAGACCTTGTGGCAGGTGTCGGCGGAGTCGCCGCCACCGTTGTAGAAGAAGTAGCCGATGTCGTGCGCCTTGAAGACTTCGATCAGGCGCTCGTACTCGCGGCGGTTCTTCTCGAGGCTCTTGAGCTTGTAGCGACACGAGCCGAACGCGCCGGACGGGGTGTACTTCAGCGCGGCAATCTTGGCGTCGGATTCTTTCGAGGTGTCGATCAGATCCTCGGTCAGTGCGCCGATGATGCCGTTGCGTCCGGCATACACGTTCGCAATCTTGTCCGGATGGCGGCGCGCGGTTTCAATGACGCCACAGGCTGAGGCGTTGATGACGGCGGTGACACCGCCGGACTGTGCGTAGAAGGCATTTTTGGCAGCCATGATGCTTCCCCTTTCGGTGTTCGTTTATGGCTTAACGTGGATCAAGTTCGGTCAGTCCCCGTGCCGGGCTGCGCCACGGCCTGATCTGACCCGGTTCGGCGGCGATGCGAACTTTGCGCAAGCTTCAATCATCGGCCTGAAGTTCGTGGCGAAAGATCGGCGCAAGTGGGCGCGCTGTGGGCCTGAGGACGGCGAAAAACCGGACATCGCCGGGCCGCTGCGGCCGCTACCAATCGGTCGCGAAGCATACCGCATCCGGGCCGGACGCAGGATGAGCCTGGCTTGATCGGGGTATAGAAAGAAAAAGGGCCCGCGTTGCGGGCCCTGGTGAGTGTCGCGCAGGGGTGTCTCAGGCGCGCGGCACGCGCACCGCGATGAACATCGGGCTGCCCGCGCGTTCCACGAGCACGGCCACCGAGCGGTCGGCCTTCAGGTCGTTGATGGCGGACTCGGCGTCGGACAGGGAGTCCACGCGGCGACCGTCGATCATGACGATCACGTCACCGCGCCGCAGCCCGGCCGAATCGGCCGCGCTCTCCGGGGTGACCTTGACGACGACGACGCCGTGATTCGCTTCGATCTCCGGATTGCGGCGCTTGGCGTCGTCCAGCGGCTCGATCACCAGTCCGAGCCGGTCGCTCGGCTGCTCGCGCGGCGTCTCGTCTTTGCGCGAATCGCGACTCGAAAGCTGGGTCTGGTCCTCGTTCGGCAGGGCGCCGATGCGCACCTGGACCTCGCGCGAGCGGTTGTCGCGCAGAACCAGCACGGTGGCGTTCTTGTCGACCGGCGCCGCGCCGACCAGGGGCGGCAGGGCCGCGGAATTGCCGACCTTGCGGCCGTTGAATTCCAGGATGACGTCGCCGACGCGCAGCTCGGAATCGCGCGCTGGGCTGTCGTCGAGAATCTGTGCGACCAGCGCCCCGTGCGGGTGATCCATGCCGAATGAGCGTGCCAGTTCGCGGTCGACGTCCTGAATCAGCACGCCAAGCCAGCCGCGAGAGACGTGGCCGGTGGTGCGCAGCTGGTCTGCCACGTTCATCGCGATCGAGATCGGGATCGCGAACGACAGGCCCATGAACCCGCCATTGCGGCTGTAGATCTGCGAATTGATGCCGACCACCTTGCCGTCCAGATCGAACAGGGGTCCACCCGAATTGCCAACATTGATCGGCACGTCGGTCTGAATGAACGGCACGTAGTTCTCGCTGGGAAGGTTGCGGCCCTTGGCGCTGACTATGCCCTTGGTCACCGTGTGCTCGAAGCCGAACGGCGAGCCGATCGCGAGCACCCAGTCGCCGGTGCGCAGGGTCGCATCGTCGCCGACCTTCACGGTCGGAAGGCCCCTGGCGTCGATTTTCAGGACTGCGACGTCGCTGCGCTTGTCGATGCCGACCACGGTTGCGGTGAATTCGCGGCGGTCGTTCAGCCGCACGACAATCTCGTCTGCATCGTCAACGACATGTGCGTTCGTCAGAACGTAACCGTCTTCCGAAATGATGAATCCCGAGCCCAGCGAGCGTGCATCGAAATGTCCGAACGGACTTTCTTCGCCGTCCTCGGGGTTGTTGAAAAAGTGCCGGAAGAATTCGTGGAACGGGGAATCCTCGGGCAGATTCGGAATCTGCATGTTCGGTTTGCGCTGCGCGATGTGCTGTTTCGTGCTGATGTTGACGACGGCCGGCGCATTGCGGTCCACGAGATCGGCGAACTGCGGCAGGCCGTCATGCGCACGCAGCGCGCCCGCCCAGATCATCACGATGGCAAATACGCTGTAAAACCTTGCTTGTCTGATCATCTGGCTACCTCGAATCTGAGCAGCGAAACCTGCGGTATGTATTGCGACACACCGTGCTGCCCACTCAGAGCTTGTTGTCCGGCGCAAAGTTCCGCGCATGGGCTGGCCGGGTGGAAGGTTCGGTTGCCGGAGCGATCCAGCGCTGCGCCCAGACCGGTCGGCGAAGCAATGAATGCGCGATCCACAGCCCCAGTCCGAGGCCCGCGGCGCCGGCAATCAATTCGATTCCGGTCGCTGCCGGCGCAAGCGCCATGCCCAGACAGAGTCCGGCGACCGGCAGACCATAGGCGATCACCGTCGAGGCGAGCAGTGCGGATTCGTCGATCGCCAGTTCGATCGGCGTGCCTGGCGCGGGTGTTGGTGACGGTGTGGCGACCTCGATCACACGGGCGGGCCGGACCAGCCAGCGCTCGATCAGCGAACCCCCACAGGCACCGGTGCTAGTACAACCGGTGCAGCCCGTTGCGTTTTGCTCCAGCGCCACCTGCATCCGCGCGCCGCAGAGCGCAATCACCTTGCCCCGCAGCCGCAGGTCGTCGCTCACTCGCCGCGGACCATGCTGGTCGCCACGGTACGCACGCTCAGCATGGGCACTTCGCCCATTGCGGTGACATGGTGTTCGTCGTCGAGCGGTGCACCGAAGGTGCTGACTGCGCCGAGGCGCGAGCCGCCGCTCAGGGGCTCTCCGGACCTGACCGACTCGATGTAGACCGAGATGGACGCGAGCCCGTCGGAGTAGACCAGCTGCTCAGCACCGCGGCGGTCTTCGTGCCCCGCGAGTCGCGCCATCGTGGTCTGCCGGAACCCGGGCGGAACCTGGCTCGGTGACCAGCTTGCACGGCCGTTCTGGATCAGGTCCGGGACGGGAGTCTGCACCTGACGGAAAGCGGCATTGGCACTGGACAGCGTCAGTTCCGCGGGGGCGATCGGGCTGTCGGTGTTCAGGTTCGTGAACTGGATGCGCTCAACGGGCTGCTTCGATTCGCTGAGCATTTCGACGCGCAGCGGCAGCGCGGTGTCCCGATCGAGCCAGAGTGAGTAGCCATAGCGGAATTCGTCGCGCGCTTCGATGTCGATGCGCTGCGCATCGCGCCCGGCAACGCGCTCGTCGCCGGCGAGCTGCACCACGTAGTTCTCATGCAGGCGTTGAAAATCGGCTGAGCCCAGTACCCCGAGCGTCTGGTTCGGGCGGCGTTGATCGATCACGATCGAAGCCCGGTCGGGCAGTACGCAGGTGACGCGTTCGTGATCGCGCAGGATCTCGCGCGCCGGACCGTCCAGCGAAATCAGGCGCTCGCGCTCGACCTCGCCTGTTCCGCTGTGCCAGATTCGCATCGATGCCAGCTTCTGGCCCTGCTGGACGACGAAGGTGCCCTCGTAGTCGAGGTTGTGGACGGCGGCGCGCATGCGCGCCAGCCACGCCAGCGCGAGGTCATTGCCAGCGGCGGCCGCGGCGGCGTGCAGGGCGGCAATGGCCACGGCCGCGGCGGCGAGGCCGCGACGGCGGCGTGGCTCAATCATTGGGCGTGAAACTCACGACACTCGTGTACGGCAGCAGACCCTTCATGTGCTGGGCGCCGGCCAGTTCGTTGTGTCGCAGCAGCAGGCTGTCCAGGCGGTCGCGTTCCGCGGCACTCGGCACGCTGGCCCGCGAGGTGACGCTGGCGGCGACCGGGCGGGTGTCCTGGATCGGAACCGAGGCGACCAGCTGGCCCGCAGCCGGCAGCGGTGCGTCGGCGCCGCGCCACTGCACGAACGCGATGGCGGCGACCGATGCGGCGGCGGCAAGGGAGGCCCAGGTCCAGCGCGGTGTGGAACGTCGGCGTGGCAAAGCCCGCGGTGCGAGGACCGTTGGTTCTTCGTCGATCGCGGTGGAAACCCGCGTGAGCAGGTCCGCATGCACGACCGGCCACTCGTTGCGCATCGCCGCGCCTACCGCGGCCAGCCGTCGTTGCTCGTTTGCAAGGCGGGCACGGTCGGGCGTGCCCTCGTACAGGGCCTGCAACTCCGCGACGGAGAGTTCCTCGTCGAGAAGGGCGGAAACGGTTTCTCGCAGATCATTCGCCATGCTGGCCACCCGCAGTCTGGTCTTCGTGATTATCCAAGCTAGTTCCCCGAAACTCGTCAGCCACCGAGCAGCGGATCGAGCAGTTTTGCGATCGCCTCGCGCGCGCGAAAGATTCTCGAGCGCACCGTGCCGATCGGGCAGTCCATGGTTTCGGCGATTTCCTCGTAGCTCATGCCGTCGAGTTCCCGCAGCGTGATCGCGGTGCGCAGATCATCCGGCAGGGACTCGATGGCCCGGTTCACGGTCTGGGCGATCTCTTCGCTCAGGAGCTGCCGCTCCGGCGTCGCGATGTCCTGTAGACCCGTGGCACCGCTGAATTGTTCCGCTTCCTGTGGATCGAGATCGTCACCCGGCGGCCGGCGGTTACGCGCGACGAGGGCGTTCTTGGCGGTATTGATCGCGATCCGGTAGAGCCAAGTGTAGAACGCGCTGTCGCCGCGAAAGTTCGGCAGTGCGCGGTAGGCCTTGATGAAGGCCTCTTGGGCGACGTCCTGGGCCTCGGTCGGGTCGCGTACGAAGCGGTAGATCAGATTGACGATCTTTTGCTGATACTTGAGCACCAGCAGGTCGAATGCCCGCTTGTCGCCACGCTGAACGCGCCGCACCAGGTCCTCGTCGGTGGTGTTGTCGGTCAAGGTCTTCAGGGTGAGGTTGGCGGCGTGCAGGGGCGCGACAGGCGCGCCATTGTCGCGTCGGGCGGCGGGATTGTAAATTCCGTCCTACGATTCCAATCTCCGGCCGGGCGCCTCTGGGGGCCGTTTCGACGATGCAGCCGCATTACGACGTTCTGATTCTGGGCTCCGGCGCGGCCGGTCTCAGTGTTGCCCTGGGTATCGACCCTGCGGCCCGAGTCGGCGTGATCTCCAAGGGCGACCTGGCCGACGGCAACACGCTGTACGCGCAGGGCGGGATCTCGGCCGTGCTCGACAACGCCGATTCTATCGACGCGCATGTACGCGACACGCTGATCGCCGGCGCCGGTTTGTGCGACGAGGCCGTGGTTCGTGGCGTGGTCGCGGAGAGCCGTGCAAGCGTGGAATGGCTGCTCGAACAGGGCGTGGTGTTCACGCCGGACACGAGCGGCGAGTCGAGCTTCGGTTACCACCTGACCCGCGAGGGCGGGCACAGCCATCGGCGGGTCATCCATGCTGCGGACGCGACCGGGCGGGCGGTCGAGACGACGCTGATCGGCCAGGCCCGGGCCCGCGCAAACATCGATCTCGTCGAGGGCCATATCGCGATTGATCTGATCACAGACCGCCGGCTGGGCGGCGATGGACGCCGCTGTCTGGGCGCGTACCTGCTCGAGCGTGCAACACGCACCGTTCACACCGTCTCGGCGCGTCACGTGGTGCTGGCCACCGGCGGGGCCGGCAAGGTCTATCTATATACCAGCAATCCGGATGTATCCACGGGCGACGGCATTGCGATGGCGTGGCGCGCCGGATGCCGAATCGCGAACATGGAGTTCGTGCAGTTTCATCCGACCTGCCTGTATCACCCGCGGGCGAAGACCTTCCTGATCACCGAGGCGATGCGGGGTGAGGGTGCCGTGCTGACGCTGCCCGGCGGCGAACGCTTCATGCCGCGGTTCGACGCGCGCGAGGAGCTCGCCCCGCGCGACATCGTCGCCCGTGCGATCGACCACGAAATGAAGCGGCTCGGCCTTGACTGCGTGTACCTCGACATCAGCCATCGCCCGACAGGATTCGTGCGCGAGCACTTCCCGACCATCCATGCGCAGCTGCTCGACTACGGCATCGACATCACCCGCGAGCCGATCCCGGTCGTGCCCGCAGCGCACTACTGCTGCGGTGGCGTGATGGCCGACGATCGCGGGCGCTGCGATCTCGATCACCTGTATGCCGCGGGCGAGACCGCCTACACGGGTCTGCACGGCGCGAATCGCATGGCGTCCAACTCACTGCTGGAATGCCTGGTGTACGGCAAGCGCGTGGCCGCCGACATCAACGCCGCGCTAGAACCGGGTGCGCCAGCGCCTGCCCTGCCGGCATGGGACGAAACCCTGGTCACGGACTCCGACGAGGAAGTGGTCGTCTCGCACAACTGGGACGAACTGCGGCGGTTCATGTGGGACTACGTCGGCATCGTCCGCTCGAGCAAGCGACTGGAGCGCGCGAAACGCCGCGTGGACCTGCTGCGCCACGAGATCGCCGAGTACTACGGGCATTTCCGTGTGACGAACGATCTGCTGGAACTGCGCAATCTCGTGGAGGTGGCCGACCTCATCATCCGATCGGCGTTGCGCCGGGAGGAGAGTAGGGGGTTGCACTACACCCGCGATTTCCCGCTGCCCAACGACGCCGAACCGCCGCGCAGCACGGTGCTGCGTCCAAGCGGATTCGTTGCCGGCGCGCGGAGCTGAAGTCAGCGGTTTGGAATCAGGCACGGCTGCCAAACCGCGTCGATAATCCGCGCTCAGTCCTCGATGCGGTTGCCGTTCGGCGCCTGGTTTGACTGCACGCGTGCCGGACCGTCGACCAGACGCACATTGTTCGCGCTCATGCGTCCGTCGTGCGTCGAGTCGGGCTCGTTCAGGTAGAACTCGACGATGTTGTCGCGGTTCAGCATGTCGTCGGTGGTCAGTGGCGAGGCAAGTTCATTGGCGTGACAGAACACCGGCTCATACGGCGAGTTCGGGTCGCGCGCATCGGTGATCCACAGTCCGCTGTCGATTTGGCGGATGAAGCGCAGAAACCCGAATCCCTTGTCCGTGAACCACTTCGTGCACACCCCGCGAACGCAGCCGCCCGGCGCGCCCCATTCGTTATGCGGCTCATGCACAAACGGCAGCAGGTTCGGCACCAGATAACCGTTGTGGAACGCATCGACCTGGCGCTTCAGCGCGCTCGAAATGTTCCGGAATGCAAGCAGCTCGACGCGAACACCGCGATTCTGAAGCGCGCCGACCAGACCAAGGAAGTCGCCGTCGCCGGTGACCAGAAGGACCTGATCCAGGTTCTCGACCTGCTGCATCGCATCGATGGCCAGGTCCAGATCCGAGTTGGCCTTGACGTTGATGTTGCCGTCATCGTCCACATAGCGTTTCACATTCTTGACGATGACTTTCCAGCCGAATTCCCGGACAGTCTGCTGGTAGAACTGCGCATTGCGCGCGTATTCCGCATCGTCCTTGGCGCGCTGCGGGTCGAAGTTCATGTAAGTGTTCATGCGCAGCAGCACACCACCGTCGCGTGCGGCGAATCGCCGCAGGGTGTCGTAGCGCATCTGATAGCCGCCGTTCAGGCGGATGTTTTCGGCATCGACGAACACGCCGATGCGCACGCTGTTGCTCATATTCCCGGTAAACTCTGGTGAATTAACGAAACGGCACCCGACCCTTGCGGGTCCATGCATTGAAACAGCGAAAACCCGCGACAGGTCAGGAACCGCAATTCGCGCTGATGCCATTGCCGGATGGCCACGCTGGTGTCTCGGCCAGGTGGCGGAATGTTCGACGTGCCTTCGAATGATCGTGCCCGGCGATCCGCCGCGTCGAGACTAGAACATAACCCAACGGACATGTCGTGAACAGACCTCCAGTGCGATTGCGTGTCTATTACCGTGAGTACTGCGGCCTTTGCGAATCGATGCTGGCCGAGCTCATCCCGAGGGCCAGACGAGGCGCGTTCGAACTGGAACTCGTCGACATCGACCGTGATCCGACGCTGGTGCGCCGTTACGGCGAGCGCGTGCCCGTGCTGACCGATGCCAGCGACCGCGAGCTGGCGAGTTTCCGGCTGACGCCGGAACTGCTGCGGGAATTGTCCGGCGATGCCGATGGCACGGTATGATCGCGCGTTTTGCGAGCGAACCCGGCCTGCGGCTGGGTCGCGATTCCGCACGAAAAAATACTCGTAACTTACTGTAATTTAACGACATAAATCATCCATAGCGGCGCCGTCATCGGCGCGCCGACGCCATGCAGCACATCCGCAACTTCTCGATCATCGCGCACATCGACCACGGCAAGTCGACGCTGGCCGACCGCTTCATTCAGATCTGCGGCGGGCTCAGCGAGCGCGAGATGGCGGAGCAGGTGCTCGATTCCATGGATATCGAGCGCGAGCGCGGCATCACGATCAAGGCGCAGGCCGTATCGCTGCGCTGGCCGGCGCCGGACGGCGTCGAGTACGAGCTGAACTTCATCGACACGCCGGGACACGTGGACTTCAGCTACGAGGTCTCGCGTTCGCTGGCGGCCTGCGAGGGTGCGCTGCTGGTCGTCGACGCCGCGCAGGGTGTCGAGGCGCAGAGCGTCGCGAACTGCTACACGGCGATCGATCAGGGTCTGGAGGTCGTGCCGGTCCTGAACAAGATTGATCTGCCGGCCGCCGAGCCAGAGCGTGTTGCGCGCGAGATCGAGGACATCATCGGCATCGAGGCCGGCAATGCCGTGCGCGTCAGCGCGAAAACCGGCGTCGGTGTCCCGGACCTGCTCGCGCAGCTCGTCGCGCGCATTCCGCCGCCGGTCGGCGATCCGGACGCGCCGCTGAAGGCGTCCATCGTCGACTCGTGGTTCGACCCGTACGTCGGCGTGATTTCGCTGATCCGCGTCGTGGATGGCGTGATCCGGCCGCGCCAGCGCATCCGCATCATGGCGGCCGGGCGCGATTACCAGGTCGAATCGGTCGGCATCTTCACGCCCAAGCGCGTCACACGCGACGAACTCGGCGCGGGCGAGGTCGGCTTTCTGATCGCTGGCGTCAAGGACATTGGCGGCGCGCCGGTCGGCGACACGATCACCGAGGCTTCCCGGCCAGCTTCCAAGGCGCTGCCGGGTTTCCGCGCGATCAAGCCGCGGGTGTTCGCGGGGCTCTACCCGATCGAGTCCGACCAGTACGAGGATTTTCGCGAGGCGCTGGCCAAGCTCAGGCTGAACGACTCGGCGCTGGTTTACGAGCCGGAGACCTCCGCGGCGCTGGGCTTTGGCTTTCGCTGCGGGTTTCTCGGAACCCTGCACATGGAAATCGTCCAGGAGCGCCTGGAACGCGAATACAACCTGAACCTGATCACCACGGCGCCGACAGTGCTCTACGAGGTGGTGGTCACGGGCGGCGAGGTCATCGAGGTGCACAATCCCTCGGACCTGCCGGATGTCTCACGGATCGTCGAGGTGCGCGAGCCGATCATCGAGGCCAATATCCTGGTGCCGCAGCAGCATCTGGGCGCGGTGATCGGACTGGTCGTCGAAAAGCGCGGCATGCAGAAGCGTCTGCACTACGCCGGCAATCAGGTGCAGGCGACGTTCGAGATTCCGATGAACGAGGTCGTGATGGACTTCTTCGACCGACTGAAATCCGTCAGCCGCGGCTATGCCTCGTACGAGTACGAACTCAAGCGTTTCCAGCCCGCACCGCTGATCAAGCTCGATGTGCTGATCAACGGCGACCGGGTCGATGCGCTTTCGATCATTGTGCATCGCGAACAGGCGCAGCGCCGCGGACGCGAGCTGACCGAACGCCTGCGCGAGCTGATTCCGCGGCAGATGTTCGAGGTCGCAATCCAGGCAGCCATCGGCTCGCACGTCATCGCGCGGTCTTCCGTGAAGGCGCTGCGCAAGAACGTCACGGCGAAATGCTACGGCGGCGACGTGACGCGCAAGCGCAAGCTGCTCGAAAAGCAGAAGGCTGGCAAGAAGCGCATGAAACAACTGGGTCGCGTCGAGGTTCCGCAGGAAGCGTTCCTCGCCGTACTCAAGGTCGGCGACTCGTGAAGCGGTCGTCGGCACGACCACTCCAGGCCCACGGAGACGATTGAATGAATTTTGCCCTGATCCTGTTTATTGCGACGGCCGGCACCGGCATCGTCTGGCTCGCCGACAAGCTGTGGCTGCGCAAGCGGCGTGGTCAGCGCAAGGAAGGCACGCTGGTCGAGTACTCGCGCGCGCTGTTTCCGGTGCTCGCAATCGTGTTTGCGTTGCGGTCGTTTCTGGTCGAACCGTTCCGGATCCCGTCCGGGTCCATGCTGCCGACGCTGCTGATCGGCGATTTCATCCTCGTCAACAAGTTCACCTACGGCATCCGGTTGCCGGTGATCGACAGGAAGATCATCGAGATCGGCGCACCCGAGCGCGGCGATGTCGTGGTGTTCCGTTATCCGCTGGACCCGCGCACCGACTACATCAAACGCATCGTCGGGGTGCCGGGCGACCGCATTGAATATCGCAACAAGACCCTGTTCATCAACGGTGAGCCGATGCCGCAGAGCATGGTGGACACCTACGTCGGGCAGGGCAGTGACCGGCGCGACAGCGGAGTGCAGCGTCGCCGCGAAAACCTGCTGGGCGTGGAGCACGACATTCTTGTCCAGCCCCGCGCGGCGGATTTTCCCGGCCAGTGTCTGGTGCTGTTCAACCGTCCGTTCATCGTCCCGCCGGGTCAGTATTTTGCGATGGGCGACAATCGCGACGGCAGTTCCGACAGCCGTTGCTGGGGCACCGTGCCGGACGAGAATCTGGTCGGACGTGCATTCATGATCTGGATGAATTTCGACTCGCAGCGTGACAGCTGGGTCGACTGGAGCCGCATCGGCAACAGCATCCGCTAGCGCTACCGGTCGCATTCGCGCTGCGACGGATTTGCTATTCTCGCGGCTCGGCACACGACGCATCTGGAGGACGATCGACATGGTTTCCTTGCATCGGCAACGCGGTGTCACCGCGCTCGGCTGGTTGGTGATTTTGTTCCTGATCGGCTTCTTCGTTCTGCTGGGTCTGAAGATCATCCCGATCTACATGGATCACTACCGGATCAAGGAAGTCATGGAGTCGCTGAAGGACGAGCCGCTGCAACTCGACCGCGGTTCGGACGAGATTCGCAAGCTAATGGAAAAGCGTCTGAAGATCAATTACGTGTGGGACCTCAAGCGGGAGGACGTCAAGATCGTCAAGACCCGCACCGGCTACGACGTCACCGTTGATATCGACTCGCGCGAGAACATCTTCGGCAATCTGGATGTCGCCGTGCGGCTGAACCACACCGTTTCGGTCGAACCGCGTCGTTGAGCGCGGAGCGCGGGTCGTCGGGCGCGCGTATCGGCCACAGGTTCGGCACTCCCGAACTGCTGGAGCAGGCGCTCACCCACCGCAGTGCCGGCAGCGCGAACAACGAACGGTTCGAGTTTCTCGGCGATGCGTTGCTCGGGCTGTTTGTTGCCCAGGCGCTGTTCGAACGCCAGCCCCGCGCCAGCGAAGGGCGCCTGAGCCGTCTGCGAGCGACGCTGGTGCGGCGCGAGACCCTCGCGAAGCTGGCGCGTGAACTCGAAATCGGCGGCGATCTGCGGCTCGGTCCGGGCGAACTGAAGAGTGGCGGGTTTCGGCGCGAGTCGATTCTGGCCGATGCCTTCGAGGCGCTGATCGCGGCGGTCTATCTGGATGCCGGCTTCGAAGCAGCGCGTGATTTCGTGCTGTCGGCCTATGGCGACCTGATCGACGAGGTTGCAGCCAGCGGCGAACTCAAGGATCCAAAAACGCGCCTGCAGGAACACCTGCAAGCATCCGGTCGCGCGCTGCCGGCGTATGATCTGGTCGAAACCAGCGGCCCGGATCATCGCATGCGTTTTGTCGTTGAGTGTCGGCTGACGGACGCTGACCTGGTCGAGCGCGCTCCGGGATCAAGCCGGCGCAAGGCCGAGCAGAGCGCTGCCGCGGCCATGCTCTTGCACCTTGGTGCGGAGGGGGGCGCGGATGGCAACTGACCAGACCACACGCAGCGCCTACGTCGCCCTGGTCGGTCGGCCGAACGTGGGCAAGTCCACACTGCTCAATGCAATGGTCGGCACGAAGGTGTCGATCGCCACGCGCCGACCGCAGACCACCCGCCACCTGATTCATGGCGTCGTCGAACATGGCGGCGCCCAGCTCGTGTTCGTGGACACCCCGGGCCTGCACGTGCAGGAACCGCGCGCGATCAATCGCGTGCTGAATCGTGCGGCGGCCGGCGCCATGCAGGATGTCGATGCCATCGTCTGGCTGATCGAGGCGCTGCGCTGGACGGAAGAAGACCGCGCGGTCGCCGAGCGTCTGTCCGGCCAGACCGCGCCGGTCATCGTTGCGGTCAACAAGGTCGACCGCGTGGCGGACAAGACGAAGCTCCTGCCATACCTCGGCGATCGCGCCGCCGAATTCAGTGCCGCGGATTGGATTCCGCTCGCGGCCCGCGACGGAACCAATGTCGATCGGCTGCTCGATCTGCTCGCTGCTCGCGCGCAGCCCGGACCGCTGCTGTTCCCGGACGGTGAAGTGACCGATCGGCCGGTGCGGTTCCAGATCGCCGAGATTCTGCGCGAAAAGCTCATTACGCAACTCGACCGCGAAATTCCCTACGCGCTGACCGTGGAACTCGAGCGCTATGACGACAACGGCCGGACCGCCCACATCGACGCAGTCATCTGGGTCGAGCGTGAGAGCCAGAAGGCGATCGTCATCGGTCACCAGGGCGCCGTGCAGAAGCGCGCTGGTACCCGTGCACGCGCGGAACTCGAGCGGCTGCTCGATCGCAAGGTCGTGCTGCGCACCTGGGTGCGCGTGCGCGAAGGCTGGTCCGACGACGAGCGGGCACTGGCGCAGTTCGGTTACTCGGAGTAGGGCTTGTCCAACCCGCCCGGCACGCTTGCAGTCGCCTGGGTTTTGCATGCGCGCGCCTACCGGGAAACCAGCCTGCTGCTCGACTGTCTGCTGAGGGCGCACGGCCGGGTCAGTGTCGTCGCGCGTGGCGCCCGATCGGCCCGCTCGCGCCAGCGCGCGCTGTTGCAGCCGTTCGTGCCGCTGCTGATCGATCTGCACGGGCGTGGCGAGGTGCGAACCCTGCGCACCGCGGAGGCCGCTGGCGCGGCGTATCTGCTCCAGGGCGAGGCGCTGGCCTGCGGCTTCTATCTGAACGAACTTCTCACCCGGCTGCTTCCGGCCCACGAGGCGCACGAGGCGCTGTTCGATGTCTATGGTCGGGCGCTGGAAGGCATCGCGGTGGCCGGGAGTTCGGCTGACCTGGCCCGCAGCCTGCGACTGTTCGAGCGCGATATGCTCGGTGAACTCGGTTACGCGCTGGTGCTGGATCGCGACGCCGTCACGGGCCGTTTGCTCCAGGCCGATGCGCAGTATTGCTACCGAGCGGATTTTGGACCCGTGCCGGACGGGGCGGGCCAGGTCGGTGCTTCGCACCTGCCGGGCAGGGCATTGCTGGACTTCGCCCGCGGCGAGATCGCCGATGCCGATCTTGCGGCCGTGCGCGCGCTGACGCGCGCAGCGATCGATATTCTGCTCGATGGCCGGCCGCTGGCCAGTCGCGCGCTGCTGCGCGGCGCGCACATGGCGCGATCGCCGACCCGCTGAGCACGGGGGTGCATGCATGGCGGTACACTGCGCGGCCCCGGACCAACCTCCCGAACTCCAGCCATGAAACTCGGCGTCAACATCGATCACGTCGCGACCCTGCGTCAGGCGCGTGGCACGCGCTACCCTGAACCACTGCATGCCGCATTGCTCGCAGAGCAGGCGGGCGCGGATGCAATCACGGTGCATCTGCGCGAGGACCGCCGCCACATCCAGCTGCGCGATGTCGAAATGCTCGCCGCCAGCGTGCAGACGCGCGTGAACCTGGAGATGGCCGCCACGGCGGAGATGGTCGACGTCGCCTGCCGGATCCGGCCCGCCGACTGCTGTCTGGTGCCCGAACGCCGCGAAGAACTGACGACCGAGGGCGGACTCGACGTGGCCGGACAGCGCGACGCACTCACCGCCGTCTGTGCCCGTCTCGCCGAGGCCGGTGTGCGGGTGTCGCTGTTTATCGACGCCGATCGCCATCAGCTCGATGCGGCGAAGGCGGTTGGCGCGCCCGTGATCGAACTGCACACCGGGCAGTACGCCGACGCGCCGCCCGGTACGGCGCGCGCGCAGGAACTCGCGCGGCTGGCGGACGCCGTCGACTACGGACTGGGTCTGGGCCTGATCGTGAATGCCGGACACGGGCTCGATTACCACAACGTCACCGACGTCGCGGCGCTGCCCGGAGTGAGCGAGCTGAACATCGGCCACGCGATCGTCGCGCGCGCGCTGTTCACCGGGCTGGGTCCGGCCGTCGCCGAGATGAAACGGCTGATGCTGGCGGCGGCAAGGTGCTGATCGGCGCGCCCAACGCCGAACTGGCCGGCGTGCTTGCGCGCGCCGAGCGCCTGTACACGGATGCCGAGATCGGCACGGCAATCAGCACACTCGCCGGGCGGGTGAACGCGCGTCTGGGCACCGAGGTCTGGACCGCGATGTGCGTACTGCACGGCGGGGTCGTATTCGCCGGGCGACTGCTGGGCCAGCTCACGGCGCCGGTGCGACAGGACTACGTCCACGCCTCGCGCTATCGCGAGCGGCTGGGCGGCGACCAGCTCAAGTGGCGGGCACACCCGGCGACTGAGATTGGAAGTGCGCGCATTCTGCTGCTCGACGACATTCTGGACGAAGGCATCACGCTGGATGTGCTGCGCGCGCAGCTCCTGGAAGCCGGGGCGGCCGAGGTCGTTTCGGCGGTGCTGGTGCGCAAGAATCGCGCGCAGCCGCCGGCCTGCGAGGCGGATTTTTTCGCCCTGGAGGTGCCGGACCGCTATGTCTTCGGCGCCGGCATGGACTACAAGGGCTGGTTTCGAAACGCGCCAGGGATCTTTGCCGCGAGTCTCGCGGACAGCTGAGTCGGCATGGGATCGCACGGCAAATCAACGCCGCGCCTCGCCCTCATCGGGGGCACGGGGCTTGACGCGATTACGGGCTTCGAGCCGCTCACCGACGCCGCACCGGTCACGGCGTTCGGTCCGGCCTCGGCGCCACTTGCGAGTGGAAGGCTCGGCGGACTGCCCGTCCTGTTTCTGGCCCGGCACGGGACCGCTCACAGCATTCCGCCGCACGCGATCAACTATCGCGCCAACATCGCGGCACTGCGCGAGGCCGGCGCGACCCATGTGGTGGCCGTGGCCGCAGTCGGTGGAATTGGCCCGAATTGCGGCGCTGGCGCCCTGGTGGTGCCCGACCAGCTGATCGACTACACCTGGGGCCGGGAGCACGCATTCGCTTCAACCGTGCTTGCACCGGACAGCCACTTCGACTTCACCGAACCGTATTGCGCAGAGCTGCGTGCGGCGCTGCTGGCAGCGGGTGCGGCCGCGGGTGTGGCCTTGGTCGACGGCGGGGTCTACGGCGCGACGCAGGGTCCGCGACTGGAGACTGCGGCCGAGATTCGCCGGCTGGCGCGCGATGGCTGTGACCTGGTCGGGATGACCGGCATGCCCGAGGCCGCATTGGCCCGCGAGGCCGGACTTTGTTACGCGACGCTGGCCGTGGTCTCGAACCGCGCCGCGGGACTGGGCGGCGAGATCACGATGGACGAAATTCACGGCGTGCTCGCCTCGGCGATGCACACGGCCGGACGGGTGCTGGAGGCCCTGGGGCAGGGGTGGCGAAGAAAAGGGCTCTGATAATCCTCTAGCCGCCGGCGCTACGCGTTCTCGCCTTCGCTCACCGGGGTGACCCGCACGATGATGCCGAGCACGGGATGATCCAGATAATGGGTCTCGCTGCTGCGCATTCGGCGATGCGCGTTCATTTCAAACCGCTCGGTTCCGGCGTTCGGGTCCAGACTGCTGCCGCTCAGGCTGAGTTCGGTGTTCACATGCAGGAACCGCTTGCGTTCAACGCGGATCTGGCCGTCCAGTCGATAGGTCTGTAGACCGAAACGCAGCGGCTGGACGTCGATTACCGGTACCGGTGAGCTGGTCTGTGCGTCCTGACGCCAGCCAAAATGCCGCAGCAGCCGATAGGCGCCGTTCGCGCTGATCGCGCTGGCGGCAGCCCCGAGCGTGAGCTGCCCGGGCAGCATCTGGGGGTATTGGGGTGCTGCGATCGTCGTCGGGAGGGGCAGGGGCTCGATGGTCTGCGGCAAGCCCTGAAACCCGGCAGGCTCGACCATGGTCCGTTCCTCGCCGGCCAACAGCCCGGCGACGTGCGCGAAGATGATGATTTCGACGTCGTATTCGCGTACCTCGGCGGCGCGCGCCGGAGTAACGGCAACCAGCGCCAGCAGCAGGCTGGCGCCCAGTGAACTGACGCTGGTTGCTTTGGTCACAGGCCGCCGGTGCGCTGCGCGGTCAGACGCTCGGCGAGCGTGCGCGCGAACAGGTTGGTTGCCTCCAGATAGGGCACGGTACCGTTCTTGCGCATGATCTCCTGGCCTTCGTCGCTGTAGGCGAATTCGATGAATTTCTTTACGTCACCGACCCGCGGGTTGTCAGGATTGTACGCGAGATACAGTGGGCGATAGAGCAGGTAGGCGCCACTGCGCACGTTCTCGTAGCTCGGCTCCTTGCCGTTCAGCGCGAGAATCTTGACGTTGCGCTTGCGCGCGCTGGAAATACCGGTCATCGCGATGGCTTCCGGATCGGCCTCCAGCGCCTTTTCCAGTGGCCCGGTCGAGGCGAATTCCTGCCCGCCGACGAACTCCTGGTTGACGTTGTCGAAGATCAGCTGGCGGATCGTGTAACCGACACCCGAGACCTTGCCCTTGCGGAAGTACAGCTTCAGCGGGCGATCCGGGCCGCCGACCTGTTTCCAGTTCGAAACCTTGCCGAGATAGATGTCGCGCAGGTTGTCGATGGTCAGGCTGTCGACGGGATTGCCCGGATGCACGATCGCCACCAGTGCGTCCCAGCCAACAGGCGCGAGCCGCGTGTTGGCCTCGGCGCCCTCACCGTACAGGGAGTGCCGGCAGCTGCCGCCGATGTGGGCCTTCTGCGAGGAGACCTCGCGGATGCCGCGTGTCGCCCCGCCGCCGTCGATGATGATTTTCTGGCCGGTACGCGCCTCGTAACCCTTTGCGAGGGCTTCGACGTACGCCTTCTTCGAGATACCACAGCCCACCCACACGAGCGCTTCGTCGGCGATTGCGGTCTGGCTGGCGGAGAAGATCAGGCTGGCCGCCACAACGGCCAGCAGGGGATGCTCAACTCGATGCACACTCATTTCGGCCACCTCGGGCTTTGTAGTAAGTAGGTCGCCCGGCCAGTATCCGTCCGGACTGTTGCGACCTGTTTCGGTCGTGGCGAGTCCATTCAAGAGCTGCGGTTCGGGCGCGCCCCCAAAACGCGCGCTCTCCGTGCTCAGAGAGGAAGTCTGGCAAAACGGGCGGGATTCTGTAAGGGTGTAGCGGTGTATGACCGCGATACTTTCGCCGGTTTTGTGAACTGGTTCACAGTTTACGGCGCCAGTTCTGCGGCGATTTGCCAAAAGCTCTCGAGCCGCTGCCGGGTGATCTGGCCTTCCTCGGCGGCCTCTCGTACGGCGCAGCCAGGCTCTTCGAGATGTCGGCAGTCCCTGAACCGGCAGCGCCCCAGGAACGGACGAAACTCGCGGAACCCGCGTGCGACCTCGCTGCGTTCGAGGGTTCCGAGCCGAAAGCTCCGCACGCCGGGCGAATCGATCAGCGCGCCGTCCTGCGGTTCAAGCCGATAGCGGACGGTTTCGGTCGTCGTGTGGCGGCCGATCCCAGTCGCCTGCGAAACGGCGCCGGTGCGGATGGAATCATCGCCCAGCAGTTCGGCGACGATGGACGACTTGCCGACACCGGATACGCCCACGAATGCGCTGACCTGAGCATGCAGGGAATCCAGCAGGGTGTTCCATCCCAGGCGCTCTGGAACCGAAACCCGGATCAGCTCGTAGCCGATCTCCGGGTACCCGGCCAGTGTGTCCGCCACCTCACCGGCCTTGGGCAGATCGCTCTTGTTCAGCACGATGACGGCCCGCAGCCGCTGGTTCTCCGCCGCGACCAGGTAGCGGTCGATCAGAGACAACGGGGTCGCCGGTTCGACGGCGACGACGATCACGAGCTGGGTGAGATTCGCCGCCAGTGGCCGGGATCGACCGCTGGCGGTGATGCGTTCCAGGAGATTGTTTCGGGGCAGCAGCCGTTCAATGACCGCCGTGCCGTCGCCGGTGACACGACACTCGACCCGATCTCCGGCGACCAGGTCGTCCGAACTGCGGCGGAGCAGACAGTCGAGGCGCTCGCCGTTCTCTGTTTCAACGATCGCCTGCGAACCGTGGCGTACGACCACGGTGCCGCGAACGACGGCGTTGTCAGCGTGCGGCGGGGAACTTGTAGTAGCTGGCATTCAGATGGTCGACCACGGCGACGATGTCGTCCTCGAACCATTTCAGTCCCAGTGACTGTTCGCACCGGCCGACCTGCGCGTGCAGCGCATCGCGCGTCGTAACCCTGCGGCTGGCGCGGGTGTACGGTGAACTGTCGTGACAGTGCATGCAGTTTTCGTCGTGCAATGTCTTGCCATCGGCCGCAAGCGCGGTAGGTCCGGCTGCGGTCGCCACGACGAGCGCGGCCGACAGGCCGATGAGATCGCGAAGAGTCGACATACGAGGGCTCCAGGGGGCGGGTGGGGGCGACATTGTTCGGGTAACGCTGGCCGGCGGCGAGTCGGGCTGTCAGGCGGATTCAAGTCCGGCAAGCCGATCGATGCGCTGGGATGCCGGCGGATGACTGTGATGAAACGCCGAATACAGTGGGTCGACGGTCAACGAGGACGCGTTGTCACGATAGAGCTTGACCAGGGCGTTGATCAGAGAGCGTGCCCTGGCATGTCGGGCCGCGAACGCGTCCGCGGCAAATTCGTCGCGCCGGCTGAGCCAGGAGAACAGCGGCTGCAACAAGACCATCGCGACGGGCGCAACGAGGATGAACAGGACCAGCCCGAGATACTGCGACGGCAGCTCGACGCCGAGGCCGCGCTGGAACGCCGGGCTTTCGATGAGATATGCGGCGAGTGCGAACAGTGCGACCGCGAGTCCGGCGATGCCGAGCAGACGTCGGGTGACGTGATGCAGCCGGAAATGGCCGAGTTCGTGCGCGAGCACGGCCTCGATCTCGTCGCCTTCGAGGCGCTCGAGCAGCGTGTCGAACAGCACGATGCGTTTGTTGCGCCCGAAACCCGTGAAGAACGCATTGCCGTGCGCGGAGCGGCGCGAACCGTCCATGACCTTGACGCCGCGGTCGCGAAATCCACAGCGTTGCAGAAGCTCGCCCAGGCGCGCGGCGAGATCGGCATCGTCGAGGCCGCGAAACCGATTGAACAGCGGTGCGATCACGGCCGGATACAGCCAGGTCATCAGCAGCGTGAAGGCGATCCACACCAGCGCCCCGGCGATCCACCAACGGTCACCGAGGGCGTCGATCAACCACAGCAGCAGAGCGACAAGCGGCGTGCCGAGCGCCAGCATCAGCAAGGTTCCAACCACCAGATCGCGAATGAACAGCATCGGGGTCGTGCGGTTGAATCCGAAGCGCTTTTCAGTCACGAATGTCTGCCATGCATTCATCGGCACGGCGAGAGCACCGTTGATCAGCAGCACGGACAGCAGCACGGCCAGACCGGTTCCAAGTGTGCCGAACTGGTAGGTCCGCCAGAAGACATCCAGCCAGGCCAGCCCGCCGCCGAGTGTCCAGCCGAGCAGGACCAGAGCGCCGAACACGAGATCGATCATCCCGAGCCGGGTGTTTTCGATCCCGTAGGCGATGGCGCGCTGGTGATCGGCCAGCGAGATCTCGTCGGAGAAACGTGCGGGCACGCGGTCGCGGTGTCGCGCGAGATGTCCGAGCTGTCGCGATGCCAGCCAGATCTGCACGATCGTCGTGGCCGCCAGCGCGACCGCAAACGTCACAGTCACGCCGAATTCACTCATGATGCGCAAGCACACTGCTTGGCCAAGCGGCTAGAATCACGGCCCGATTCCAGGCCACCCGCGAATACCCGCCGACGATGATGCAAAGCACGGAAAACCTGATCTGGATCGATCTCGAGATGACCGGGCTCGATCCGCTGAACGACCGGATCATCGAAATCGCCACCATCGTGACCGACAGTGAACTGAAACCGATCGCACAGGGCCCGGTGCTGGCCGTGCATCAACCGGCCGCCACGCTGGCCGCGATGGACGAATGGAACCGCACGCATCACGGTGCGTCCGGCCTCGTCGCACGTGTGCGCGAGAGCACGATCGACGAGGCGTCCGCCGAAGCGCAGACGATTGCATTTCTCGAGCAGTGGTGTCTGCCCGGCAGCTCGCCGATGTGCGGCAACAGCATCTGCCAGGACCGGCGCTTTCTGGCGCGCTGGATGCCCAGGCTCGAGGGGTTTTTCCACTATCGCAATCTCGATGTCAGTACGCTCAAGGAACTCGCGCGGCGCTGGGCGCCGCAGGCGACTGCGGGCTTTCGCAAGTCGGCTCGGCATCAGGCGCTGGACGACATCCTGGAATCCATCGAGGAGCTGCGGTTTTACCGCGAGCGGCTGTTCGTACAGGGGCTGAGCTGATCGCAGCGGGCCACCGCGTGATCATCATTTCCCGCGTCGGGTCGCGGCAAGTTGAGGCACCAGATCGCCGACGAAGTTCCGGTACAGCGCCAGCCAGATGACCAGCGGCGAAACCGCCGGCAGGATCAGGTAACCGAACTGGTAACCCAGCGCGATGAATTCTCGAGCCGTGTCGGTGATGCCGACGGCCGCGGTCGTGGCGACCGGCAACTTCAGTGCGATGACCTTGAGCACTTCGAAGCTCAGGCCCCAGGCCTGCACGGGCACCAGCAGCAGCACGCCCCAGAGCAGCTTGCCCCATTTGTCGTTCAGCGATTCCGGAACCGCCAGGATCAGCGCCGCCAGCAGCGGCAGGCTGTAACCGTACATCAGCGGATTCAGCGCAAAGCCGATGCGCGAGCCGGCGCCGTCGCCAAGTGCCGTGACCACCCGCAGCCGGTTGCCCTGCTGACCGATCTCCGTGATCACCTGCGGCATGAAGGTCGATAGCACCCAGTCGGTGACGAACACCACGGGGCGAATCAGCGCCGGCGCGAACAGGTACCAGGCCGCAAATGCGAGCGGCAGCCAGATCACGACACGCAGCAGAAAGCGATGAATGCCGGGCTTGTCGTCGGACATGGTTTCAGGCCTGCGCGGATTCGGGCGTGGAATCGCCCGCGGACGGGGTTTGCGTTTGTTCCGGCTCCTTCGGCAGCAGCCGCAGCCAGATCAGGAACACGATCAGCGCGTCCAGCATGATCAGGGCCTGCCACAGATACAGGTGCGCCCATTCAAAGACGTCCATGTTCCACTGGCCGATGTAGAACAGGCTGATCACGCGCACCAGGTTCAGTACATGGATCGCCGCGAAGCCCGCGAGCAATCCGTAAAACTTGTGTTTCCACGTGGAAGGAAAGGCGAGAATCGCCGCCAGCAGCACGATGCTCGCCTCGATGCCGTTGCAGCCGGCTTCGATCGAAACGGCGAAATGGTTCTTCGTGTGCTGCAGGATCTTCCCATAGGAGACCACGTCCGGATCGAACATGGTCACCAGGGTCGCGCTTGCCGCCGCGACCAGCCCGGTCCACGGCTCCACGACCCAGCGCTGTCCGAACGGCGTGAGTTCGCCGACGAACAATACCGCCTGAATCAACAGAAAAAGCAGGAAAAATCGCAGCATCGGCCCGGTACGCGGAAAGTTGGCGGGCGATTCTACCGGATCGAGCCGCGGCACTGGCGCGCCAGTGCCCAAGCGACGTGTTCGCGCACCAGCGCGGAGGGGTGATTTTCCCGGCGGCGCAACGCGGCCAGGACTGTGCCAGAGACCGGGGCATTGCCGAGTCCCACGGCGAGATTGCGCAGCCAGCCGACGTAGCCGGTTCGTCGCAGCGCGCTGCCGGCGGTGCGTTCCAGCCATTCGGCCTCGGACCACGCGAACAGTTCGACCAGCGTCGTGCTGTCCAGACCATGGCGGGGTGCGAAATCCGCCAGCGTCGCGAGGGCCGATTCACGGTTAAACGGACAGACCAGCTGGCAGTCGTCACAGCCAAACACGCGGTTGCCGATCGCAGCGCGCAGCGGTTCCGGGATCGGGCCGTCCAGTTCGATCGTCAGGTAGCTGATGCAGCGGCGTGCATCCACGCGCCACGGCGGGCCGATGATCGCCGCGGTCGGACAGGCGTCCACGCAGGCTTGGCAGGAGCCGCAATGCGCGCTCGCGGGCCGGTCAATCGGAAGTGGCAGGTCAACGAACAGCTCACCGAGCAGGAACCACGACCCGGCGTCCCGATGAAGCAGGTTCGTGTGCTTGCCGATCCAGCCGAGCCCGGCCTTCTCGGCGAGCGGTTTTTCCATGACCGGCGCGCTATCGGCGAACGCGCGGTAACCGAACGGACCGATCGCAGCCTCGATACGGGTGGCCAGCCGTTGCAGGCGACCGCGGATCAGCTTGTGATAATCGCGGCCCAGTGCGTAGCGTGCAACGAATGCCCGTGCGGGGTCGTCGATGACCTCCGCGCCCGGCCGGGCCTGCGCTGTGCGGTAGTCGACCCGCACGCAGATCACCCGCAGCGTGCCCGCAACGAGTTCCGCCGGGTCAGTGCGTCGCCTGCCGTGGCGGGCCATGTAGCCCATCTCGCCGTGCAGGCCGGCGGCGAGCCACGTATTCAGGCGATCGCCGGCCGGTCCCAGATCGGTGTCGGTGATCCCGAGCTCAGCGAAGCCGAGTTGGCGTCCCCAGCGGTGGATGTCTCGCGCCAGCGCGGCCCAGTGGGCGTGTTCGTCGGGCGCGGGACGCCGTGCGGTCTGCGCCTGTTTCGGGGCAGGTTCCATATCGTGCGGGAGTCTGCTATGAACAGCCTTGGGATTGCATTAGCATTGTCAATAAAGAACAATCACTTAAATGCCGTACTTCGAGCAAGCAGGTATCTTTCGACGCAGGTATGACCGTGGCCACCCCCGCTGAGACGATGGCCGCCGACGCTCAGGCCGCGGCGGCAGAAAGAACCTTGCCGCAGTCGGACAAGCTGCCCTACGCACTGTACCGCAGTGCACAGGTGCGCGAGCTCGACCGCATCGCGATCGAAGAATGCGGCATCCCGGCACGCGAACTCATGGAGCGGGCCGGTCGCGCGGCGTATTCGCGCCTGCGCCAGAGCTGGCCCTCGGCGGGGCGGATCCTGATCGTGTGCGGGCCCGGCAACAATGCCGGCGATGGCTTCGTCGTTGCGCGTCTTGCACGCAGGGATGGATTTTCCGTGCGGGTCGTCCAGCTGGGGCAGGTCGGGCGCATGCCGCCCACGGCATTGGCTGCCGGCACGGCCTATCTGGATGGCGGTGGTGAACTGCTGCATTTCGACGGCAGCCTGCCGCGCGATGTGGATGTCATCGTCGATGCTCTGCTAGGCATCGGTCTGGAACGCGAAGTCACCGGCGACTGGGCGCAGTGCATCACGGCGATGAACCAGCACTTCGCGCCGATCCTGGCGCTGGACATCCCGTCGGGTCTGCATGCGGACTCCGGCGTCATCATGGGCACTGCGGTGCAGGCGGCCCAGACCGTGAGCTTCATCGCGCTGAAGCAGGGCATGTTCACGGGCGACGGGCCCGATTGCTGCGGTGAAATCCACTTCGCCTCGCTCGAGGTGCCGGCGCGCATCTACGCGCGTGAAATCCTCGCGGCACGCCGCCTGGACTGGCCGAAGTTCGAACGGTTTCTCGGGCGTCGGCGGCGTTCCGCGCACAAGGGGCAGTTCGGTCACTGTCTGCTGATCGGCGGCGACCTCGGCTACCAGGGTGCGATCCGGCTGGCGGGCGAGGCCGCGCTGCGCACGGGCGCCGGCCTGGTCACGCTCGCCACGCGCGATGCCCACGCGGGCCTGATCGCCGCGGCCCGACCGGAACTCATGTGCGTCGGAGTCGACGACCCCGCGCGCCTGGATCCGCTGCTCGCGCGCGCCAGCGTCGTCGCCATAGGGCCCGGGCTTGGCTTGACCCGATGGGCCCAGGCGCTGCTGCGCAAGGCCTTCGATGCCGGCAGGCCGATCGTCGCGGATGCCGATGCGCTGAATCTGCTCGCCGCGCGTCCGGAGCAGCGGTCGGACTGGGTGCTGACGCCGCATCCCGGCGAGGCTGCCCGGATGCTGCGGTGTGACATTGCCGCCATTCAGCGCAATCGGTTCGCGGCCGCACGCCGGTTGCAGGAACGCTTCGGCGGTGTCTGCGTGCTCAAGGGTGCAGGGTCGATCGTGCAGGGCGCGCCGGATCGCCCGGTCGGGGTGTGCAGCGATGGCAATCCGGGCATGGCCACGGGCGGCGTCGGTGATCTTCTGACGGGCGTTATCGCGGCACTGATCGCGCAGGGGCTCGACCCCGGCGATGCCGCCGAGGCGGGCGTCGCGCTGCATGCCGCATCCGGCGATCGGGCCGCGGCGATCGGCGGCGAGCGTGGGCTGATCGCCAGTGATCTGCTGCCGTGGCTGCGGCGCCTGACCAATCCGCGCGAATGAGAATTGCTTGAGGCCGAAAACCTTCCGCGCCGCCACCGAGGCCGACACCGAGGCCCTCGCGGTGCGGCTCGCCGAACATTGCCGGGTCGGGGTGGTCTATCTGCACGGCGCGCTGGGCAGTGGCAAGACCAGTCTGGTGCGTGCGTGGCTTCGCGCGCGCGGGCATACGGGCGCTGTCCGCAGCCCGACCTACACGTTACTGGAAACCTACGCGATCGAGGGCGTGAGCGCCGCGCACCTCGATCTCTACCGGCTTGCGGACCCGGCCGAGGTCGAATACCTTGGCGTGCGGGAACTCGGCGGCAATGCAACGGCTCTCGTGTTCATCGAATGGCCCGAACACGGTGCCGGCTTTCTACCGCCGCCGGATCTGCGCATCACGATCGAAATCGACAGCAGTGCCCGGAAATTTTTCATCGAGCCTGAATCCCCCGCCGCCGGGCGCTGCGTCGCCGCGCTCTAGCCGGCGTGCCGCGCTGGCGCTTGGGTTCGGTGCCTGGCTTGCCTGTGGACCGGCAGCGGCCATCACCATCAACGGTCTGCGCCTGTGGCATGCGCCGGATCACACGCGCGTGGTATTCGATACCTCGGGGCCGGTCGAGCACACCGTGTTCACGCTCAAGGAACCGGACCGCCTGGTCGTGGACATCGACACTGGGGATCTAGCGGCCGAGCTTCCACAGCCCAGCGCCGACGACCGCATCCTGACCGCGATTCGCAGCGGCAAACGGGGCGACGAGGGCATCCGGGTCGTGCTCGATCTGAAGCGCCCGGTCGCGCCGCGCACCCTTGTGCTGAAACCCAACGAGCGCTACGGACACCGGCTGGTGCTGGATCTCTACGACCCGGAGCAGCGGCCTGCCGAGCCGGTGCTGCGCGCACCGGCCGACGCCAGTGCCCACCGCGCGCTGGTCATCGCCGTGGACGCCGGACACGGTGGCGACGACCCGGGCGCGATCGGCCGTGCGGGGACACACGAAAAGGACGTCGTGCTGGCGATCGCCCGGCGTCTGGCGACACTGATCGACCGCGAACCGTCGATGCGTGCGGTATTGATCCGCGACGGTGACTACTACATCCCGTTGCGCGAACGCTTCGAAAAGGCCCGGCTGCAACGCGCGGACCTGTTCGTTTCCATCCATGCCGACGCGGTCAATCACGGCGGCGCCCACGGTGCGTCGGTCTACACCCTCTCGCGGCGTGGTGCCTCCAGCGAGTTCGCGCGCCGACTGGCCGAGGGCGAGAACGCGGCGGACCTCGTCGGCGGTGTGACCCTCGACGATAAGGACGACATGCTGCGCTCGGTGCTGCTGGACCTTTCGCAGACCGCCACGACCGAGGCCAGTCAGAAGGCCGCCGATTTCGTCCTCAGCGAGTTGGGCGGGGTCGGAAGCCTGCACAAGAGTTCCGTCCAGCGCGCCGGGTTTGTCGTGCTGAAATCCCCGGACATCCCGTCGATGCTGGTCGAAACCGCGTTCATCTCGAACCGCAGCGACGAGCGGCACCTCAATGACCCGCGTCACCAGGATCGACTGGCCAGCGCCATCTTTGCCGGGGTGCGCCGGTACTTCACTGCCAACCCGGTGCCCGGAACCCTGGCGATGGGTCGCGAACACCGGGTCGTGGCCGGCGATACGCTTTCGACCATCGCACGGCGCTACCAGGTCAGCGTGGATGCACTGCGCAGCGCCAACGGGCTCAACGGCGATCGGCTGCTCGCCGGTCAGACGCTCGCGATTCCCTGAGCCGACGCGCGGACCCATGCCGATCGCGCGCCTTGCGCCGCAGCTCATCGACCAGATCGCGGCGGGCGAGGTCGTCGAGCGACCGGCGTCCGTGGTCAAGGAACTCGTCGAAAACAGCCTGGATGCCGGCGCCACGCGCATCGAGGTCGAGATCGAGGACGGCGGCCAGCGGCGCATCCGCGTGCGCGACGACGGCCGGGGCATCGAGCCCGCCGAGCTGCCGCTGGCGCTCGAGCGCCACGCGACCAGCAAGATCGCCAGTCTCGCGGATCTGGAACACGTCGCCACGCTCGGGTTTCGCGGCGAGGCGCTGCCGGCCATTGCATCGGTCTCGCATCTTGAACTCGTCTCGCGTACCGCCGCGGACCGCCACGGGCTGCGTCTGGCGGACGGGCATTCGGCGCCGGCCGCGCATCCGGTGGGCACCAGCGTCGAGGTCCGCGACCTGTTTTTCAATACGCCGGCGCGGCGCAAGTTTCTGCGCAGCGAGCGCACCGAATCGGGCCATGTCGAGACGCTGATTCGGCGACTCGCGCTCGCGCGGCCCGAGGTGGCCTGGCGATTCGTCCGTGACGGACGCGCCGTGCTGGATCTTCCCGCCGCAATGGATGCGACCGCGCGGCGGCGGCGGCTGGAGCAGTTGCTGGGTGCGGCCTTCGCCGAGCACGCCTTCGAGTTCGAACGGGTGCAGGCGGGACTGGCGCTGTATGGCTGGCTCGCCCGGCCCAGCTACTCGCGCGCCCAGGCGGACTCGCTGCACACCTACGTCAACGGCCGCATGGTGCGCGACAAGGTCTTCTCGCATGCCCTGCGACAGGGCTATGCCGACGTACTCGAACACGGTCGCCAGCCGGCCGCCGTGCTGTTTCTGGAAATGGACCCTGCCGCCGTGGATGTGAACGCGCATCCGACCAAGCACGAGGTGCGGTTCCGCGATTCCGGCGCGATTCACAGCTTCATCGCCAGTTCGGTCGGCGCGGCACTGGCCGATCCCGCGGCCGCCGCCGGCGCCGGGGTGCCCGGACACTCGGCGCTCGCAACCGCCGCCCGGCGTGCGGGTGGCGTGACCTACGGGCGTGGCGCCCCGCTGCAGGGCGGATTCGAACTCGGCATCCGCGAATGGGCGGCGGCCTATGCGCGTGAACCGGACTCCGGCGAACCGGAAGCACTGCGCCAACCCGGGGCGATGCCGCCGTTGCCGTCTGCGCCCGATGCCGACACGCCGCCGCTGGGCTTCGCCATCGCGCAGCTGCACGGCATCTACATCCTCGCGCAGAACGCCGACGGGCTGGTGATCGTCGACATGCATGCGGCGCACGAGCGCATTACCTACGAGCGCATGAAGACGGCCTTCGCGACCGGCGCCCTGCGGGCCGAGCCGCTGCTGCTGCCGCAGACCATCGCCGTGGCGCCGGCCGAGGCCGAATTCGTCGAACGCAACGAGGCCGCTTTGCGGTCCCTGGGTCTCGATCTGGATCGGGCCGGCCCGGAACGGGTCGTGTTGCGCAGCATCCCGGCCCTGCTGCACGCGGCCGATGCCGAGGCGCTGGTGCGCGATGTGCTGGGCGATCTGCTCGAACACGGCGCCTCGTCGCGTATCGAACATGCCGCAAACGAGATCCTCGCGACCATGGCCTGTCACGGCTCGGTTCGAGCGAACCGGCGGCTGGCGGTCGAGGAGATGAATGCGCTGCTGCGCGATATCGAGGCGACCGAACGCAGTGGCCAGTGCAACCACGGCCGGCCGACCTGGCTGGCGATGCCGCTCGGCGATCTCGACAAGCTGTTCCGTCGCGGGCGATGAACCCGGGCGAAGCGCGACCGCCGGTCGTCTGCCTGATGGGGCCAACCGCCGCGGGCAAGACCGATCTTGCGCTCGCACTGCATGCGCGGTTGTCCGTCGACCTGATCAGCGTGGACTCCGCCCAGGTCTTTCGCGGCATGGACATCGGGACGGCCAAGCCTTCCGTCGAACTGCGCGCGCGAGTGCCGCATGCGCTCATCGACATCTGCGACCCGGCCGAGGCGTATTCGGCCGGCCGGTTCCGCGCCGACGCAACGGCACTGATCGAGGCCAGCCACGCGGCCGGGCGGTTGCCACTGCTGGTCGGTGGCACGATGCTCTACTTCCGCGCCCTGGAACGCGGCCTCGCGGACCTGCCCGAGGCCGATCCCGGGCTGCGGGCGCAACTGGACCGCGAGGCCGCAGAGCAGGGCTGGGCGGCGCTGCATGCGCGGCTTGCCACGGTAGACCCGGCCAGCGCCGAACGCATTCACCCAAACGACCCGCAGCGCATCCAGCGCGCGCTGGAAGTCTGGCAGCTCACCGGGGAACCGCTCTCCGCGCTGCATGCGCGCGCCGGGGAGAACGCGCCGTTCCGGCTGATCAAACTCGTCGTCCCGCCGGCCGATCGTGAGCAGCTGTCCGCGCGGATCGCCGAACGCTTTGATGCGATGCTCGCCGCGGGGCTGGTCGACGAAGTGGCCGCCCTGCGCTCACGCCCGGATCTGAATCTCCAACGGCCGTCCATGCGCGCGGTCGGCTACCGGCAGGTCTGGCGCCACCTCGACGGTGAGTTCGATTGGGCCACGATGCGGGATGCGGCCATCATCGCCACCCGCCAGTACGCCAAGCGCCAGCTCACCTGGCTGCGCTCCGAGCCTGGCGTACAGCCGTTGAACCCGGCCGGCGATCGGCTGTCCGAGGCCTTGAAATTGCTCGCGGCGACCGGATGTAGCTGAGGTCCGGGCCGGTCGCTGTGCACTGCACAATTCTGGAATATGCGCGTATACTTATGAAGGCTCTGCCTGCGCATCACGGTGCGGGGCGGGCGGGCCAGCCGCGGACCGGAGCGGCTGATTAGGGCAGTTTCCCGGGTCTGAGTGCCCCGGACCGGGCAACGACCGTGCGCCAGGGCGATGCGGTCTGGACGACAACACAAGGTGTTCGACCCCTTACTGGCAAGTCGCCACGGTCGACACCATTACAACGATATTGCACAACAGGAGATAACACCATGTCCAAAGGCCAGTCTCTGCAGGATCCCTTTCTGAACGTGCTGCGCAAGGAGCGCGTTCCGGTCTCCATCTTCCTGGTCAATGGCATCAAGCTACAGGGTCAGATCGAATCGTTCGATCAGTTCGTGGTGCTTTTGAAGAACGCCGTCAGCCAGATGATCTACAAGCACGCGATCTCGACGGTCGTGCCTTCGCGCAATGTCCGCATCCCGTTCGCCGGTGACGGCGGGCGTGACGACGACGGCGACGTCGAGGGCGTCGTCGAGGACTGAGTCGAACCGCTTGTTCGAACGACCGGGCAGCGGAGAGCGCGCCTATCTCGTCCACGTCCGTTTCGGGCGTGATGCGGACGACGACGAAGGCGCCGAACTGGCGGAACTCGCGCGTTCGGCCGGCGCCGAGCTGGTCGGCGCGCGCAGTTTTTCACGGCCACAGCCCGATCCGAAAACGCTGATCGGGCGCGGTCAGGTCGAGATCATTGCGGCGGAGAAGGCCGCGACCGATGCGGAGCTCGTGATCGTCGATCACGAGCTGAGTCCCAGTCAGGAACGCAATCTGGAGCGCGAATTGCAGTGCCGCGTGCTTTCGCGCACCGGTCTGATTCTGGACATCTTCGCGCAGCGTGCGCGCACCGCCGAGGGTCGTCTGCAGGTCGAACTGGCCCAGTTGAAGCATCTTTCGACGCGACTGGTTCGGGGCTGGACCCACCTGGAACGTCAGAAGGGCGGTATCGGTCTGCGCGGGCCGGGTGAGACCCAGCTCGAGACCGACCGTCGACTGATAGCCAAACGCATCGAGGTGCTCGAGTCGCGCCTCGATCGCATCGGCACGCGTCGCGATCTGAGCCGACGCAACCGCCGCCGCGCCGAGGTTCCGACCGTTGCGCTCGTGGGCTACACGAACGCCGGCAAATCGGCGCTGTTCAACCGCCTCGTCGCTGACCACGTCTATAGCGCCGACCAGCTGTTTGCGACGCTTGATCCGACGTTGCGGCGGCTTCGAATCGAGACCGTCGGCGATGTGGTGCTGGCCGATACCGTGGGTTTCGTGCGCAAGCTGCCGCACGATCTGGTCGCGGCATTTCGCGCGACGCTCTCGGAGGTCGTCGAAGCCGATCTGCTGCTGCATGTCGTGGACGCATCGCGCATGGACGAACGCGAGCACCTGATCGAGCAGGTCGATGTCGTCGTGGAATCCATCGGCGCCGGGGACAAGCCCCAAATTCGCGTATTCAACAAGATCGACCTGCTGGCCGACGACAACGCACATCGCGGCCCCGGCGTCGATGAGCATGGAAATGTCTGGCTGTCGGCACTGACCGGCGAAGGCGTCAGTGCGCTGCTGCGCCGTATTCGCGACCGTCTGGGTGCCGGTTTCAGCGAACGCGAGGTGACGCTCGGCGTGACCGAAGGCGGGCTGCGCGCCCGGCTGATCGAACTCGGTGCGATCCGCAGCGAGACCCCCTTGCCCGAAGGCGGCTGGAGACTTCGCGTGTGCATGTCCGACGCCCGCTGGCAGCGGCTGTTCGGCGCATCCGCACACGGCGGCGCGCCATCCGCCGCGGGCGAACCAGTCGCCGGCGTGGCGGGTGGATAGGGCCCGTCGTTACTTGCTACCATTCGCGCCTTTCGCGCAGCAAAACCGCAGTGGTTTTGCATCCGTTCGGAGTACCTGATGGCCTGGAATGAACCGGGTGGCGGCGACAAGAAAGACCCTTGGACCGGAAACGGCGACAAGGGGCCGCCCGATCTCGACGAAGTCGTACGCAAGATGCAGGATCGCCTCGGCGGCCTGTTCGGTGGCCGTCGTCGTGGCGGGCGCAGTGGCGGCAACGGCAGCGGTGCGCCGCCGGCGCCCGGGCGCAATCGTGCCGCCATCGTCATCATCGCGCTGGTGTTGCTGGTCGCCTGGCTATGGACCGGCGTGTACACCGTGCAGCCGGCGGAACGCGGTGTGGTCTATCGCTTCGGCGCGTTCAACCGCATTACCAGCCCGGGTTTGAACTTCCATGCGCCCGTTCCGATTGAGTCGCACGACCGGGTTGACGTCGACCAGGTCCAGACCTTCACGCACAAGGGCCTGATGCTCACCCAGGACGAGAACATCGTCGATTTGGAACTGGCCGTGCAGTTTGTCGTACGCGATCCGGCGGAGTTCCTCTTCAATGTGCGCGATCCCGTCAGCACGCTGCGTGACGTGACCGAAGCGGCCGTGCGTGCCGCGATCGGCAAGAACAAGCTCGACTACATCCTGACCGAGGGTCGCGGACCGCTGAAAGTCGAGATCCAGGAGCGTATCCAGACCCTTTCGGATCGGTATCGCGCCGGCATCCAGGTCACCAGCGTCAACACCCAGCCGGCCAAACCGCCGGAAGAGGTCAAGAGCGCGTTCGACGACGCGATCAAGGCGCGTGAAGACAAAGAGCGGCTCGAGAACGAAGCCCATGCGTATGCCAATGAGGTCGTGCCGCGTGCCCGTGGTAACGCTGCGCGCATCAGTCAGGACGCCCAGGCCTACAGGGAACGCGTGGTCGCGCTAGCTGAAGGTGAGGCCGACCGCTTCAACAAGCTGCGCGAGGAGTACGAAAAGGCGCCGGAAGTCACGCGCCAGCGCATGTACATCGACGCAATGGAATACGTGCTGCGCAATACGAACAAGGTCGTGGTTGACGTGAACAAGGGCAATAACCTGCTGTATCTGCCGCTGGATCAGATCTCCGGCGGCTCGGGCGGGCAGACCGCCGACAGTGATTCGCGGCGTGGATTGCCGCCGCTACCACCGTCGCTTGCGGCGCCATCGAACTCGATGTCGAATTCGCCGGACTCGACTGATCGTGTGCGGAGGCCGCGTTGATGGAACCGAAAAAGCTGTTTGGTCTCGTGCTGCTCGGCGTCGCGTTGATCGTCGTGGCAAGTTCGGTGTTCATCGTCAAGGAAACCGAGCTCGCGTTGCGGCTGCGCTTTGGCCGCATCGTGCAGTCCGACTATCAACCTGGCCTGCATTGGAAATGGCCGCTGATCGACAACGTCGCGTATTTCGACAAGCGCATCCTGACGCTGGATGCGCCGCCTGCGCGCATTCTGTCGGCTGAGAAGAAAGACCTCATCGTCGATTCGTACGTGAAGTTCCGCATTGCCGATGCGGCGACCTTCTTCCGCGCCACCGGCGGCGGTGACGAGGGTCGTGTCGCACGGCTGGTTTTCGAAATCGTCAACTCCGGTCTGCGTGACGAGTTCGGTCAACGCACGGTGCAGGAGGCGGTTTCCGGCGAACGTCTGGAGATCATGGGCGAACTCACGCGCAAGGCCGACGAACTCTCGGACGGTCTCGGCGTGGAGATCGTCGATGTACGCGTCAAGCGCATCGATCTGCCCGGTGAAGTCAGCGACTCCGTGCACAGACGCATGCGCGCGGAACGCGAACGCGTCGCACGTGAGCTGCGCTCCAAGGGTGGCGAAGAGGCCGAGAAGATTCGTGCCGACGCCGATCGTCGCAGCACGGTCATTCTCGCCGAGGCCTCCCGCGAGGCCGAACGTCTGCGTGGTGATGGCGATGCCACGGCCACCCAGACCTACGCAGCCGCGCACCAGAAAAACGCTGAGTTCTACTCGTTGTATCGATCACTGACCGCCTACCAGCAGATCTTCGGCGGCAGCGGCAACAACATGATGGTGCTGGAACCGGATTCGGACTTCTTCCGCTACTTCGATCAGAAGCGCCCGGGTCGTGAGTGACCGGGTGAAACGCGATTGCGCAGGGCCGGGTTCAGCCCGGCCTTTTTGCGTCGGGACCCCGGAGTAGGGGCGTGTGGGATCAACTGCTTCCGGCGCTGGCCCTGGTGCTCGTGATTGAGGGTATCCTGCCGTTCATCAATCCGGACGGCTATAGCCGCATCATGGCGCAGATGTCGCAACTGGACCCCCGAACCATTCGCTTCGTCGGCCTGGGCAGCATGCTCGCCGGCTTGGCGATGCTTTATCTGGTGCAGTGATGGGCGGTTCTCCGGTCGAACGCAATCACTGGCTGCTGCCGGACGGCATCGAAGAACTGTTGCCGCCGCGCGCGCGCGTGCTGGAACTGGTGCGTCGCAGGCTGCTGGACGTGTTCGACAGCTGGGGCTATGAGCTTGTGATGCCGCCGTTTGTCGAGTTTCGCGACGGGCTGCTCAGTGGTGTGGGCGCGGATCTCGAAGTCGACACCTTCACGCTGACCGACCACGTCAGCGGACGTCTGCTCGGCGTGCGTGCAGACATCACGCCGCAGGCCGCGCGTATCGACACGCACCAGCTGCGCACGGATCGTCCGCAGCGCCTGTGTTACGCCGGAACGGTGCTGCGTGCGCGCGTGGAGGCGCCGGGTGCAGCGCGCAACCCGGTACAGATCGGCGCCGAACTGTTCGGTCATTCCGGGCTCGAGGCCGATCGCGAAATCATCGAGCTCATGCTCGCCGTGTGTCAGGCCGCCGGCGTGAGCGAAGTGTTCCTGGACATCGGCCATGTCGGGGTGTTTCGCGCACTCGCGACCGCGGCCGGGCTGTTGCCGTCAGTCGAAGACGCCCTGTTCGATGCCCTGCAGCGCAAGTCCATCGCGGACATCGAATCGCTGCTCGGGCAGGCAGATGTTTCGCCGGCACTGGCCAGCGCGATGGCCGCGCTTGCGCGGCTCAATGGCGGCGTTGAAGTCATTGCCGAGGCGCGAAACGAACTGGCGGCTGCGCCGGCGAGCGTCGGCGTGGCGCTGGATGAACTCGAACAGATCGCCTCCGCGCTGGTTGCCGACGGCGTCGCAGTGCACGTCGATCTGGCCGAGCTGCGCGGGTACCGCTACCAGACCGGGATTGTGTTTGCCGCCTACGTGCCGGGCACCGCGCGGGAGATCGCACGCGGCGGCCGCTATGACCAGATCGGCGCACAATTCGGCGTGGCTCGTCCGGCGACCGGGTTCAGCGCCGATCTTCGCGACCTCGCCGCCGTCGGTGGTGCATTCAATACGCCGGGCCCGGCAGAAGCAGTGTTTGCGCCCGCCGATGCCGATCGTGCGGCGGTAGCCGAGCTGCGCAACGCCGGTCGCAGGGTGGTCGTTGCGCTTGGCGCGGATGACTCTCCGGCCACCACCGGATGCACACATCAGCTGGTCGAACGCAATGGGCGCTGGGTCGCCAAACCGACTGAATAACTCACGAATCGGCGTGTGCCAAGGCACGCGACCGCACGCAACAGCAGAGAAACAACAGCCATGGGCAAGAATGTAGTCATCATCGGTACGCAGTGGGGCGACGAAGGCAAGGGCAAGGTCGTCGACCTCCTGACCGAACGTGCCGACGGCGTGGTGCGCTTTCAGGGCGGACACAATGCCGGGCACACGCTCGTCATAGACGGTCGCAAGACCGTACTGCACCTGATCCCTTCGGGCATCCTGCGCGACCGCGTGCATTGCTATATCGGCAACGGTGTCGTGCTCGCCCCGGGTCCGCTGCTGGAAGAGATCGACGGTCTCGAGGCCGCCGGTGTGACCATCGGTGACCGGCTGCACGTCAGCGTCGCCTGCCCGCTGATCCTGCCGTATCACGTGGCTCTGGACCGTGCGCGCGAAATCGCGCGCGGCAACAAGGCCATCGGTACGACCGGGCGCGGCATCGGACCTGCCTACGAGGACAAGGTCGCGCGGCGCGGACTTAGGCTCGGCGATCTCAGCGACGAGTCCCTGTTTGCCGAGCGTCTGCGCGAGGTCATGGCCTACCACAACTTTGCGCTCGAAAAGCAGTTTGGCGTCGAGCCGGTCGACTACGCGCAGGTGCTCGATTCGACGCTCGCAATGGCACCGCGCCTGCGTGCGCTGATGGCCGATGTCGCCGGCATGCTGCACGCCGCCCAGCGTGAGGGCAAACGGCTGTTGTTCGAAGGTGCGCAGGGCACGCTGCTGGATATCGATCACGGCACCTATCCCTATGTCACCTCGTCGACCACCACGGCCGGCGGTGCGGCGAGCGGTTCCGGCGTCGGTCCGCGCACGCTGGACTACGTGCTGGGGATCACCAAGGCCTACACGACGCGTGTCGGAGGCGGGCCATTCCCGACCGAGCTGTTCGACGAGGTCGGTCAGTATCTCGGCGAGAAGGGCGCGGAATTCGGTGCCACGACCGGCCGGCGCCGCCGCTGTGGCTGGCTGGACATCGTATCGCTGCGGCGCGCCGTCGCGACCAACAGTGTCTCGGGCCTGTGCATCACGAAACTCGACGTGCTGGACGGCCTCGACACCGTGCGTATCTGTACCGCATACCGGCTGGACGGCGAACTCTATGAGGAGCCGCCGATCGGCGCGGACGGCTACGAGCGGGTCGAGCCGGTGTATGAGGACCTGCCGGGGTGGACCGAAAATACGGCGCGGCTGACGGACAAGTCGCAGATTCCGGCCAATGCGATCGCGTATCTGAATCGCATCGAAGAACTGCTCGGATGCCCGGTGGACATCATCTCCACGGGACCGGATCGCAAGGAAACGATCATCAGTCGGCACCCGTTCGGCTGAGACATGGCGGCGGGCGAGGGCAACAGGCCCGACGCCGGACCGGGCTTGCGTGCGATCACGCATGTCAGCGTGATCGTCGCGGACACCGAACGCTCGCTGGCGTTCTATCGTGATGTCCTCGGGCTGAGTGTTGACGCGGCCCGCAATATCACCGCCTATCCCGGCGCCTGGCTGAAGGTCGGCGCGCAGCAGATTCACCTGCTCGAACTGCCGAACCCGGATCCGGTGGCGGGCCGGCCGACCCATGGCGGTCGGGACCGGCACGTGGCACTGACCGCGGTTGCCATCGATCGGGTCGTCGCGGCGCTGGAGCGGGCGCGGATTCCCTACACGCTCAGCCAGTCCGGCCGGCGCGCGCTCTTCTGCCGCGATCCGGATGGAAACGCCGTAGAAATCATGGAACAAATCAGTTAAAACATTTAGTTAAGAAGTATTGTTACAAAAATTGTTAAAGTCGTGGAACGCACACGAGTTCGCATGATCTGAGCTTCGGCCACTCGATGGATACAGGGCCTCCCGTGCTGAACGGCGTGTGCACCGAGCCCGGATTACAGGCTAGCGGTGGGAAGTCGCGGGTCCCGTGGCGGGATTGCAGCCGAACCGTTTCCGGATCTCCTTGCGCTCGTCAGCCGAAAGCGTAGCGGCGGTGGCAGTGTCGACATGGCCGGACTCCTCGCGGATCACCCGTGGCGGGTTGGCCGCATCACGCCACCAGACCAGATAGCCACACTCGAAGGCATCGGCCGCGAAACCCATTTCGTAGCTGGCCACCACATAGATGCCGGGCACGTTGACCCCCGGCGGATCGATGTGGGCCGTCAGGGCCCAGAGATCGAAACCCTGTATTCGGCCATGCAAGGCATGACGGCGTCGCTTCTCGGTCACCCCGGGTTCGTAGCGGGCAGGCTCGATCGGCTCCGCGTTGATGATCCGATACGCCGTGTCGTACTGGGCCTTGCCCAGCGCCTCGAAGTAACGGGCGGTCTGTTGCGCGACGTAGGACTCCAGTGAAATCGGCTGCATCGGGTTGGCGGTCTGGGAACCCGACAGAGATTTCGTTCTGGCCGGATCGAGGCAATGGATCGCCTGGACCAGGGTCAGCCGGGCAGGGTTCTTGTTGGCGCCCGATGCCGGCGCTACAGATCGCTCGAAGCGATACTTTCCAAACTCGGCGGGTTTGCCGTCGCAAAGCAACAGCGCGCGCTTGGACAGGATCTCTTGTGCTTCGGTTACCGAAGTCGCGCGATCGGTGGTGAGTGTCGCCGCGTATACATCGGGCTCGATCTGCCGGAGTTCGAGTCCGTCTGCTGCACTGGCGCTGCCCGCGGCCAGGGCCGCGAGCAAGGGGGCGATCGTCTGCGCAAACGTCCGCCGGATGAACGGTGCCGGCGATCTGGCCGGGTTGTCGAGTGAGTCCGGCCGCTGGTCCGGTTGTTCAAGCGACTTGGGTCGGCATGTGTTCATCGGTGCTCGGAGTCAGGGCCTGCGCGGGTCTGACGCAAGCGCCGGCGGTTGCGCAAGGCCCCATAAACCACAGACCGATCAGACTTCTCAAGCGTCTGAAGTTTCCTGCACCAAACGCAGAGCGGCGCCCGAGACGTTTGCGAGCGGCAAAAAAAGCCGCCCCGTGGGGCGGCTTTTGCTTTCTTTTGGCAAAGAGCCTCAGTTCGCCAGACTCTTGAAGCTCAGCACGCTCGGTCGCTCGAATCCGACGTAGTAGGGCAGCGAAGCCATGCCGATACGGGCGGCCTGGACGCTGTCGTAGCTGCCGAGCAGCAGCGCATAGCCGTTCTTTTGCGCAACGTAGGCCAGGTCCTGCTTCAGGTAGTGCGAGTAACGCTCGGCCGTCTTGTACAGATCCTGTTTCGTCGTAACCGTGGCGACGCGCACGGTGTAGCGCTCGGCCGGCTGTGCCGCGACCCATTCCGGACCATTGATGACGCTGCCGTTGCCGAACGTGCGGTGCGGACGGAGGTTGGTCACCCGGCCGTTGATGCTGTCGACGTGGTCGGTGATGGTCACCAGTTTCTGTTGCAGCTGCTCCAGCTCGCCGTGGACAGCGGCATCCATCTCGGTGACCCGCGTGTCGAGCTGCGACAGTTTCTGACCGGTGGCGGTGAGGTCGTCTGCGACGACGTTCACGGCCGCCTGGGTCGCAACGACCTCGCCCTGCACGCCCTCGATGTTCGTCTGCATCGCGGTGTTGGTTTCACCCTCGGTGCTCCAGTTCCGGTTCTGCATGTAGGCGAACACGGTAAGGGCCAGCAGCAGGACCAGGATGGATGCGCCAAGGCCGATCACGTGGCGCTTTTCCAGCTTGCGGAACGCGAGCAGGCTGCGATCGGTGGCTTCGGTGCGCACCTGCAGGTCGCCGATCTGGAGGTCATGTCCGTCGACGCGCGCCTGCAGCGCCTGGACTGCCGTACCAAGCTCGTCGGTACGCTTGGTCAGCATCGTCGTCGAGCGGGTGAGTTCCTTGCTGACCTTGCTCAAGGATTCTGCGGTCAGCTCCAGTGCCGACGCGCGCCGTTCCAGCGCCTCGTCGACCGCCTGCATCTTCAGGATGCGCGCCTGCTGGCTCTTCACGTCCTGGTTGGTCTTGTCCAGCTTGCTTTCCAGGTTGTCGTCGCGCTCGCGGGTCACCTGGGCCAGGCCGTTGATCTCGTCCTTCAGCTGCCGTTCCAGCTCGGCCATCGCCTGGCTGTTGTCCTTGATGCTCTTGTTCAGCGCCTGGGTGGTTTGCTTGGATTTCGCCGCCAGCTCGTCGGTGCGTGCCAGCAGGTCCTGGACGCCCGCGCCCAAGGCGACGAGTTCGGTATCGGAGCGCTCCGCCAGCTGTTTGATCTCTGCGGTAACGCTCTTGATGTCCTTGGTGATACGCGCGGAGGTGTCGGTGAGGGCCTGGTACGAGGTGTCCAGCTCGCCGAGGCGGCGGTAGGTTTCGGAGACCTTCGAGGTCAGATCCGCGTCCTGGTCCGACAGTTGCGCCAGGCTGGCCTTGACGCCCTTGCTGGTCTTCCTGATGTCGGCCTTCAGCTGGTCCAGGTCGGTATCCAGCGAGCCGAGCTTGCGATTCAGGTCATTGGGCAGTTCGATCGAGCGCAGGTTTTCGCGTTCGATCGAGGCCAGTTTGTCTTTCTGGGATGTGGTGCCGTCGGCATCGCGACGAACTTGTGCTTGGTTGGACATGGGGTTGCCTCACTAAAAGCTGGTCGCGCCGGCGAAATCCGCCGCCACAGGAAATAGGGGTTCAATACTCAGTATATTACCAAATACTTATATAGTGATCAATCCCCTTTCTGAAGGATCGTCCGATCAGGACACCACGGGTGTTGAGATAGCAGGGCAGCTGGCCCCCATCGAAAAGGATGGTTTCGGTAGGACGCCAGCGATTCAAGAGATCATCTTCTGCCAGCCCGGCACGGTGCAGGGGTTATGTAGCTGCTATCGAGACCTTCGAACTCGGTGACAGAAACGGGGTAGACGGGGCGAAAAGTGGGCTTGCCACGGCCGCGCGCTGCCGGGAACCTCGTCAGTCGGCCGTAACCGGGCTCAGAGAACAGAGGCGGGCGCCTGACCGGCACACCAGCGGAACGAGGACACTAACAGGCTGTTGACGGCGGCAACGCGATCGCCGTGCACACGAAGACCGAGGGGGCGGTTGGGCTGATCGCCGCCGAGACCGCGTTCATGCACCACGACGCCCTGGGATCGGTCGACACGGTCACCGACCTCAACGCGCGGGTCATCGACCGCCAGGGCTTCGATCCATTCGGCGGCCGGCGCACTGGCGAGTGGGCGCCGGACGGCGCGGGCCCGGCAGCACTGGCGCTCAAACCCACCAACCGCGGCTTCACCGGCCACGAGCAGATCGACGAGATCGGCCTCATCCACATGAACGGGCGGGTCTACGACCCGACCCTGGGCCGGTTTCTGTCCGCCGACCCCATCGTCGGCCAACCGCTGAACACCCAGGCCTACAACCGCTACGCCTATGCCCTGAACAATCCGCTCAAGTACACCGATCCGAGCGGGCATAGTCCACTCTTGATCGCCCCGGTTTTGGCTGCGCTCGCGAAGGTGGTGAGCGCGGAGCTTGCGTTGCCGGTCATCGCTCAGGTTGCGGTGGTGGCCACGGTTACCTACATCGGAACCTACATAGCAACGGGCGGAAATTCATCTGCGGCGCTCTCAGGGGTAGTCGTACTTTTGGCCGAATTTTTGGCGGTTTCTTCTGAAGCCGACCCAGCCTATCCGCCAGAGGCCGCGGAACTACCTGATTCTGTGGGCTTTTTCATCCATTCCTGAATCTTTCCAACCAGCTGGCTCTGGGCCTCATTGGCACCACGGGAGGCCGCCAGTTCGATCTCAAGCTGTTGGATGGTTGCCTGGTCTGCGCTTCGCCCGGACTCGAGTGTCTTGATCTGGCCCTGAGCATCGGCGATTCTTCGTTCTAGTTCGACCCCTGTTGTCCGAAGCTGGTCTCGCTGCTGACTAGCCGACGCCAACTGGTCCTTGATGCCCTCCAAGAGCTTTTTTTCAGACCTGGCATCGCGGAGCGCCCGCATACGCTGAATTGGGCAGCAATCCGTTGCCTACCCGCCATTCAGTCTCTGACCACGGTATCGGATCGAAGTCCACTTACGCGTAACTCTGCCATTGCCAAGCGGAGTGCCAACGCCTGAGAAGCATAAGGCCCCAGGGATCAAAGCCGAATAGCCGCACCTAGGTAAGCTGCGCATGGTGCAATCTGTGAATCCGACGGCCGAACGCTGGGACACCATTGGTCCGATTAGCCCCTATTCCACAGGGGTAAGCACCGTACCGCAGCCTGAACTCGGCACCAATTCGATATACAGAGCCTTTCGTCCGACGATGACAGCTAGCGTAGACCTCTTGTCCCGACGCTTCGCTGATAAGCAATTCCATTCCGATCTATCGAGGCCAGAAGGATGGGGATAGTCTTCCGGATGGGTGTGCCATTCGCCCAGATAGCGAACTATGCCCTGACTCGCCACCCATTGAGACAAAGCGATGACTTTGTGGCCAAAAGGCATCCGCTCGAACAAGTAGCGAAACCGTTTGTCCCATGCAGTGGGAACCGTTGCCTGCTCAATGAGCAGTTGTCGTCGCCGACCTCCGGGGTCATCCTGCCGACGCGGGGCAGTTCGTTGAGCACGCCGGTCTTGGTGGCGATCTCCTGGGTGACCTTCCTGGCGTAGTGCGGGGAGTCTGTAGCGATGTAGTCGAAGATGCGGTGCAGATCACGCTTGGCCTGATGCGACCACCTTACCACCGCTCGATCTCGCGCAGGAGATCCTCGTGGGGGGTGGTGCGGCCGGCCTCGACGTCCTCGCGGCCCTTGCGGACCTTGTCGAGCACGTAGAGCCGGTACATGATCTCGTCCATATCGGCGTCATCGGGCAGTTTGCCGATGGACTCCAGGGCTTCTTGTTTGGCGGGTTGCATGGCGGCCTCCTTCAGCCTCTTTTACGCGTTGACGGCCTGGTGGTCCAGGGCCGTGAGCGGCGTTTGCATCTTGTACTTGGCGATCATGCCGTCGATGAGCCGGATGATCGCCTCCTGGTCCTCGGCCTCGAAGCGCTCGACGGCCTGAAAGCGCCAAAACAGCCGGTTGTTGCCGAGCGGGCTTTCTTCGGCCGGATTGCCGGTGAGCAGGTAGTCCACCGTGGTGGCCAGCGCGTCGGCCAACTTGATGAGCATCGCCGCCGGCGGCAGGTTGAGTCCGCTCTCGTACTTGTTGAGCTGCTGGAAACGGATATAGACCTTGGCGGCGAGTTCCTTTTGCGCCCAGCGCTTTTGCTTGCGCAACTCCTTCAGGCGCGCCCCGAAGGCCTTGCGGAAATCGTCGTTCCGCATGGCGAGCAATACATCCAGGTTCATGGTGACCTCCGCAGTGTAGGGGCGTGTTCCAGATACAACCTAACGGATGCTCCAGTTAAGCATAAAAATAACTCCCCGAACGAGTCAACTCAGCCATTGATAGGGTGTAGGGGGTTGGTGTGGGGGGGCAGCCCTTTTAGACGTCCGCCAACAAGCCGATCCGGTTCACCAGGGGCTCGACCGGGGTGCGCTTTGCCTACGACGCGGCCCGAAACCGCTTCCTCAAGCAAACGGCGGCCGCGACGACCCACTACCTGGACAAGCTCTACGAGCGCAGCTTCGAGACCGACGACCAGGGTCAGCCCGTCACCAAGGCACGGCATTTCATCTACGTCGGCGGCAACGCGATCGCCGTGCACACGAAGACCGAGGGCGCGGTCGGGCTGATTGCCGCCGAGACCGCGTTCATGCACCACGACGCCCTGGGATCGGTCGATACGGTCACCGACCTCAAGGAGAGGGCGCTTGTAGGCGACGTCTGGCCTAGCGATCTGCGTCTTGCTGCACAGGCTCCAGCAGCTGCGCTTGGTCATTGGCCGGCCGATTGACGGCACGGCTGACCGGAAAGCCTTCCATGGCCTCAGCCGGATAGGGTGCAAGCATCGCCTGCAGCTCGTCGGGTTTCCTGAACTCGGGATCCAGCCACTTCGCGTAATCCTTTTGCGCCAGGATCACCGGCATCCGGTCATGCACCGCAGAGACACATTCATTGGCCGTGGTCGTGATCAGGGTGCAGGATTCCACGACGGGGCCTTCACGGTCCCAGCGCTCCCAAAGCGCGGCGAAAAAGAACGGCTCGCCATCGCGCATCCGGAAGTGATGGGGGTGCTTGCCGCCCGCAACGACGGCCCATTCATAGAACCCGTCGGCACACACCAAGGCGCGCCTGTGGCGAAAAGCAGCCCGGAACGCTGGCTTGGAGGCCACGGTTTCGGCTCTGGCGTTGATCAGTCGATTGCCGATGGAGGGCTCTTTGGCCCAGAACGGCACGAGCCCCCAACGCAGCATGACCAGTTGCGGACCGGCGTCCGAATCTTCACGCGCCGCCAGCACGTGGCTGCCCGGGGAGATGTTGTAGCGAGGCGGCAGATCAGGAACGCCTGATCCCTCGATCCCGAGGATTCTGGAAAACCGGTAGCTTGGAGTGTGATTGGTGTAGCGCCCGCACATGGAGCGCCATTGTGAGGCCTGGGCCAATCGAGCGCCGGGACACGGTGCACTGGACTCCCGATCCAGGGGTTTTCGCGAAACTTTCGTAGTTTGCGCGTACGACCAACCACCACCAACGTCGATTCGACGAGGTTCTAGATTATACTTTACATAATAAACATTATGCGCAATCTTGAAACGGGGGCAGACCGTTCGCGGAGGGATCGAAATCTCTAGCCCGCGCACCGCTCAATCAGGCGATACTAAAACTTTTAATACAATTGCTTACGCCACACATCGCATGCCAATTATTGGATCAATTCCTTTGCACCTAGTCCTCAGCGAAGAAGTTCATCACTGCTTCTGCTTCGGACAGGGTTGGCACCTTTTCAACTGGGTTCCCCCAGTCGTCGATCACGTCGAAATACTCATATCCGTCGCCAGTGTCGACGACGCGTTCGATCGTATAGGCACCGCGGGTCCGCACGATTTCCCGGGTGATCATATTTCGTCCGCCTTTGCGGGCAACACCTGCCCACTGGTGATCCCGGCTTCATAATCGCGGAGAGGCGGATCGCGTGAATCCCAATCCACGGATGGGATGGCAGGGATTGCGGTATGCGCCGCAACGCCGATACCTAGCCGGCAAAAGCCTCGAGGACGGCCTCGGCCTCTTCGATGGTTTCTAGCTTGTCGACGCAATTTCCCCAATCGTCAACAACCTCGAAAGACTCAAAGCCGTCGCTTGGGTCCGTGATGCGCTCGATTCGGTAACCACCGTTGCTCTTGATGAGTTCTCGTGACTGCATGTGGTCGGCAACTCCGGGCTCTGCCAGACCCTAGCATCGCTCGGGAGCGAGGGCCTTGGCGTGGGTCAATTTTTCGTGTTTGTCACAAGGGACCGATGCGGCAGATCGGGCTGATTGCTAGACGGCGGAGTCGGCGAGCCGCAGCGGCTTCTCGCTGCGGCAAAGGAGTTCGGGTTTTCGGTTCCGGAATGGCGCGGTCAGGTCCAGGCCTCGCCGTAGTCGTGCGTGATTTCGTCGCCGGGCTTTATTGCCCGCAGTGCGACCACGGTAAAGTCGTCGAGGTAGACGGCGTTGGGTCGTTTCGAATGGTTGATGAATCGCATCGCATTCAGTACGCGGTACCCTGCTTCGTTTCCGTCCTCATCCTCGATCCACAGCACGTAGGCCCCGTTTCGCCGCGCGGGCTGGACCTCGCAGGTGCCGATGACGGTGTCACGCGGAATCTTTTCCCCGGCAAACAGGCCGCGGCCATGAATGCCGCTGCGTGCGACGTAGGTGTTGGGTGGTTTCACAGCCTTCTTCGGTGCGGATTTTCGGGTCTTCATGAATCAGCGTCAGGTATCGGTGGCGGCGGAATGTGAAAGTCGCGCACGCAGAAGGCGAATCTGGTCAGGGTCTGCGCTGTCCCCGGTGAGAATGATGGTCCGGCGGCGTTTGTTTGCGACGCGAAATTGAAGCACGATCACAACGGCGGTGACAACGGAAGCATCCAGCAGACGTGCCGAATGTTCGCGGCCGTTGGCGAGAGTGAGCACCCATGTCCGGTCGTCGAGCAGCCGCATGCGGACGATGGCGCCCGGATGCGTGCGTCGGGCGTGCAACGACAGGTCGCGCCACAACAGCAATGCCAGCAGGATGGCGGCGATGGCGCGTGCCGCAACGCTTGTCTGCGGCAAGCCGAACGCCAGTGCGGCGAGCGCAAGGGAATACAGCGTCGCCAGCACGAACCCGGCCTGCTGCGACGGGAGAAGCTTCAGTTCAAACGCTGTTTCGGATTGCACGGACCAGACGCGCCATGTCTTGGTCGGCGGGAATCTGCTCGCCCAGCAGCCAGCCGGCGAGCACGTGGTCGTTGAGCCCAAGCAGGGTTTCGAAATGCTGCCGGTCCGATTCAGCAAGCGAATGCAGACCTCGAGCCAGAAAGGCGTTCAGCAGCAGATCGAGCTCGCGCATGCCACGGCGACACTGCCATTGCAGGCGCCGCAGATCGTGGGCGACATCGTTCAAATCGCCTTGCGCAGCATCAGGTTCTTGATGTTGCCGATCGCGCGCGTCGGGTTCAGTCCCTTGGGGCATACGTCCACGCAGTTCATGATGGTGTGACAGCGGAAGAGTTTGTAAGGCCCGTCCAGCGCATCGAGGCGTTCGTCGGTCGCCTGATCGCGGGAATCCGCCAGAAAGCGCCAGGCCTGCAGCAGCGCCGCCGGCCCAAGAAAGCTCTCGGGATTCCACCAGAATGACGGACAGGACATCGAACAGCAGCCGCACAGGATGCATTCGTAGAGCCCGTCGAGTTCGTCGCGTTGCGCGGGCGACTGGCGAATCTCGTGTTCGGGATCGGGGTCGTTGCGTACCAGCCAGGGTTTGACGGCGCGGTACTGTTTGTAGAACGGCGCCATGTCGACGATCAGATCGCGGATGACAGGCACGCCGGGAAAAGGGCGCAACTCGATGGGCTGTTTCAGGTCGGTCAGTGGCGTAATGCACGCAAGTCCGTTGCGACCGTTGATGTTCATGCCATCGGACCCACAGATGCCCTCCCCGCACGAGCGCCGGAAACTCAGCGTCTCGTCCTTTTCCTTGAGTTTCAGCAAGGCCTCCAGCAGCATCATGCCGGGCTCGATATCGGCATCGTCCAGCACGTGCCGCTGCATGTAGGGCGCGGAATCCACGTCCGGGTCGAAGCGATAGATCTGAAATTCCACGGGCTTTGCTCCAGGGGACGTCAGTACACGCGTGGTTTTGGCGGGAAGGTTTCCACCGTCAGCGGTTTGGTTCGAACCGGTTTGTAATCGACCGAGTCGGCATCGAGCGAATAAAGGCTGTGCCGCATCCAGTTCTGGTCGTCACGTTCGGGATAATCGATGCGTGAATGTGCGCCGCGGCTTTCCTTGCGTGACAGCGCGGCCGACGCCGTTGCGAGGGCGATGTCGATCAGATTCTCGAGTTCAAGGGCCTCGATACGCGCGGTGTTGAAGACGCGGCTGTGATCGCGCAGGCGCGCATTGGCGACTCGCGCGCGAATCTGCCGCACCTTTTCCACGCCTTCCGCCATGACCTCCTCATTGCGGAACACGCCGATGTGATCCTGCATCGCACCCTGAAGGTCGTGATACAGGGTGGAAACGTCCTCGCCATCCGGGTTGTTGCGCTCCCAGCGTTCGAGGCGACCGGTGATTCGAGCCAGTGCCGAATCCGGAATCGGTCGCTGGAAGGGATGCTCGGCCAGATACGCCAGCATTGCGTCCCCGGCGGACTTGCCGAACACGAGAATGTCGAGAACGGAATTGCCGCCGAGCCGGTTTGCGCCGTGAACCGACACGCAGGCGCACTCCCCTGCTGCGTACAGGCCCGGGACCACTTCTTCCGGTCCGGTGCCGACCGGCGCTACCACCTCGCCGAGGCGATTGGTCGGAATGCCGCCCATCGTGTAGTGCGCGGTCGGGAACACCGGGATCGGCTTGAAGGCCGGATCGATATGCAGAAAGGTCTGGCAGGTCGCGCGAATGCCCGGCAGACGCTTTGCGACGATTTCCTCGCCCAGATGATCGACCTTCAGCAGCACATGATCGCCGCGCTTGCCACAGCCGCGCCCCTCGCGCACCTCGGTGGCGATCGCGCGACTGACCACGTCGCGGCTCGCGAGATCCCGTGCGTTCGGTGCGTAGCGTTCCATAAAGCGCTCGCCATCCTTGTTGACGAGATAGCCGCCCTCGCCGCGCGCGCCCTCGGTAATCAGCATGCCCTTGCCGGCGATGCCCGTGGGGTGAAACTGGACGAACTCCATGTCCTGCAACGGGATACCGGCGCGCAGCGCCATGGCCATCCCGTCTCCGGTATTGATCAATGCGTTGGTATTGGTGCGATACATCTGACAGGCGCCACCGGTGGCGAGCAGTGTGGTTTTCGCCTCGATCAGATAGACGTCACCCGTTTCGATCTCGATCGTAACCGCGCCGACGATCACACCTTCCTCGTCGCGTAGCAGATCGACAGCGAAGAATTCATCGAAGAAATGCGTCTTCGCACGAATATTCTGCTGATAGAGCGTGTGCAGCACCGCGTGCCCGGTGCGGTCCGCCGCCGCGCAGGTGCGCATCGCCTGGGCGCCGCCAAAATTCTGGCTTTGTCCGCCGAACGCACGCTGATAGATTCGACCGTTGTCCAGGCGCGAGAACGGCACACCGAAGTGTTCGAGTTCGTAAACCAGCTGCGGTGCCTCATGGCACATGAACTCGATGGCATCCTGGTCGCCAAGGTAGTCACTGCCCTTGACGGTGTCGTACATGTGCCAGTGCCAGCTGTCCGGCAGCACGTTCGCGAGTGCGGCGTTGATTCCGCCCTGCGCGGCAACGGTGTGCGACCGCGTCGGAAACACCTTGGAAACGACGGCCACCCGGGCATTGCCCTGCGACAGATGCAGCGCGGCCCTGAGCCCTGCCCCGCCCGCGCCGATGATCAGGGCGTCAAAATGTCTGCGTTGTATATTCACTGAAGTTTCGGTCGCTACAGGGCTGCGATGCTGCGCAGAATCCAGAGTCCGCTGCCAGCCAGCACCAGGATGACCCCACCAAGCAGCGCCAGGCGGATCGGCAACGGTTTGATGTAATCGATCGCAATGTCGCGCATGCCGACCCACGCATGGATCAGCACGGAACCGACGAACAGCAACGTCGCCACCGATACCACCGGGCGTGCGAGCCACTCGCGCAGACTCTGGTACTGAACAGGGGCCGCCAACGCAAAGTGCACGACGACATAGATGAGAAACAGTGCGATGTAGATGGCTGTGGCGCGTTGCCACACCCAGGCGCGCAGCCCACTCGCCTGACGGCTCACCAGAGCACCGCCATGATTCCCGCGGAACAGAGCAAGCCGAGGATCATGACGGCCCATGCCGAGCGCCGCGCCGCAATGCGCTCGATTCCGACGTGTACATCCAGCAGCAGGTAGCGGATGCCGGCGAACAGATGATGCAGCAGGCTCCACAGCACGATGAACAGGGCAATTCGCCCGGGCCATGAGTGAAACACGGCACGTACGTACTCGAAACCTGCCCGACTATGCAGGGCTCGGTCGAGCAGCCAGGCGGAAATCGGCAGGACAAGAAACAGCAAGAACCCGCTCGCGCGGTGGCCGATCGACATCACGGCCGCAACCGGCTGGCGGATTTTCAGCAGGTTAATGAAAACCGGCCGCTTGCGTGCGAGGGTGGCATCATTCATTGAAATACGCCGTGCGCCCGCAGCATAGTATTGCGCATTGCAATAATCAACATTTGATAAATAATCTGTTAAAACAACTACTTATGTTTTATATCTCGAACCGGGTCACGCGCGCAAGGGGGTTTCAAGGGCACCGCGCACGGATTGTGCAAGTCCGGGTCCGCGGCGCGTCTGTCGCATCGAACGGCCCAAGAATAACGCTGTGATCCGATGCTGGTAAGCGGTCCCATCACCCACCTCGCGGTAGCCGTCGTGCGCGGCGCGGATCGTGCGCGTTTCCTGCATGCCCAGCTCACCAATGACGTCCAGTCACTGCAAACTGGCCAGACCCGCCTGACCGGTTACTGTACGGCCCAGGGCCGCGTATTGGCACTGCTGCGTATTGGTGCGCTCGCCGATGCATGGATTGTTGAGCTTGGACGCGAGCTTGCCGAGCCCACGCTGACGCGCCTGCGACAGTTCGTGCTCCGTGCCGACGTACGTTGTGCACTCGGCTATGAGTCCATCGCAGGTTTCGGTGTCGCGGGACCTGCGGCCGCAGGCTGGTTGAACGCGCGAGGGCTTTTACCCCCGCCTGCCGGGCAAGTTGCCGGGGTGCCGTTCGATACCGGCGGCACAGTGGTCCTCGCAGACGCACGCATGCCCGGCCGCTTTGCGGTGTACGGGCCGACCGAAGAGATCCAGCGGCTTCAATCCCTGCTGCCCATCAATGCGAAGCAGGTGCCCGCGGAGCGCTGGCGCTGGTTCGACATTGCGGCGGGCCAGCCGAATCTGTTCAAGGCGACCAGCGGCGAATTCATCCCGCAGATGCTCAATCTGGATGCGATCGATGCAGTCAGTTTTTCCAAGGGCTGTTACCCGGGGCAGGAAATCGTCGCGCGCACTCAATACCTCGGCAAGATCAAGCGGCGGATGTATCGGCTGCATGCCGATGCGTTTGAGTCGTTGCCCGAGCCCGGCGCACTGATTGCCGACGAGGCTCAAGCCACCGTTGGCAGGATTGTTGACGCTCAGCCGACCGGCGACGGGTCCGGAGCAGACCTGCTGGCGGTGATTGCGACGGAATCCGCCGATACGGGCGCACCGCTGTTCGCGGCGGGCACGAGCCCACTTCGCGTGTTGCCGCTGCCCTATCCCCTGCCCGCGCCGCGAGCCGAGTAGATGCTGGATGCACCTGGTCTGCGGCAATTGACGCGGGCCTTCTCCGGTGTGCTTGACGAGGATGAGGATCTGCGCGATCAACTTGCCTCCCGCGCGAGCCTTGTAACCCTTCCAGCCGGCGCCACTATCTGCAACGAGGGGGATATCTGCAGCACGCTTGCGCTTGTGCTTGAAGGCGTCGCGCGGGTCTACAAGCTTGGCGAGACCGGTCGGGAACTGTCCCTGTACCGGATCTATCCGGGCGAATCTTGCATCCTAACCGCGTCATGCATTCTGAGTCTGTCGCGATTTCCAGCGATCGCGGTCGCCGAGACGCCGCTGGTGGCTGCGGTAGTCCCGGCCACCGACGTCCGCGAGTGGCTGTCGCATTCGGTCAGCTGGCGCAACTACGTATTCCGGCTGATTGCCCAGCGAGTTGGTGCGATTATCGCAGTGGTGGAGGAAGTCGCGTTCAAGCGCGTTGACCGGCGGATTGGCGAGCTTCTGCTTGCTCGCTGCGCCGACCAGGACAGCCTCGCGATTACACATCAGGCGATCGCCGATGAACTGGGTACGGCGCGCGAGGTAGTCACCCGCATTCTCCGTGACCTGGAACTGCGCGGTGCGCTGGTGCTGGGACGCGGCATTGTTTCCGTGATTGACCGGGATCTTCTGGTCAGCGAGGCTGGCGGCTGAACCGGGAACGTCGGTGACAATGTTACAGACAGCACCGATTTCGGCGCCTATCATGACTAGGTGAGCTTCCAAACCCAACAGAGGAAATCGACATGAGTGCAAATGTTGGCGGTATAGATCGGGTGCTGCGCATCGTGGTTGGCCTGGCCATCATCGGCTGGGGCATCTACGCGAAGAACTGGTGGGGCGCGGTGGGCGCGATCCCCTTGGTGACCGCCCTGATCGGCTGGTGTCCACTCTACGCGCCGTTCGGGATCAGCTCGCGCAAGAGCGCCTGAGCCGCATCCACCTGGTGCAAAGCCCATGGACGGGCTTTCAGGCAGGAACGACCTGATCGTTCCGCCCGGGATGAGCGTTTCGGCCGCGTCGGACAGTGCGGTCACACTTGAAACGCGGCGCCGTTTGCGCTTGTATTACTCCTTAACGACGAAACTGTTACGGTTTCGTTTCAGAAGGAGGCGCGTACGATGCGGAATCAACTTTCCATCGGCGTTCTGGCCGCCGGCCCGGTCGCTGCGTTGGTGCTGGTCGCCGGCGTGATCGCGTCCTCCGCCAGTGCCGTTGCAGTACGCAGCCCAGATCGGCATGCGAACGATGCGTCGGCAGTGCGCGCCCTGGCCGCTCATCGCGCCCGTGCACGGGATCTGACCCAAAAGGCCAGGGTTCTCGAGCAGCTGACCTTGCGTAGCGCGGATCAAGGCTCGGTTCCTGCCCGTTCCCACGAAATGCTGTTCGACCTGATCGAAATATTCGCGCAGGATCGCTGGCCGGACCCCGATGAGCGGGTCGCGATTCTGAACCGGCTCTACGAGCGCGAACTGGAACTTGTCGAACTGCGCGTCAAGGGCTTCGACCACCGCGCTGACTATCTTGAACGGCGCAGCCGCCTGCTACTAGATCGTCCCGCCCTGTAGTGCTTGCTGCCGGCTATTCCGGCCGCATGTGGGGAAACAGCAGCACGTCGCGGATCGACGGCGCATCGGCAAACAGCATGACCAGCCGATCGATGCCGATGCCCTCACCCGCCGTCGGTGGAAGACCATATTCCAGGGCGCGGATGTAGTCCGCGTCGTAGTGCATGGCCTCGGCGTCGCCGGCGTCCTTCTCGGCGACCTGGGCGCGAAACCGTTCGGCTTGATCCTCCGGGTCGTTCAACTCGGAAAATCCGTTCGCGATCTCGCGGCCGCCTACAAAAAACTCAAAACGGTCCGTGACGAACGGATCGGCGTCGCTGCGCCGCGCGAGCGGCGACACTTCGGTCGGATATGCGGTGATGAACGTCGGATCCGTCAGGCGGTGCTCGACTGTCTTTTCGAAGATCTCGATCTGGATCTTGCCGAGTCCGTAGCTGTCCTTGATCTCGATCCCGAGCCGTTCAGCAACCGCACGCGCGCGGTCCGGATCGGCCAGATCGCCGGAGTCGATGTCCGCGTTGAATTGCAGGATCGAGTCGAAGACGCTGAGCCGGTTGAACGGTTTGCCGAAATCAAACGTCTCGCCCTGGTAGCGCACCTGGCTGCCGCCCAGCAGATCACGGGCCATGTTGCGCAGCAGGTCTTCGGTCAGATCCATGAGGTCGTGGTAGTTCGCGTAGGCCTCGTAGAACTCGAGCATCGTGAACTCGGGATTGTGCCGCGTGGACAGGCCCTCGTTGCGGAAATTCCGGTTGATTTCATAGACGCGCTCGATGCCGCCGACCACGAGCCGCTTTAGATACAGTTCCGGCGCAATGCGCAGATACATCTGCATGTCGAGCGCGTTGTGGCGCGTGATGAACGGCCGTGCCGTCGCGCCGCCCGGGATGACCTGCATCATCGGGGTTTCGACTTCCTGGAATCCACGCGTGTTCAGGTAGTCGCGGATGTACTGAATGACCGCGCTGCGCAGGCGGAAGGTCGCCCGGGTCTCGTCGGTCATGATCAGGTCGACGTAGCGCTGACGGTAGCGCAACTCCTGATCCGCGAGACCGTGAAACTTGTCGGGCAGCGGGCGCAGGCTCTTGGTCAACAGGCGAAGTTCGTCGACCCGGATCGACAGCTCCCCCGTCTTGGTCTTGAACAGCACGCCGGCCGCGCCGACGATGTCACCGATGTCCCAGCCCTTGAAGGCCTGGTAGGCATCCGCACCGAGCGTATCGCGTTGAACAAACAGCTGGATGCGGCCTGACATGTCCAGCAGATGGCCGAAACTGGCCTTGCCCATGACGCGGCGGCTCATCAGCCGCCCGGCCACGCTGACGCGGATGGCCTCGGCTTCCAGTTGGTCGCCGCTCTTCTCGCCGTGGGCCGAGTGCACCAGTGCGGCCATCGAATCGCGGCGGAAATCATTCGGAAACGCGTTGCCGGCCGCACGCAGTTCGGCAAGCTTCTCGCGTCGTTGCGCGATCAGCTTGTGTTCGTCGACTGCTGGAGTTTCGTTTTCGGACATGGGAATGATGTAAAGTGCTGGTTAAAGGCCGGCCTTGAGGCTGGCCTCGATGAACGGGTCGAGATCGCCGTCGAGCACGGCCTGCGTGTTGCCGGTTTCGTGGCGTGTGCGCAGGTCCTTGATGCGCGACTGGTCCAGCACGTAGGAACGAATCTGACTGCCCCAGCCGATGTCGGACTTGCTGTCTTCGAGCGCCTGGGCCTGTTCGCGCTTCTTCTGCATTTCGAGCTCGTAGAGCTTGGCCTTGAGCTGCTTCATCGCCGTGGACTTGTTCTTGTGCTGGGAGCGGTCGCTCTGGCACTGCACGACGATGCCACTCGGATTGTGCGTGATGCGCACGGCCGATTCGGTCCGGTTGACATGCTGGCCACCCGCGCCGGATGCGCGGTAGACGTCGATGCGCAGGTCCGAAGGGTCGATCTCGATCTCCACATCGTCATCGATCTCGGGCGATACGAACACGGCCGCGAACGAGGTATGCCGCCGGTTACCGGAATCGAACGGCGACTTGCGCACGAGGCGATGCACGCCGGTCTCGGTGCGCAGCCAGCCGTAGGCGTAGTCGCCTTCGAATCGTATCGTGGCGCTCTTGATACCTGCGACCTCGCCCGGTGAGACCTCGATGAGCTCGGTGGCGAAGCCGCGCTGTTCACCCCAGCGCAGGTACATGCGCAGCAGCATCTCGGCCCAGTCCTGGGCTTCGGTGCCACCCGAACCGGCCTGGATGTCGAGGAACGCGTTGGCGATGTCCATCTCGCCGGCAAACATGCGCTGGAACTCCAGCGCGGCAATGGAGGATTCGATGCGGTCCAGGTCCGCCGCGACGGATTCGATCGTGTCCAGGTCGCCCTCGGCGGCGGCCATCTCGAGCAGTTCGCCCGCATCGGACACGGCTGCGCCGACATTGCCCAGGGTTTCGACGACCTGTTCGAGCTGGGCGCGTTCGCGCCCGAGTGCCTGAGCACGCTCGGGGGCCGCCCAGATTGCGGGGTCTTCCAGTTCGCGCAGGACCTCGGTCAGTCGCTCGCTCTTGGTGTCGAAGTCAAAGATACCCCCTGAGGGACGTGGAGCGCCCTCTGAGGTCGGCGATCTGCGCCTTGAGTTCGTTGATCTCGGCCACGTTCGTGGTGCCTTTGCCCGGTGTCAAGAAAGCCGGGCATGTTACTACATGGTTGCCGGGCCGCGCGGAGCGGCACCCGGACTTTGCCTGGAAAGCGCCTACACCGCGCCTTCGAACAGCAGTCGCGCCGGGGAAATCAGCACGCCGAAGTGCTCGCACCACACGACGACGTTTGGATACTGCCGCGGATCCACGCCTGCCGGGATGCGGTAGTTCTGGCTGCCCTTGAACGCGCGTAAGCGGCCGAGATCGACGTACATGCTGGCGGCGACATCCGTAGCCGGGGTGACCGTTTCCTCCGGCACGAGGTAGAGGTGATAAGCCGGCCCCGGGCCGACCTCGAAGTCGTCTTCCAGACGCACCAGTCCATCGTAGAGACTGATCCGGCCGCGCCCCCAGTGCAGACGATCGCCGGGGTCGGCGTGGATGAAGCGGCCCTGCGCGAGCGGTCGTCCCCCCGCACTGCCCGGCAGGGGTTCCTCGGCGACGATGTCGGCCTGGAACAGAAACGGATAGGCAAAGATGCCGCCGGCAAAGCCCCCTGCGCCGCCTAGCGCGAGTGCGACCAGAAACGTCCAGAAATATCGCATCACCCACTCCTCATGCCGCCGTTGCGGCATTGACGGTTATCATTGGCGGCCAGCCGGATCCTCCGGATACTGCTTGCCCCGCTCGCTTCGACTTCGCCCGGATCCAGCATGTTCGATTTCCTGAAACGATTTACCGCCCGCGTCGGGATCCTTCGCGTGATGCTCGGCATCCTCGCGCTGGTTCTCGTCGCCCTTGCCCAGCCACGCGGCGCCGAAATCGCCACGGAGGGCTGGGCGATGGCGTCCACGCTGATTGCGCCATCCCTGGTGCCGTTGCTGATCTTTGGTCTGCTGCTCGACATGCTGGTGTCGCGCGTGTGGATGTCCGGCGCCAGCGCGGAGAAGCTTGCACGCCAGCGCATGATCATTCGTTTCGATGCCGTTCTGCTGTTGCTGGTGGCCATCGCCTGGGCGCCGTTTTTCTCTTCGCTCGTTGTATAAGCGTGACCGGGACGCGACATGGATCCATGCAATCAGCGTTTGCCGACCAGCACGTCCTTGGCCTGATTGATCTTGGCGGCGAGAAAATCCGATCCGCCGCGATCGGGGTGGACCCGCTGCATTAGCCGGCGATGCGCGGTGACGATCGCATCCCGATCCGCATCTTCCGCCACGCCGAGGATCGCTCGCGCCTCGGTCGGTGACATCGACCCGTCCCCGCCGGTATCGCGTCGCTCGCCATCGCCGCCGCTGGGCGACCACCCCGAGAAGCGTCGTTCCAGGTAACTGCGCAGCAGCGCACGCGAGTCCGCGTCGTCGGCAATCTCCGCCCAGAGGCGTTCGAGCGCCGCGCGATCCAGGTCGGCGAGACGCATGCCGTACTGTGAGCCGTCGATGACTTCGCCATCGAGTTCGCCGCTCGTGTGATCCAGCTCCATGCGCAGATAGCGTGAGGCCACCGAAGAGATGCCCGGTCGGGCCCCGGCCGCCGCCGCCCGTGCGCGGCGATTGGACTGAATCCAGTGGTATAGGCCCTTGAACAGCGGCACGTAGCGCAGCAACGGCAGCAGCCGTGGCAGAAACGCCAGTGCCGAGCCGATCAGCGCAAACAGCCACGACAGCCGCCCGGTGGCCGCCAACGCGATGAGGATCACGCCAGCGGCGACAAGTCCCGCCCGCTTGAAGGTGCGCAGCGCCTGCTTGGGCGGCGTACGGATGAACCAGTGGATCGCGAGAATCACGCCCAGCGCAAACGCAATCAGCAGCAGGAGTCGACCCATGGGCGTTCAGCGATCGAGTTGCTGGGTGAGGCGGCGCACGTCCGCACTGGCCGATTCGCTGAACTGTTTGAGCGCCAGGCGTCCGCCTGCGCAATACACCGCCACCGCCTGTAACAGGGCCTTGAGCTGCGCGGCGCTGGCGTGGTCGAACGGACAGTACGCACCGCCGCTCAGGTGCGCGATCTGCCGCAGGGTGTGCGCCGAACCCGGCTCATGGCCGTCCTGAAACACGAATGCCGGCAGGCCACGTACGCCGAGCTGGCCGGCGAGCCGGGTGAGTGCGTCCGGTGATTCCTCGACGACATCGCCGACGAAAACTAGCGCCTGCAACGGGCGGCGCTTGTGTTCGTCGATCGCATGGTTGAGCACGCGCGCAATCTGCGTGAGCCCGGCCGCGCAGCGCACGTGCGTCATCCCGGCGATGATCGAGTCCGCGCGCCGCTCCCAGACGCCGGTATGAAACTCACCATGGCCGCGGTAGTAGCACAGCTGCACCTCGATGCCGCCCAGCGAAGCGGCTGCCTCGAACATCTCGGCCTGCAACCCGACGGCGCGATCCCAGGTCGGCTCGCGACTGGCCGTCGCGTCCATCGCAAACAGCAGCCGGCCGCGCGGATCGGCTGTGCGCACGGCGGGTTTGGCCCGCACCTCGCGCAGAAACGCGTCGACGGCCGCATGCCCGCCCGTACGCAGCGATTTGGAACGATCATCGGCCATGGTCGAATACGAACTCCCGGAAAAACTCCGCGACGCCGCGGCGATAGGTCGAGCCGCTTTCAAAAAAACCGCTTGCATGCAGCCCCTTGATCGGCAGAAATCGCCTGGGCTCGCGTGCCGCGTCATACAGCGCCCGGCCCTGCCCGATCGGCACGAGTTCGTCGTCCGCGCTGTGGATGATGAGCACAGGCATGTTCACCTCCCCGAGCCGCTCGCGCGTAGGGTACTGAATCCGGCTGATCCAGCGCACCGGCAACCACCAGTACACCCGTGCGCCAACATCCGGCAGCGAGGTGAAGGTCGATTCGAGGACCAGCGCGCGTGCCGGCACGCGGGTGGCCAGCCAGGCGGCGATGCCGCCCCCGAGCGAGCGACCGAACAGCACAATTCGCCCTGGGGCAATGCCGCGGATTTCGGTCAGATGGCGCCAGCTGGCGGCGGCGTCTTCGTAGGTGCCGGCCTCGCTGGGGACGCCGCTGCTGCGGCCGTAGCCTCGATAGTCCACGATCAGCGTGCTGACACCGAGCCCATGCAGGATTTCGAGCGTGTCGAGCCGGCCCGTGATGGCACCGGTATTGCCGTGCAGGAACAGCACCACCGGTGCGTCGGGATCGTCAGCGGGGACCCACCACGCGGCGAGGGTTTCGCCATCGGCGGTGGCGATCTCGACGTCGTCAAAGGACAGTCCGCGCAGGCTCGGCGTGACGCCTTCCGCGGCGCGGGTCGGAAAGTAGACCAGGCGCGGTTCAAACAGCCACACCAGCACACAGATGCCGAGGTAGCCGAGCGCGAGCGCGCCGACACCATATTCGAGGATCTTTGCCAACTCTCCGGACATGGGTCGTGCCGGAGCGGTTCAACCTGGTCCGTCGATGTTGCGCCGATATTGATCGAGGACCTTGCGCACGTACTCGCGTGTCTCCCGATAGGGTGGAATCTGCTTGCCATACGATTCGACGGCGTTCTCGCCGGCGTTGTAGGCCGCGAGGGCAAGTCGCAGATCGCGGTCAAACCGATCGAGCAGTTCGCGCAGATACCGCGTGCCGCCACTCACGTTCTGCTCCGGATCGTGGCGGTCGGTTACGCCGAAACGCCTTGCGGTCGCCGGCATGAGCTGCATCAGCCCGACCGCGCCCTTTTTCGAGGTCGCGCGCGGATCGTAGGCCGATTCCATGAGGATCACCGCGTCGACGAGCTCGGGGCTCAGGCTGGCGGCCTGTGCCGAACGCTGGACCAGATCGCGGAACCGTTTTCGATTGTCGGCGACCGAGGATGCCGGCTGGTTCGACTCACGGCTGCGCAGAACGAGCTTGTAGCCCTTGTGCGGCGGTCGGTCGGTCAGGAATACGTGACCATCGGGAGCGACGAAACGGTAGATGTCGGCGCTGGCGTGCGCCGCGGGAAGGGCCAGCAGGACCGCGGTGATCAGCTTCGCTGCGGATGAACGCAGCATCTGGCTAACGTTGAGCCTGCGCCTGCCCGCAGCACTTCTTGTATTTCTTGCCGCTGCCGCACGGACATGGATCGTTGCGCCCGACCTTGGGCGTCTCGCGGGTGACGGTCGGCGGCGAAACCATGCGTCCGTCAACAAAGTACCAGCGACCGTCGCTGCGCTTGAATACGGCACGTTCGTGGTATTTGCGCGGGACACCCTTTTCGCGGTAGCGCGCGATGAATTCGACCATGCCGTCATCGTCACCGCGCAGCTGCGAGCCGATCACCTCCAGGCCAAGCCATTCGGCCTGCTCGGCCCAGCGCCGGGTCGCGTCCGGGTCGTAGTCGTCGCGGTGTTCCGGGTGCAATGAATCACCCAGGAATGCGAGTTGCATCCGCACATAGGCCGTGTAGCGCGCGCGCATGAGCGCTTCGGGCGTGGCCGCCTGGCCGCCTGCCAGGATCGGTCCACAACATGCGTCAAACGTCTTTCCAGACCCGCAGGGACAGGTTTCGCTCATGTGCGTCAACCCTGAAAACGCCGCAAAACGATCGTGCCGTTCGTTCCGCCGAAGCCGAAGGAGTTCGACACGACCGTATCAATCTTCATTTCACGCGCGTGATTGGGTACGTAGTCGAGATCGCATTCGGGATCGGGATTTTCGAGATTGATCGTCGGCGGGGCAACCTGGTCGCGCAGCGCCAGCACCGAGAACACAGCCTCGGCCCCACCGGCTGCGCCGAGCATGTGGCCGGTCATCGACTTGGTGGAGCTGACTGCCACGCTGTGCGCACGGTGACCGAACACGCCCTTGACGGCCTGCGTCTCGGCGAGGTCGCCGGCCGGCGTCGAGGTGCCATGCGCATTGATGTAATCGATCTCGCCGACGTCAATTTCGGCGTCGTTCAGCGCGGCGCGCATGCAGCGCGCGGCGCCATCGCCATCGGGCGGTGGCGAGGTCATGTGGTAGGCATCGGCACTCATGCCAAAGCCGATCAGCTCGGCGAGAATTTCCGCCCCGCGAGCCTTCGCGTGCTCGAGTTCTTCAAGCACCAGCACGCCGGCGCCACTGGCGAGCACGAAACCGTCGCGGTCGCGATCCCATGGGCGGCTTGCCCGCGTGGGCTCGTCGTTGCGCGTGGAAAGCGCCTTCGCCTGTGCGAAACCGCCCAGGCTGGTTGCCGATTCAGCCATCTCCGCGCCGCCGGTAATCATCACATCCGCATCGCCGTAGGCAATCATGCGTGCGGCGACGCCGATGTTGTGCGTGCCGGTCGTGCAGGCGGTGACGATGGCGATGTTCGGGCCACGGAATCCATAGCGGATCGACACATTGCCCGAGATCATGTTGGCGATGTTCGCCGGCACGAAGAACGGCGAAATCTTGCGCGGCCCGCCGTTCAAATAGGTGTGATAGCCGTGCTCGATGCCCATGATGCCGCCCATGCCGGCACCGATTGCAACGCCGATGCGGCTGTCGGTGTCCTGCACATCGGTCAGTCCGGCGTGCTCCACGGCCTGGTAGCCGGCGGCAACGCCGTACTGGATGCTGATGTCCATGCGCCGCAGTTCCTTGCGGTCGAAATACTGTTCCGGATCGTATGCGCGCACCGACCCCGCGATCCGCACGGGAAATGCGGAGACATCGAAATGTTCGATCGGACCGATGCCGGATTCACCGGCGAGGATTCGGGCCCAGGACGATTCGACCGTCACGCCCAGCGGGCTCAACAACCCGAGGCCGGTGACCACAACGCGTCGCGAGGATTTCATGGCGCTCGCAGATGGTGGGAGTACGGTCGACCCGCGGTCCGCGCCGGCCGACCGACTCGCAGCGGCAGTACCTCAGCCCTTCTGGGCCTTGATGTAGTCGACGGCCTGCTGCACCGTCGTGATGTTCTCGGCCTCTTCATCGGGGATTTCGCACTCGAATTCCTCTTCCAGGGCCATGACCAGCTCCACCGTATCCAGCGAGTCGGCGCCGAGGTCATCGACGAACGATGCCTCCAGAGTGACCTCCTCCTCTTTGACGTTGAGCTGTTCGACAACGATCTTCTTGACGCGATCTTCAATGCTGCTCATGTTCGAATCGTTCCTCCGGTAATGGCTGGGAAGATAGTGCGGATGGACGCGACCGGTGCGCACGTCATGATCCGGTTCAGTTCGGCTCAGGGCGTTCCTGAAATGCCGGGCGCGATTGTACTGGAAAGCGCCGACCGGTCGGCAAGCGCACGCTGGGATCTGTGCGTCGCGCAGCCGACAGGCAGCGATTGTCAATTAAATACAGTTAGTTACGGAAACTTTCTGATGTGTATGTTCCGGGTTACCCCATGTACATGCCACCGTTGACATGCAGGGTTTCGCCAGTCACATAGGCGGCGTTCGGTGCGCACAGGAAGGCCACGCAGGCCGCGACCTCTTCCGGGCGGCCGAGGCGACCCAACGGAATCGAGGCCAGCAGGGCATCGCGCTGCTTGTCGCCCAGCGCCTCGGTCATGTCGGTGGCGATGAACCCCGGCGCCACGCAGTTCACCGTGATGCCGCGCGGACCGACTTCACGCGCCAGCGACTTGCTGAACCCGATCAGGCCCGCCTTGGCCGCGGCATAGTTGGTCTGCCCGGCGTTGCCGCTCGCCGCGACGACCGAGGTGATGTTCACGATTCGGCCATGGCGTGCCTTCATCATGGACTTCAAACACAGCCGTGAGAGATGAAAGACCGACGTGAGGTTCGTCTGCACGATCGCGTCCCAATCATCGTTCTTCATGCGTACAAGCAGATTGTCACGCGTGATGCCGGCGTTGTTGATCAGCAGACTCGGCGCGCCGAAACGTTCGGCTGTTGCCGTCAGGGCCGCTTCGATCGATTCCAGATCCGTGACGTTCAGGCGCACACCGCTGCCGGCGACACCGGCGTCCGCGAACATGGCGCTGATACGTTCCGCGCCCTCGTCGGTGGTCGCCGTGCCGACGACCTTCGCGCCCTGTGCGGCGAGTTCCAGCGCAATCGCGCGGCCGATCCCGCGACTGGCGCCGGTCACCAGCGCGATTTCGTTCTCAAGCATTGGCAATCGCCTCGATCGTTTCCTTCACGGAGTCGGGATCGAATATCGCGTGGGCGGCGAGTTCCGGTTCGATGCGCTTGTTGAGCCCGATCAGGACCTTGCCCGGACCACACTCGACAACGTTGCGCACACCGCTGGCCGCGATCTGGCGAATGATCTCGACCCAGCGCACCGGTTTGTGCAGCTGTTCGGCCAGACGCTTGCGAATCGCGTCCGCGTCGCCCGCCGCGGAGACATCCGCGTTGTGCAGCACGCGAATCTTCGGCTTCGTGAACTCGGTTGCGGCGAGGCGGTCAGCCAGACGCTCGGCCGCGGACTCCATCAGCGAACAGTGTGACGGCACGCTGACCGGTAGCCTCAGTGCGCGCTTCGCACCGGCGTCGCGGGCCGAATCCAGCGCACGCTGCACCGCGGATGCCGTGCCGGCAATCACGATCTGCCCCGGCGCGTTGAAATTCACCGGTTGGCAGACCTCACCCTGCGCACTGTTGTGGCAAAGCTCGCGTACTCCGTCATCGCTCAGGCCCAGGATTGCGGCCATCGCACCCTGCCCTTCGGGCACGGCCTGCTGCATGAGCCGACCGCGTTCGGCGACGAGCTTGACCGCAGTGACGAACTCCAGTGCGCCGGCACACACCAGCGCCGTGTACTCGCCGAGACTGTGCCCGGCCATGCTGCCGGGGACGGCGCCGCCGCGCTCGCGCCATTCGCGCCAAATCGCCACGCCGGCGGTCAGCATGGCCGGCTGGGTATTCTCGGTGCGGTTGAGGTCTTCGGCCGGCCCATTGCGCACCAGCGCACCGAGGTCGAAACCGAGCGCTTCGGAGGCCTCCGCAAAGGTGTTTTCGACCGTCGGGCTCGCGGAGCGCAGGGCGTCCAGCATGCCGACGGATTGTGAGCCCTGACCCGGAAAAACGAACGCGAGTTTTGCTTGAGATTCGCTCGTCATTGTCGCAACGCTCTCCCCGTTTTCAGAATTTGCAAAGCGCCGAACCCCAGGTGAATCCGCCGCCGAACGCCTCCAGCAGCAGGGTCTCGCCGCGTTGAATGCGGCCGTCGCGGACGGCGACATCCAGTGCCAGCGGGACCGAGGCCGCCGAGGTGTTGCCGTGCTCACCGACGGTCAGCACGACGCGGTCCAGCGCCATGTCCAGCTTGCGCGCGGTCGCCGCGATAATACGCTTGTTGGCCTGATGTGGAACCAGCCAGTCGATATCCGCCTTGGTCATCGAATTGGCTTCGAGTGTCTCGTCGACGATGCGTCCGAGAGTGTTGACGGCCATCTTGAACACCTCGTTGCCGCGCATCTCGACGTAGGCCTCGCCGGCCTTCATGCGCTCGTAACCGAGCGAAATGCCCGCGGGTACGTGCAGAAGCTGTTCATAGGCACCGTCGGCGTGCAGGTGCGTGGACAGAATGCCGGGTGTGTCCGACGCACCCAAAACCACCGCTCCGGCGCCATCGCCGAACAGGACGCAGGTCCCGCGGTCGGTCCAGTCGACGATGCGGCTCAGGGTCTCGGCGCCGATGACCAGTGCCGTTCGTGCCGCACCGCCGCGGATGAACTTGTCGGCCACCGAAAGCGCATAGACGAAGCCCGTGCACACCGCCTGGATGTCGAACGCGGGGCAGCCGTGGATATCCAGCCGCGCCTGTAACAGACATGCAGTGCTCGGGAAAATCTTGTCCGGCGTCGTGGTCGCCAGCACGATGAGATCGATATCCGCCGGCTTGATTCCGGCCGCCTCGATCGCCCGGCGGCTCGCGTGTTCGGCCAGGTCGCAGGTCGTCTCGCCGTCGGCGGCAACGTGGCGTTCACGAATTCCGGTGCGTTCCTGGATCCATTCGTCGCTGGTCTCGACCATCTTTTCGAGATCGGCATTGGTCAGCACACGCTCCGGGAGATAACCACCGGTGCCGAGAATTCGCGAGTAGATCTGCTGGTCGCTCAAGCCTCTGCTCCTGCCGTGGCGAGCTGTGCCGCGACTTCGGCACCAATGCGCTCGGGGACGCGTTCGCGCACTTCCTTCATCGCGATCCGGATGGCGTTGGCGAAAGCGATGCGGTCTGCGCTGCCGTGACTCTTGATGACGATACCCTTCAGGCCCAGCAGGCTGGCACCGTTGTAGTGGCGCGGATCGATGCGGTCGCGCAAACGTTTCAGGCTCGGCATCGCAGCCAGAGCGGACAGCCGCGACAGCCAGCTCGCGGTGAAACTCTCGCGCAGGAAATGCGCGATCATTTTCGCCACGCCCTCACTGCTTTTCAATGCAACGTTGCCGACGAATCCATCACAAACCACGACATCCGCCGCACCCGTGTAGATGCGATCGCCTTCGACAAAACCGACGTAGTTGAGATTCGAGCGGCTCAGCAGTTCGTGGGCATGCTTGACCTGATCATTGCCCTTGATCTCTTCTTCGCCAATGTTCAGCAGGCCGACTCGCGGTCGCGCGAGCCCGTGTACGGCGGTGACAAGCTCCGAACCCATCACCGCGAACTGAAACAGGTGCTCGGCCGTCGAGTCGACGTTGGCGCCGAGGTCCAGCATGTGGAAACAGCCCTTCGTGGTCGGCAGGGCCGTCATGATCGCGGGTCGGTCGATACCGGGCAGGGTCTTGAGCACGAAGCGCGCGGTCGCCATCAGGGCGCCGGTGTTGCCCGCACTCACGCAGGCATCCGCCCGCCCGTCCTGGACCAGATTGATCGCGACGCGCATTGATGAGTCCTTCTTCTTGCGCAGTGCATGCGATGGCAGGTCGTCCATGCTGACGACCTCGCTGGCATGCACGATCGACACGCGCGGGCGGTCGCCGGGCCCGAGCTGTTCGCGGATGACATCCTCGCGCCCGACCAGCAGCAGTTCCAGATCGGCGTGCCTGGCAAGCACGTCCAGCGCGGCCGGAACGGTCGCGGGCGGACCGCAGTCGCCACCCATGGCGTCCACGGCGACACGGATGACTGCGGGCATCGCCGAGTCCTGGTGCGGCCTGTCGGCGCGCCGGGTCTGGTTGGCGCCGGCGCGCGTGGTGGGCCGTGTCAGTCGTCGATGCCCGGAACGGCCTTGCGACCGCGATAGAAGCCGTCACGCGTGACGTGGTGACGCAGATGCGTCTCGCCGCTGGTCTTGTCGATCGACACGGTCGGTGCGCCCAGTGAGTCATGGGCGCGCCGCATGCCGCGCTTGGAGCGGGTCTTGCGATTCTGTTGAACGGCCATCGGCTCGTATCTCCTGCAAAATTAAGACGTTATACGGTTTCGTCCTGCCACGGAGCCTGGTCGGCCTCCCGGCAGGTTCTGCCCTGCGCCGACGCGCCGCGGTGCGGTCGCCGGAGCTGCAATCAGTCCTCGCCCTGTCCGTCGAGCAGATCGCGCAGGCCGGCAAACGGCCTGCGAACCTCCTGCGCCTGCCGGAGGTCGGCGCCGTCGGCATTGCGCGCCACCGGCGGGCTGCACTGCCCCTCTGCGTGGCGTGCGACGATCGGCAGGAGCAGCAGAAGTTCGTCCTCGACCAACTCGTGCACGGCCAGGTAGTCGTCGTCCAGCAGAACCGGCTCCAGATCCTGCGGAAGCTCGGCCACCGGGTCCGCCGAGCCCACCAGCACCGCCGAGACCTCGCCGGCCAGCGGCCAGTCGACGACCTCAAGGCAGCGCTCGCAACGAAGCTGTACCTGCGCGCTCACCGCGCCGTGTACCTCGATCCGGCCGTCACGGCGCACGAGTTCAAGCTCCGCGCGCGCCTCACCGGTCATGCCTAGCGATGCGGCGCGCAGTCGCTCGAGGGCCTCTCCCGGCACGACACCGGCCAAACGCACGGGGTCGGCCGCGAGTTTTCGCACGTTGACCCGTTGCGCAAGCTGCGCGGACATAAGCCGGCTATTGTAAATTTTTCAAGCGAGCCCAGTCAAAAGACTGTAACGGTGCGGCGCGGCGCCCGGACGTGAGTCCGTCGCGGTCACCGCGGTACGGCACCCGCGGCGTCCAGCGGCCGGCCGGCCTGGCCCTCGCCAGTGGCGACGGGCATTTGGGGGGGCGGAGCCGCCCCATGGGCACGCAGCCGCAGCGAATTGCCGACCACGATCAGCGAACTTGCCGACATTCCAAGCGCGGCGCCCCAGGGCGGCACCCAACCGGCGATCGCCAGCGGGATGGCGACCAGATTGTAGGCAATCGCCCAGGCCAGATTGCCGCGGATGGTTCGGGCCGTTGCGACCGCCAGCGCACGCGCGCGCGCGAGCCCGGCCAGGGAATCGCCAAGCAGCACGAAATGGCTGTGCGAGCGGGCCAGTTCGGTGGCCTCCTGAAACGAAACTGCGACATCGGCTGCCGCGAGCGTGGGCGCATCGTTGATGCCGTCGCCAACCATCCAGACGCGTCGCCCGGCCGCCTGAAGCTGTCGAACCCGGCGCAACTTGTCGTCGGGCGTCTGTTCGGCGCGCCACTCGATGATGCCGGCGTTTGCCGCCACCCGTTCCACGGCGGATGCGCGGTCGCCGCTGAGCAGTTCGATGTGCGTGATCCCCTGTGCGCGCAATGCCGCAAGGGTTGCAACGGTGTCGTCACGCAACGGGTCGTTGAGCGCATACAGTGCGACGGGATCAGAGCCACGACGCAGCACGACCACGCTGTGGCCCAGCCGTTCCCAGCCGCCGACCCGCTCGGTTGCGGCAGAGCTGAAGTCACGTTCAGCGGCGTCCAGCCGCCCGATTGACCAGCGTTGACCGGCAATATCCGCCTCGACCCCTTGCCCCGGTATGACGCGCTGGTTCACCGCGGCCAGCCGCGAGGCACCGGCGGCTGCGGCGAAGGCACGCGCGAACGGGTGTGCGGCGCCGGCCTCGAGTGCCGCGGCGACGCTCAGCGCCCGGTCCCGGTCACCGTCCAGAGCGAGTTCGTCGACGATGCGCGGTACCCCGCGGGTCAGTGTGCCGGTCTTGTCGATCAGGAGCGTGTCGGCTTTGGCCAGCGCCTCGGTTCGATCGACATCGAGCGGCAGCAGGCCGGCTTCGGCGGCGCGACCGATACCCATCGCCAGCGCCAGTGGGGTGGCAAGGGCCAGTGCGCATGGGCAGGTCACGATCAGAACGGCAATCGTGTTTGGCACGGCCTGCACCGGGTCTGTCGCGCCCCAGAACGCGGCGGTTGCGAGGGCGATGGCGATGATCGCGAGCACGAAAAACCCGGCGACCCGGTCCGCAAGCTGTGCGGCGCGCGGTCTCCAGCGATTCGCCGAATCAATCAGCAACTGCATGCGCGCGGTGGCTGAATCCCGTTCGGCATGCACGACCTCTACCTCCAGCGGGGCCGCGGTGTTCAGGACGCCCGCCGCCACCACGCTGCCGGCTGCACGAAACACCGGATTGGCCTCCCCGGTCAGCGCGGCCTCATCGAGTTCCGCGTCGGCGAGCAGTCGCGCGTCGACCGGAACGGCCGAACCCTCGGCGATGCGGAGCCGGTCGCCCGGGGCCAGCGCGGCGGTCGAAACGGTTTCCCAACCCTCGCCTGTGCTCCGCTCCGCGGTCTGTGGAATCACCCGTGCCAGCCGGTCCAGGCCGGCTGCGGCCATGCGCCGCCCGGCGAGTTCGCGCCGTCGTGCCAGCAGCACCAGAAACACGAACATCGCGATCGAATCGAAATAGGTCTCGCCTGTACCCGCCCAGGTCGACCAGGTGCTCGCGATCCAGGCCAGCGAGAGCCCGAGCACGATCGGGACGTCCATGCCAGCCCGTCGGTTGCCGAGGTCGCGCAGCGCGCCCGCAAAGAATTCGCGACCGGGCCAGGCCAGCAGCGCCGTTGTGACGATCAGGCTTGACCAGCGCCCGATCCGCACCCACAGCGGCAGCGTGCCGGATTCATCCGCGTGGCCGAACAGGTACACGGCGATCGAGAAATGCATCACGGCCATGCCGAGCACGCCGGCAAAGATCAGCCGGTCCAGCGAGCGGCTGTGCTCGGCACGTTCGAGCGCATCGCGGTGGGCGGGATCAAACGGGGTCGCCCGGTAACCGAGCGCGGCCAGCGAGTCGAGGATCGAGCTGAACGCGATCTGCTCCGGGTCCCAGCGGACGCGGGCGCGATGGGTCGCGTAGTCGACCTCGACGTCGACAATTCCCGCGGTGGCGCGCAACTGGCGCTCATTCAGCCAGACGCACGCGGCGCAGCGGATGTCCTCCAGCACCAGCGTTGCCTCGCACAGGCCGTCGTGGGGTCTGACGAACCGCGCCTGCAGCGCGGCGTCGTCGTAGAGTTCGGTGCTGCGAAGGAATGCCGGTAGCGATTCGATGCTGGCCGGGTCGGCCTTGCGCTCGCGATAGCGATAGTAGTCGCCGTGACCCGCGGCGACGATGGCCCGGGCGACCGCCGCGCAGCCGACGCAGCACATCGTCCGCGGCTGAGCGTCGATCATGACGGTGTCCGGCGGCGGCTGCGGACATGGCAGGCCGCAGTGAAAGCAGTCTTCAGTCACGGCTGGGGTGGGTTTGAATCGTGCCAGCCGCGATGATTTCAGAGTGGTCTCAGGTCCATCAAGCAGGCGAGCGGATCAGCTTGGGTAAGGCCGGAATCGCCCCGGACGACAGTCCAGTTCCCCTTCCCCGCCGGAAAAAGGCCTGGCACGTCCCTGTGCCGTCAATATCAGGAGATGAGGAGGAGGACCCTCGACCGCGCACGTCCCGTGCTACTGGGCGTAATAGTTCGAAACTGCTTCGATTTCCTGGGGAGTCATGGCCTTCGCAATTGAACGCATGACGCCATAGACGTCATTGCCTCGAACACCGCTGGCATAGTTGCGAAGCGTTGCAGCGAGGTAGCCCTTGGACTGACCGGCGAGTGCCGCGGCATTGACGTCCTTGCCTGCACCTGCACGGCCGTGACAGGTGGCGCAGGCCGGAATCAGCCGCTTGCCGTCACCGCGCGTGACCAGGGTCGGCGCATCCCCGCTCGCCCCGGCCGGCAACGGCTTGGATGCGTAGAACGCGGCAAGATCAGCCATGGCCTGATCGGTCAACGGCGCCGTCAGGCCCCGCATGATCGGGTTGTCGGCGCGCGTGCCGTCCTTGTAATCGCGAAGCTGCTTGAAGGTATACCCGGGCAGCTGTCCCGCCACATGCGGAAATACCGCCGTCGGTGACATGCCGTCCGCGCCGTGACAGCTTGCGCACTGCGCGGCGAGCTGCTGACCCCGGCCGGCGTCCCCGCCGGCGATCAGCGTCCGCGTTGCGCCATCCCAGGCCACGTTCGACGATGGCCCGGCGACGGCCGAACCGCAAACGAGACTCAGCGCGGCGAGGAGTTTGCTTGTGTGCTTCATTGTCATACCCCCCAGGCGAATGCGCCGTGCGTCGGCATCAGGAAGAACTGCGCGATCGGATAGCCGTAACTGGCCACCATGTAGAACAGCAGGATGATGTTCCACAGTTTGAATCCGTTCAGTGACGACGGCAGTGCAAGCACCGGGTGGATGGGTTCGGCGTAGCCGAAACTGACATCGGTGGCGGACTTCGTGCCATGGGAGCGCACCAGGACCAGTACGAGCATCAGCGCGGAAACCAGCAGAATCAGCCCGCCGACGATCATGATCGCCTCGCTCGCGGCCCACGTCTCCACCAGCGGAGTGTCATACGGCGTTGATGAAACGCGCCGCGGCTGGCCCTGCATGCCGATCAGATGCCAGGGCATCGTCAGCACGAACATGCCGATGGTCCACAGCCACAGCTGGGCACGCGCCATGCCCGGCGAGGCCAGGGCCTTGCCGGTCATGCGTGGCCACTCGTAGTAGGCGATGCCCATGTACATGATCACGACCGTGCCACCGAAGATCAGGTGGAAATGTCCGGTGATCCACTGCGTGTTGTGGACCATCGCGTTCATCGAGTAGCTCGCGTTGATCATGCCGCCGAAGCCGCCGAAGATCAGCATCACGAGTGCCAGTCCGCAGGCCAGCACGATCGGTTCCTTCCACGGCAGCGCGCCGATCCAGCCAAACAGCCCCTTGCCGCCGTGCAGGCGCCCTGTGACCTCCAGCGACGCGATGACAGTGAAGCCCGTGAACAGCGTCGGCAGCATCACGAGGAACGTGCCGAACATGTGCAGGAACTTCCAGCCCTCGGCCTGGAACGGGTCCATGTACAGGTGGTGGAAGCCGATCGGCACGGAGATGACCGTCAGCATGATGAACGCGATGCGCCCCATCTCGTCGCTGAACAGCCGGCCACCGGCCGCCTTCGGAACCAGCGTGTACATTGCGATGTAGGCCGGGAACAGCCAGAAGTACACGATTGCGTGCAGTGTCCACGAAAACAGCGTGCGCGCCAGACCGATATCGATGGTGTCGATGATGCCGAGCGACCACGGAATGAGCTGGAACAGCACCTCCGAGGCGACGCCGACACTGGTCCACAGCCACATCACCGCATTGGCGACCACGCCGAACATGACCAGCGGTACGGGTTTGCCCGGGTTCTCGCGCTTCCATGCCATCATCGACATGATCATCTGCACACACCAGATCCAGGAGCCGACCACGAGCAGGGTCGCGCCCAGATAAAACAGCGGGTGTGCCGCGAGCGGCGGATAGAACGTGAACAGCACCGAGGCCTGGCCGGTGAGCAGCGTGAACGCCGCGATGGCCACGCCGATCAGCGCGACCCAGAACGCCAGCCAGCCGAGACCGCTGCCGCCCCAGACCGGGCGTTTCAGGCTTGAGACGCCCCACTGGTAGCCGGTACCCATGACGACGAAGGTCGTCAGGACAAAGGCCATCAGCACGCCGTGCGTGGTGACCGAGCCGAAATACAGCTCGTGCGATTCAATCGCCGGGAACATGCCACTGCGTTCGGCGACCTGATAGACGCCGAGTACAGAGGCGCCGAGGAATGAAATCAGCGCCACCCACCAGTTTGCGAGTGCGAGCGACGCGGTTTTTTGTTCGTGCATTGTTGTGACCTCCGCGTTCAGGAGCCGCTGGGCGTGACGATCAGCCGCGACCACATGTAGTCATGACCGAAGCCGCAGTATTCGTTGCACAGCAAGGGATACTCGCCGGCACGCGGAAACTGCGTGTTGACCTCGGATACATAGCCCGGCACGACCATCGTGCTCATGTTCGTGTACGGCGCGTGAACACCGTGGAGAACATCGGCGCTGGCGATGCGGAAGCGCACCGGCGTGTTGGCCGGCACTTCGATCCGCTGCGGAAAAAATCCGTAACGGGCGGCAACCATCGTCACGGTGATTCCGTTGCCATCGCGCTTTACGCCCAACTGGTCCTCGGCAAACTCGCTGGTGAGGTGCAGCCGTGTGGAATCGATGGTCTCCACGTTGCTTGGAGGATGAATGTTCGAGCCAACCGCATAGGCGGTCATGACCCCGACGAGTACAGCGGCCATCAGGATGGCCACATAGACCCATTTCTTTTCGAGTGCATCGACATGCATGGCGCGTGCTCCTTCAGTTCACCGGGCCGTGGCCGAGGAATCGGACCAGAAACATGAACAGCCACGCCGCGGTAAACCCGAGCGCGACCAGCAGCATCAGCGTCCAAGTGCCTTTGGGAGCGGATTCCAGAATGGCGCGCTCCTGATCGGGCGAAAGTGAGGCCATGTAATCCTCCTGTATTGACTGGGTTGTGGTTGTCGTTTTTGATGGGTCGGGACCCAGACCAGCCTGCCGTGGTGCATCGGTGCTGGCCTTGTTGTTATTCGAGCGAGCCTAGCGCCGCGCCGGAATCGGGTGCTATAACCTGTATCAATCCCCGATGGCTGCCGGCCGTATATCACGGCAACAGAATGACAACAAAAACCCCAGGCTCCCATGAAAAGCTGGCACAGACCGTTGCCTGCACCGCGTGTCCGGTGCGGCAGATGGCGCTGTTCCGACCCGTTTCGGACGCGCAGCTCGACTGGACCCAGCGCAATCGCAGCGGTCAGTTGCGGCTTGCATCACATACCCGCGTGTTCGATCAGGGTGCGCGGGTCGAGCACTGCTACACGCTGTTCAGCGGCTGGGCGATTCTGCACCGCACCAACGACAATGGTCAGCGTCAGATCCTGCACGTGGCCCTGCCCGGTGATTTCCTGGGATTCCAGTCCGACATCGACGGGCCGATGAACCATGGGGTCACGACCGTGACCGAGGCCATCCTGTGCGCGTTCCCGCGTGCGCGCGTGCGCGAGCTGATCAACGAGAATTCCGCACTCGCGCAGCAGATGACTTGGATGATCGCGCGCGATCTCGACATCGGTCGCTACCACATCGAGGCCCTGGGCCGTCGCTCCGCCATCGAGCGGATCGCCTACCTGCTGCTGGAACTGTTTTATCGCTGTCATGATCGCTGTGCGATCAATGGCGACCTGCTGGAAATGCCGCTGACCCAGGACGAGATCGGCGACACCCTCGGCCTGACCAACGTGCACGTGAGTCGCACGCTCGCCGAAATCCACCGGCGCGGACTGATTGATCGGCATGGGCACCAGATCCACTTTCGCGACCTCGCGACCCTTGGTCACCTGGCGAGCTTCGAACCGCACATGGTCGAGCCAAAGCCGTTGTTTTAGCAGGCTGTTGAAATTCTCATTTCAACAGCCTGATCACGCGAGACAGGGAGGTCTCGCCCGAAAACCACGCTTTTCGGTTGCGAGGTTGAAAAGGCCATGGATGGGCCTTTTTCAACAACCTTTTAGGGCGACTGCGATCAAGTCATCGTGGCTTGATCGGCGTCTCCTCAGGGAAGCTCTGATCAATCCGTCCCGGATTGCCAGAGCTTTGAGCCCGAAAAAGTGTCATTTTTCGTTTTCTTTCATTTTCAACGTCTTACATCCGTTGAAAATGGCGGCACTTCCCTGTGCCGCGGGAAACTCTGAATTGTTCAGAGTTTCCCTCAGCAGATGCGCGGCAGCGGATCGTCCTCAAGTTCCTCCAGGTAGCGTTCGCCACCCAGCTCACTTTCGGCGATCACCCGCGGCGTGCCGGGCGCCGGCTCGATCTCACCGATGACGCAGGCATCGGCGCCGGCCCGCGTTGCGCGCCAGCGCGCAAGCAGCTCGTCTGCGCAGTGTTCGGCGCAGACGACGACCACCCGCCCCTCACAGGCCAGATACAGCGGGTCGTAGCCAAGGATCTCGCAGACCGCGCGCACCGGATCGCGTATCGGAATGGCCCGTTCCCGCACCCGTACCTGCAGACCCGTCTGCAGCGCGATCTCGTGCAGAACCGTCGCCAACCCGCCGCGCGTCGGATCACGCATGAAGCGAATCCCTGGCATGTCCCATGCAGTTCGGGTCAACGGCAGCACGCTCGCACAGTCCGAGCGCAGATTGCCGTGCAGACCGAAGGCCTCACGGGCCAGCATCACGGCGATGCCGTGATCGCCGACCGGCCCGCTCACGATCACCGTATCGCCGGGGCGGATGTTAGTGGCCGACCAGCGCGCATGGCTCGCGCGCACGCCGACGCCGGTGGTCGCCAGATACAGGCCGCCGCCCTCGCCCCGATTGAGAACCTTCGTGTCACCCGCAACCACAACAACACCCGCGGCCGCCGCCGCATTGGCGAGGCTCGCGACGATCCGCTCCAGCGTCGCGATTTCGAAGCCCTCTTCAATGAAGGCGTTCAGGGTCAGATACAGGGGCCGCCCCCCGGCCACGGCCAGATCGTTGACTGTGCCGTGTACGGCCAGAGAACCGATGTCGCCGCCCGGGAACTCCAGCGGCTGCACCGTGAAACCGTCGGTCGTCACCAGCGGTTCACCGTCGAGCACTGGAAGCGAGGCGGCGTCCGCACTGGGGTCCAGCAACGGGTTGGCGAGTGCGCGGGCGAAGACCTCGTCGATCAGTTCGCGCATGAAACGCCCGCCGTTGCCATGCGCGAGTCCGATGTGGGTGTCGGTCAGTTCCGCACGCTTCGAACGCCGGTTGCCGGCCATCGAGGTTCCCATCGGATCAGCCGTCCAGCGCCACGGTTTCGACGAGCTGACCAAAGCTCAGGCCCGCATCGTTCGCGGGCACGGCCGCGGACAGTTCCACCGCGAATCCGGCCGCGGCGAGCGCGGTTTGTGCCAGCTCCACCAGTAGTCGGTTCTGGAACACACCGCCCGAGAGCCCCACGCGGGTTACGCCATGCGCCTCGCGGGCGAGCGTCGCGACATCGACGATGGCGCCGGCAAGGCTTGCGTGAAAGCACCCGGCACGTTCGCTTGCGGGGCGTGACCGATCACGCAGCATGCCGATCAGCGGACCCCAATCGATGCGCAGGCATTCGTCGACGGCGTTGACGGGCAGTTTCAGCGGCGCCGCGTCGCGACTTGCGATGGCCGCCAATTGCATCGGCGCCTGGCCCTCGAAACTGGTCGCCTCGATTCCGAGCACCAGCGCTGCGGCGGCGTCGAACAGCCGGCCGGCGGCCGAACTGGTCGCCGTGTTCAAACCCCGCTCCCAGGCTTGGTGCGCAAGCGCGGAATCGAACTGTGCGGCGTCGAACGTGGCGCCCGTCGCCCAGCAGACGGCCGCCGCCGAGCGCCAAGGTTCGCGCCCGGCGCGCTCGGCGCCCGGAATACGAACCGGCCGCAGACTGGCGTAGCGCTGCCAGCGCCCGGCTGCGCCGACCAGCGCCTCCCCGCCCCACAGGGTTCCATCGCAGCCCAGACCGACGCCGTCGAAGGCAAAGACCAGCCGGTCGCCCGTTTGCGGATGTTCACCGGCGAGCGCCGAGGCGTGCGCGTGATGGTGCTGCACGCGAACGAGGGGCAGCCCGCTGGCGACGCCCCAGCGACTGCTTGCATAGTCCGGGTGCAGGTCGCAGATCACGCGTTCCGGCGCGACCCGGTACAGACGCGCAAAGGCGTCGATGGTCGATTCGAACGTGGCCGCGCTGCGTGGTGAGCCGAGGTCGCCGATGTGCGGCGATATCACCACCCGGCGCCCGAAACCGAGCGCGACCGAGCTTTTCAGATGCCCGCCGACCGCCAGCGTCGGACAAGCGAGCGGCGCGGGCAACTCCAACTCAAGGGGCGCGTTGCCGCGGCCGAGGCGGATTGCGCGAACGCGGCCGGCGACCGGCCGAACGACCGGGTCGTCCGCGGGTCGCACGATCCGGCGGTCGTGGTGCAGGAATCCGTCGGCAACCCGGCCGAGGCGCCGCTCGACCTCGTCGGGCTCGGTCAGTATCGGCTCGCCGCTGAAATTGGCCGAAGTGGCGATCAACGGGCCACCGTATCGCGAGACCAGAAGGTGCTGGAGCGGATTCGACGGCAGCATGACGCCGATTTCGCTCAGGCCGGGTGCGACGGCCGGCGCGAGTCGCGAACCGGCCCGCGCCGGCACCAGCACGATCGGGCGGGCACGACTGTGCAGGGCCGCCAGCGCACAGGCGTCCAAGTCGACACTGCGGGCAAGTTCAGGATCATCCTCCGCGAATACCACCGCGAATGGCTTGTGCGGTCGCCCCTTGCGCACCCGCAGACGAGCGACGACCGAGGCGTCGCGCGCATCGCACAGCAGGTGGTAGCCACCGACCCCGCGCACGGCCACGATCCGGCCGCGCCGCAGGGCGTCAACCGCGGCGGCGAGCGCCGCCGCCGAACCTGTGATCGCATGGCCGGGCGATTTGTATTCGAGCTGCGGACCACAATCGGGACACGCCAGCGGTTCCGCGTGAAAGCGGCGGTTGGAGGGGGCCGAATATTCCGCCGCACAGCGCGGGCACATCGCGAACGCCGCCATGCTGGTGGCCTGGCGGTCATACGGCAGGGATTCGATGATCGTGTAGCGCGGTCCGCATTGCGTGCAGTTGATGAACGGATGGCCGAAACGCCGGTTGCCCGGATCGTTCAGCTCCGCACGGCAGTCCGGACAAACATCGAGATCGTGCGGCAGATGCACCTCGGCCGGCCCCTGCGCAACGCTGCGGCCGATCGAAAAGGCTTCGATGCCCGCGGGCGGGATGCGCTCGCGCGAGGCCAGCGTGGGTCGGGCCAGCGAGGGCGCGTCGTCGATCAGGCGCACACAGAAGCCGTCGATGGCCGTCGTTTCGCCCTCGATGTCGATCACGACCTGCCCGGCGCGGTTACGCACCTCGCCGACAAGCCCCAGTTGAGTGGCCAGCGCATGCACGAACGGCCGAAAGCCGACCGCCTGCACGCAACCGGCGACCGTCACCCGCTCGGCGTGGCGTTCAGGCGGCTGCGCGTTCACGGATCCCGCTCGCCCACCAGATCCGGCAGGCGCCCTCGTCGGAAACCATGCAGGGGCCGATCGGCGTCCTCGGCGTACAGGCCGCACCATACAGGCGGCACTGGTTGGGATAGATGCGGCCGAGCACGACCCGCGCGCAATCGCAGCCGGGCGGCATCTGGCCCGCGCGCTTGCGGGCATCGTCGCGATAGCGCGGATGGCGCAGGCGCGCGTCCTGCGCTGCGAACCGCTCGCGAATGTCGAATCCCGAAGCCGGAATGCTGCCGATGCCGCGCCAGGTGGCCGCGCCGACGCTCATGGTCAGGGCGAGCTGCTGCTGCGCGGTGGCGTTGCCGGTATCGCTGACCACCTCCGGGTAGCAGTTGTCGAGAAACGCGCGACCCTCGATGCGCTGGCGCAGTACCGAGTAGAACGCCGCCAGCAGCGATTCCGGCGTGAAACCGGCGACGGCCGAGGGAATGCCGAAGTCATCGGGCACGAATCGCCACTCCGCCGCGCCCATCACCGTTGAGACATGGCCAGGCGCGATCAGCGCGTCGAAGCCGGGCGTGTCGGAATCCAACAGCATGCGCACGGCCGGCCAGGTCAGTCGTCCGGAGAGCAGCACCGAGAGGTTGGCCGGCACGCCTTCGGCCAGCATGGCCGCGACCGGTGCAGTGGTGGTCTCGAATCCGGTCGCGAAGAAGACCACCTCGCGACCGGGATTTTCAGCGGCGACACGCACGGCCTCGCGCGGCGAGGCGATCGGACGGATGTCGGCGCCCCCGGCACGGGCCTGCTGCAGCGACCGCGGTTCGGCCTTCGGCCGATTGACCGGCACCCGCAGCATGTCGCCGAACGCGAGCAGAATCACCGGCTCGTTGCGGGCGAGTTCGATCGCCTCGTAGACGTCTTCCTCGGGACAGACGCAGACGGGGCATCCGGGCCCCGGAATCAGCTCGATTCCCGCGGGCAGGACCCCGCGCAGCCCGGCCATGCTGATCGAGCGTTCATGACCGCCGCAGACGTTGAGGATGCGCACCGGGCCCGGCAGGTCCAGCGCGCGAATGCGCTCGAGCCAGGTCCGGGCCTCGGCGCTCACGGGTGACTGTGCCCGGGCTGGGCATGGCCGTGGTCTTGCGACCGGCGTGGCGCGGCCCGATGCGCGACCCGTTCGCGCTCCAGCCATTCGAGCCAGGCCGTCAGCTCCGGTGTGCGCCGCGTGGCCACGGGGACCACCGGTGCCCGGCTCGCCAGGTTGCGAACCGCCGTTTCAGCGCGTTTCGGATCGAAGTCGTCGAGCACGCCGAGCAGGTCGGCCTTGCTCAGCAGCACCAGATCGGCCGCGCGAAACATGACCGGATACTTCGCCGGCTTGTCGTCGCCTTCCGGCACGGACAGCAGAATGACGTTTCGATGCTGACCGAGATCGAAACTCGCCGGGCAGACAAGATTGCCGACGTTCTCGATGAACAGGATGTCGACCCCCTCCAGCGGGAGTTCGTGCAGGGCATGGTGCACAAGATGCGCGTCGAGGTGGCAGGCGGTACCGGTCGTGATCTGTACCGCGGGGATGCCCTTTGCGCGCACACGCTCGGCATCGTTTTCGGTTTCGAGATCGCCCTCGACGACCGCCAGCCGCACCCGGCCGCGCAGGGCGTCGGCGGTCGCCTCGATCAGCGCGGTCTTGCCGGCACCGGGCGAAGACATCAGGTTGATGACCAGAACGCCCGCGGCATCGAAGTGCCCGCGGTTGTGTGCGGCCGCGTGATCATTGGCCGTCATCAGGCCGCGCAGCACCTCCACGCTTTCGGCGCCCGACGCCGTGTGCGCAAGCCGGCCCTCGCCTTCAAGCAGGTGGGAATTGCCGGTGGTGATGTTGCAGCCGCAGGTGTCGCACATCAGCGGGCCCTCAATGCAGTTGTCGTTGTGCGGCGCCGAGTTCGACCCTTTGCAGCACCAGTTCGTCGCCGCTGACGAGTTCGGTGCGCCAGTCACCACAGGCGCCGCAGACCAGTCGGCCGCTGGCGGCATCGGTCTCGGCCGCGCAGGCCGTGCAACGCACGCGGATCGCAACCGGTTCGATCTCCAGTTCGGCAAGCGCCGCGACCGTTCCCGTCCGTGCGACGGTGTAGGCCTGTTTCAGCAGATCGGGTTCGGCACCGCTCAGCGGGCCAAGCCGAACCTGAACCCGCTCCACCTGCATGCCCGGATGGTCGCGCGCGACCCGCTCGACCTCGTCGAGCAGGGCCTGACACAGCGCGAGTTCATGCATCCGGGCCGGCGTCCTCGGCGGCGAGCATCTGGTCATACAGTTCCCAGGCGCTGCGGGCGTCGGCGGCCGAGACCTTCTGGATGGCGTAGCCGACATGGACCATGACGAAGTCGCCGGTTTCCACCTCGCCAGGCGGCAGCATGAACAGGCTGACCTCGCGTGTGACGCCCTTTGCCTCGCAACGGGCCGTGAACCCGTCGATTGCCTCCACCCGCATCGGAATGGCGAGACACATGCGCCTACTCTGCGGCCGATGGCAGCGGGCGCGCCGCTGCGGGCATGACCCAGATCAGGAAAAGCGCCATCACGGAAGACTCGTCCGACATAGGCCGATTAAACGCCTGAAACGCAGGGTGATTGTTGACTCACGTCAACGGGATGCCCGGTGCTCGGTGCTAGCGTGATCCGCAACTGGCTGTGGGGCGGATCCGTGGTAATGAAGCAGGTCGCGGTGCTTGGAATCGGCAACACGTTGCTCACCGACGACGGCATCGGCGTCCACGCCGTTCGCTGGCTGGAAGAGCGTGGCTATGGCGAACGCCACGGCATCCGCCTGATCGACGCCGGGACCCTGAGCTTTACGCTGGCCGTCGAGATCGAGAACGTCTCTCACCTGATCGTCATCGACGCGCTGCGCAAACGCAGCCCGCCCGGCCGCGTGCATGTGCTGCGCGGGAGCGAAATCGACCATCACCTCGCGCACGCCGCCAGCAGCGTCCACGAGGTGGGGCTCGGCGACCTGCTGCATATCGCCCGTCTGTCGGGGCGCATGCCGGCGGAGATTGCGCTGATCGGCATCGAACCGGCCGAGATCGGCTGGGGTGACTGCCCGGGTCCGGCGGCATTGGCGGCGTTGCCGGCGGTCGGTCGAAACGTCGAGGCACTGCTGGCCGACTGGGGCTTTGATTCGCGGCCAGCCCGCCCGAGCGATGCACGCCATGCGTACGCCTGACTTCGACGTCGTGACCGGGTGCGGCCCGGGTCCCGGCTCGGTACCCACCGGCAATGTCGAGCCGCTGCTGTTCGAGATCGCCCATGCGCTCGATCGACTGCTGGAGACCGGCGAAACCCATGTGATCGATCTGCGATCGATTCCGCTCGGGCCCGGCGAGGAGGATCGGATCGAAGCGGCCCTGGGGCGCGGCGAGATCCTTGCCCGTCTCGACGCGCTCGGTCCAAGCGAGATCCGCGAGTCACGTTTCCCGGGCGTGTGGCTCGTCACTCATCGCAACGGCCACGACGAGATCGTGGCGCGAAGCATCGAGATCACCTTTAGCCCGACCTTGCTGGCCGCACCGCACGAAGATGTGCGGGCCGGCCGGGATCGTCTGCATTCCGAACTGGAGGCCCGTGGCGATGACTGAACGCGATACCCTCGGCGCACAGCTGCGTGCACAAGGCGTGAGCCGGCGCGGCTTTCTGAAGTTCTGCGCGGCCACCGCCTCGATGATGGCCCTGCCACCCGCAATGGTGCCGCGCATCGCCGCGGCGCTCGAGGCCGCGCGACGTCCGTCCGTGATCTGGCTGTCGTTTCAGGAATGCACGGGCTGCACCGAGTCGCTGACGCGCTCGCACACGCCCACCATCGAAAACCTGATCTTCGACAGCATCTCGCTCGACTATCACCACACGCTGCAGGCCGCGGCCGGCTATGGTGCGGAAGAAGCGCGCGAGGAGGCCATGCGCGAACACCATGGCAAGTATCTGCTGGTGGTCGACGGCTCCATTCCAACCAAGGACGACGGCGTCTACTCGACGATTGCCGGCATGACCAACCTGGCCATGCTCGAAGAGGCCGCCGCCGGTGCGGCGGCGATCATCGCGGTCGGTACCTGCGCGGCCTTCGGCGGCCTGCCGCACGCGAAGCCGAACCCGACCGGCGCGAAGGCGGTGTCGGACATCATTCACGACAAGCCGATCATCAACGTGTCGGGCTGTCCGCCGATCCCGGTGGTGATCACCGGGGTGCTCGCTCACTTCCTGACCTTCGGCACGATCCCGGACCTCGATCATCTCGGCCGGCCGAAGGCCTTCTTCGGCCAGAACATCCACGACCGCTGTTACCGGCGGCCGTACTACGAGCGCGGGCTGTTCGCGAAGACCTTCGACGATCAGGGCGCGAAAAACGGCTGGTGTCTGTACCTGCTTGGCTGCAAGGGGCCGGTCACCTACAACGCCTGTGCGACGACGAAGTGGAATCAGGGCACGAGCTTCCCGATCGAGTCCGGGCACGGCTGCATCGGCTGTTCGGAACCCAACTTCTGGGATATGGGCGGGCTGTACCGATCGCTGTCGCAGGGCAGCTGGGGGGCGGCCGAGGGCCTGGCCGCAGCCGCGGGCATCGGTGCCGCGGTGGGCATAGGCTCGTCGCTGCTGGCGCGTGCACGTCAGGGTGCGCCGAAGCGCGAGGTACAGGCCCGGCTTGACGCCGCCGCGGAGGAATCCAAGTGAGCCTGCTGGAGTTCGCGCGCGGACCGGGCATGCACTGGGCCGTCATCATCCTGATCGCGGGAATGGTGTGGCGGATCATGGGCGCCCTGCTGATGACCGGTAGCCGCGATCGATCGACCGCACGCCAGGGCGGCGCCGGCGCCGGCCTGCGCCTGGTGTTCCGGCGCTTCTGGCCGCATCGCGAGTTCATCCGGCCGACCCTGTTTCATCTGGTGGCCGGCTATGTGCTGCACATCGGCCTGTTCGTGGTGATCTTCCTGTTCGCACCGCACATGCTGTGGTTCGCCGACCTGAGCGGCCTGCCGCACTGGCCGGGCCTGCCGAACAACCTCGTCATGATCGCAGGTGCACTCACGGCGGCCTCACTGGTTGCGTTCGTGCTGCGACGGATGACCCATCCGGTGATGCGCAGGATTTCCGGCCTTGATGATTACGCGAGCAACCTCGTGACGCTGGCACCGGTGGTGACCGGCATGCTCGCGTTCGCGCATGTCCCGATCGCACGGTATGAAACCCTGCTTGCCGTTCATCTCCTGTGCGTGGAGTTGCTGTTCGTGTGGATGCCCTTCAGCAAGCTTGCGCATGTACTGCTGTTCATTCCGTCGCGTTTTCAGCTTGGCGCGGCGCTCGGCCGGCGCGGGGTGAAGGCATGAACGGCCTGCGGATTTTGGAGGGCTGAACGATGGCCGTCGAATCACAACGCGTCGACCAGTTCTTCGATGGCGTGAAACAGCTGCCCGGCATGGCGCGGCCGACCGAGTGCCCACCCGGTGAGCGCCTGCAGCAGGTCAAGACCACGTTCCTGGCGAAACTGGACCGGCGCATGGCCGTGGACCTGGAAGCCTGCGTGCACTGCGGGCAGTGTGCGGAGGCCTGTCACTACTACAACGCCACGCGCGATCCGAAGTACACACCGATTCGCAAGCTCGATCTGATCAAACGGGTGTACCGGCGCGAACTCTCGCCGATGCGCTGGCTACAGCGGCTGTGGACACCGGACATCACGATCGATGAGGTCAACGAGTGGATCGAACTCGTCTACGACTCCTGCACCGAATGCGGCCGCTGCTTCATGGTCTGCCCGATGGGGATCAACATTCCGGCGATGGTCAATGTTTCGCGCCAGGCCTTCGCGAACGCCGGGCTGATTCCGGTCGAACTGCGTGCGATGGAGCAGGAACAGTATTCCGGTTCGACACTGTTCGGGATTGGTCCGGCGGAGACCGAAGCCGCGATCCGCAAGATCGGCGCGGAAATTGGAGTCGAAGTGCCGCTCAACCGCGACAAGGCGGACGTGCTGCTGCTGACTTCAGTCGTTGAGGTCATGGTCTTCACCGACCAGATCGCCGCGGCGATCAAGGTGCTCAACCATCTGAAGCTCGACTGGACCCTGCACATGGACGGTTTCGAGGCCGCGAACTTCGGCATGCTGTCCGGGTTCGAGCCATTGCAGCGTCGCGCGGGCGACCGCATCGTCAAGACTGCAAAGAGGATTGGCGCAAAGACCGTGCTCGTACCCGAATGCGGCCACGCCTACCCTTCCCTGCGCTGGGACCAGGCCAATATCGACGAGGCGGCGCTGCCGTTCGAGGTCCTGACCATGGCCGAACTGATGGCACGTGAACTGAAGTCCGGTCGACTGAAGATCAGGCCGATCGGCCGGGACAAGTCCGTCACCTTCCATGACCCCTGCAAGATCGGCCGGCATTCGGGTGTCTTCGATGAACCACGCGAAGTGCTCGATGCCCTCGGCGTGGACTTTCACGAGGCCGAATCCTCGCGCGCCGTGAACTGGTGCTGCGGCGGTGGTGCCGGTGTGTTCCTGCTCAACAGCGCGGCGAAACTGCGTGAGGGTGCCTGGAAGATCAAGCAGGCGCAGATCGACGCGACCGGCGCCGATGGTGTGGTGTTGTCCTGTGCGTCATGTCGGCTGAACTTCGAGAAAGGCGCCCGCAACAACCACTGGGAAAAGCCGATCGAGTCACTGCTGTCGCTGGTGGCCGAGAATCTCGATGAATGACCGTCGTGACCGGCGTTCGACGCAGAAAATACTTCCGGGCGCGTTTTATTCCGCCGAGCCGCAGCGGCCGTCCGCTTTTAACCAAGGTACGAAACGATGAGTGAACGAGTCGTCGTCGATCCGATTACGCGAATCGAGGGCCACCTGCGCATCGAGGCGCAGATGGATGGCAGCAATATCGCCCAGGCCTACTCGTCCGGCACGATGGTGCGAGGCATCGAAACGATTCTGAAGGGGCGCGATCCGCGTGATGCATGGGCCTTCGCGCAGCGCATCTGTGGCGTGTGCACGCTGGTGCACGGTGTCGCCTCCATCCGCGCGGTCGAGGATGCACTCAAGTACAAGATTCCGCCGAATGCCGAGATCATCCGCAACCTGATGATCGCCGCGCAGTACGTGCACGACCACGTCATGCACTTCTACCACCTGCACGCGCTCGACTGGGTCGACGTCGTCTCGGCGCTGTCGGCCGACCACAAGGCGACCTCCGAACTTGCCCAGTCGATCTCGAACTGGCCGAAAAGCTCGGCGGGTTACTTCCGCGACGTGCAGAAGCGACTGAAGGATTTCGTGGCCGCCGGCCAGCTCGGCATCTTCGCGAAGGCCTACTGGGGCCATCCGGCCTACAAGCTGCCGGCCGAGGCGAACCTGATGGCCGTTGCGCACTATCTCGAAGCGCTGGAGTGGCAACGCGATGTCGTCAAACTGCATGCGATCTTCGGCGGCAAGAATCCGCACCCGATGTTCCTGGTCGGCGGGGTGCCGAGCCCGATCGATCTGAATTCCGATTCGGCGATCAACGCAAAGCGACTCGCCCAGGTGCAGGATGTAATCACCCACATGCGCACCTTTGTGGATCAGGTCTACATCCCGGACACACTCGCCGTTGCCGGTTTCTACAAGGACTGGGGCGAACGTGGCGAGGGCGTGGGCAATTTCCTCTGCTACGGCGACTTTCCGGCCAAGGGCATGGGTGATCCGTCGAGCTTCCTGATCCCCCCCGGCGTGATTCTGGATCGCGACCTGTCGACCATTCATCCGATCGACATGGAAAGCCCGGACGAGATCAAGGAGTTTGTCAGCCACTCCTGGTACGACTACACCGGCGGCAAGGCGACCGGCCTGCACCCCTACGCCGGCGAAACGAATCTGAACTACACCGGCCCGAAGCCGCCATACAGGCAGCTCAACGTCGAGGAGTCCTATTCCTGGCTCAAGGCGCCGCGCTGGAAAGGCAAGGTCATGGAGGTCGGCCCGTTGGCGCGTGTGCTGACGTTGTATGCCAGCGGTCACGAGATGACGAAAGAGCTGGTTGGAATGACGCTCGCGAAACTCGACCTGCCCGCGCGAGCGCTGTTCTCCACACTCGGGCGGACCGCCGCGCGCACGCTCGAAACCAAGATCATCGTCGAGGCGATGCAGGGCTGGTACGACACGCTGGTCGCGAACATCAAGTCCGGCGACACCAAGACGTTCAACGAGACGCAGTGGTCGCCATCGACCTGGCCGCGCGAGGCCCGTGGCGTGGGTTATACCGAGGCGCCCCGCGGGGGGCTTGCACACTGGGTCGTGATCAAGGACGGCATCATCGACAACTACCAGGCCGTGGTGCCGTCAACCTGGAATGCCGGTCCGCGCGATGCCGAGAATCAGCCCGGACCCTACGAGGCCGCGTTGCAGGACAACCATCAGCTGCATGATCCGAAACAGCCGATCGAGATCCTGCGCACCATCCACAGCTTCGATCCCTGCATCGCCTGCGCGGTGCATGTCACGGATCCGGATGGCGAGGAGCTCGTTCAGGTCCGTGTGCTTTAATGGAGCGTTGACAATGCGATTTCTGATTCGACTTTTCGCCGTCCTCCTGTCCGCGCTGGCAATGACCTGCGCGCACGCGCATCCGCCGGATGCACTGGCGCTCGGCGCCGGGCTGGCCCATCCGCTGACCGGAACGGACCATCTGCTCGTGGTGACAGGACTCGGGCTCTGGGCGGCGATCTCCCGGCCGCAACGCTACTGGAGCATCGCCAGCGCCCTGTTTTTTGGCGTTGCGGCCGGTTACGGGCTGGCGGTGATGGCGCCCGCGGGCGCTGGTCTGCACGTGGCGCTGCCGGCCTCGGTCGCGATTGTCGGGCTGGTGGTCGCGGCTGCCCTGCGGTTTCCTGAATGGATCGCCTGGCTGCTGGCCGCGGGTGCCGGCGCACTGCAGGCCGTCGTCCATGCCGCACCGACGGGACTCGCCGGACAGATCGACTTCGAGATCGGACTGCTGCTCTCGACACTCGTGCTGTACGCCGGCGGCCTCGGCGTCGGCCGGTGGCTGCATCCGGGTGGCGTTCGCCTGCTCGGTATCTTGATCGCGACCGCCGGAACGGGACTGGCCTGGGCGTTACACTAGTGGGCCATTAGGCCCACCAGGCCCTTTCACACTGCGCTTGGCGCAGCGTCGCTGCCCCAGAACACTCGGGTGCCCGGCGCCAGGCGATTTTCCGTGGCGTTGATCCGAGCTTGAGCGGACTGTCCCGAAACCTGCTTGAAAGTGCCCGCGACCTGGCCCCGATCATCGGGGTCATCGCGTTTTTCCAGATCGTCGTCCTCGGTCAGCCCCTGCCTCGGTTCTGGGAGCTGCTGTACGGCACCGCACTGGTGCTGGTCGGCCTTGCCCTGTTCGTGCGTGGACTCCAGCTCGGCCTGTTTCCGATCGGCGAATCGCTGGCCTGGTCGTTTGCGCGCAAGGGCAGCCTGTTCTGGCTGCTGGCCTTTGCCTTCGCGCTAGGCTTCGGCACCACGGTCGCCGAGCCGGCGTTGATCGCCGTTGCCGACGAAGCGGCCGTGGTCGCGGCCGACGGCGGCATGATCGAATCCACCGCCGACGCCAGGGACCGCTACGCCACGGGCCTGCGTTACACCGTCGCGGTCTCAGTCGGTTTCGCGATCGTGCTCGGCGTGCTGCGCATCGCGCTCGGCTGGCCGCTGCCGGCGCTGATCATCGGTGGTTACATCGGCGTGGTGGTGATGACCTATTTCGCGCCACACGAAATCATCGGCATCGCCTACGACGCGGGCGGCGTGACGACCTCGACGATCACCGTGCCGCTGGTAACGGCACTGGGCGTCGGGCTCGCCTCCAGCATCCGCGGCCGCAACCCGCTGGTCGACGGCTTCGGGCTGATCGCGTTCGCCTCGCTGACGCCGATGATTTTCGTCATGGGCTACGGGATGGTCGTATGAGCGAGCGCCTGCTGCACCTCCTGCACACGCTTGCGGGCACCGTGTGGGATGTCGCCCCGATTGCGCTGGTGATCGTGGTCTTCCAGGTCGCCGTCATTCGCAAGCCGATCGAGCATCCAAGGCGAATCGTGGCCGGTTTTGTCTACGTACTGCTCGGGCTGACGCTGTTTCTCGAGGGGCTCGAGGTCGCGCTGTTTCCGCTTGGCAAGCTCATGGCTGAACAGTTGACGGCCGGTTATACGGGCGGCAGCCCGTTCGCGCCGGAATATCTGACCGTGTATGCCTTCGCGGCCGCGATCGGCTTTGCCACGACGCTCGCCGAGCCTTCGCTGATCGCCGTCGCGATCAAGGCCGGACAGGTCTCGGGCGGTGCCATCGGGGCGTGGCCGCTGCGCCTCGCCGTGGCCATCGGCGTGGCGATCGGCATCGCGCTCGGCGCATGGCGCATCGTGACCGGCACGCCGCTGTACTACTACATCATCACCGGCTATGTGCTGGTGCTGATCCAGACGGCGTTCGCACCGCGCATGATCATTGCGCTCGCCTACGACTCCGGCGGCGTGACGACCTCGACGGTGACCGTACCGCTGGTGGCCGCCCTGGGCCTGGGTCTCGCCTCGCATATCCCGGGGCGCAGCCCGCTGCTCGACGGCTTCGGACTGATCGCCTTCGCGAGCCTTTTCCCGATCATGACCGTGCTCGGTTACGCGCAGATTTCGCACTGGCGCGCGCGCGTGAGGCGCGCCGCCAAAGAATGACCCGGAGGATTCGATATGAGATTCAAGTTATTGATCGCACTGGTACAAGACGAGCGAACCGAGGCCGTCCTCCAGGCCGCGCGCGAGGCCGGCGCCACCGGCGCCACGGTCATCACGAGCGCCCGCGGCGAAGGCCTGGAGCCCACCCGCTCGTTTCTGGGTCTGTCACTGGAAACGCCGCGCGATGTGGTCATGCTGCTGGTCGAGGAACATCGCAGCCGCGCGATTCTGGAGCACATCGCGCAGGTGGCCCGGTTCGACGCCGATCCCGGCTCGGGCATCGCGTTTCAGATCGCGGTCGAGGACGCGGTTGGAATTTCCCAGCAGATGAACGTACTGCTTCAAGAAGTGGAGGACGAACTATGAACGACGAGACGATCGTGCGCGTCGCCGAGGTCATGCACCGTGGTGTCGACGTGATCGACGGCCGCGCGACCATCGCCGAGGCGCTGCACGCGATGCAGTATCCGGACAACAAGCTCATGCTGGTGCGCAAACGCGATGTCAACGACGAGTTCGGCGCCCTGCTGCTGTCGGACATCGCCCGCCACGTCATCGCGCCGAACCGTGCGCCCGAGCGCGTGAACGTCTACGAAATCATGGCCAAGCCCGTGATCAGCGTGCCGTCGCGAATGGATATCCGCTACTGCGCGCGGCTGCTCGACCGCTTCAACCTGTCCCGCGCCCCGGTGATCGACGGCGACGAACCGGTCGGGGTGGTCAGCTTCACCGGCATCGTGCTGCGCGGCCTGCGCGACCGCATGCCCTGATACGCCCTTGATGCAGGTCAAACGCATGACGGTCGGCATGGCTCAGAATCTGCCTGCCGACCTGATATGAATCCATGGACAAGATCGTTTTCGACCCGGAACTGATTCGCCGCCACGACCGGCCGGGGCCGCGCTATACCTCGTATCCGACCGCGGTCGAGTTTTCGGACGATTTTTCCGAGGCCGATTACAAGCGGCACGCGCGCGAAACCAATCACGACCCAATCCCCTCGCCGCTGTCGCTGTATTTCCACATCCCGTTCTGCGCGCACGTCTGCTTCTACTGCGGCTGCTCGAAGATTGTCACCCGCCAACGCGAACGTGCGTTGCCGTATCTCGAGCGCCTCAAGCGCGAGATCGAAATGCAGGCGGAACTGTTCGACCGCGACCGTGGCGTGGACCAACTGCATTTCGGCGGCGGCACGCCGACCTTCCTGAGCATCGACCAACTGCGCGATCTCATTGCGCACATCGGCCGGCATTTCAGCCTGCGCAGCGACGACAGCGGCGACTACTCGATCGAGATCGACCCGCGCGAGGCCGATGGCCAGATGATCGCGGACCTGCGCGGTCTCGGCCTCAACCGGATCAGCATCGGCGTGCAGGATTTCGACCCGCGCGTGCAGGAGGCCGTACACCGCGAGCAGCCGATCGAACTCGTGCAGGCGATCATCGACGCCGCGCGCGAGGAAAAGTACCGCTCGGTGAACTTCGATCTGATCTACGGCCTGCCGTTTCAGACCGTGCAGACCTTCCGCGAAACTCTGGACCGCGTGATCGAACTCGGCCCGGACCGCATCGCGGTGTTCAACTATGCGCACCTGCCCGAACGCTTCAAGCCGCAGCGCCGCATCCGCGCCGAGGACCTGCCATCACCCGCGGAAAAAATCGAGATCCTGCAATCCACGATCGAACGTCTGACCGGCGCGGGCTATCGTTTCATCGGCATGGATCATTTCGCGCGCCCGCACGACGAACTCGCCCGCGCGCAGCGCCAGAACCGCCTGCACCGCAACTTTCAGGGCTACACCGAGCGCCCGGAGTGCACGCTTGTAGGTATGGGCATGACGGCGATCGGTGATCTCGGCACGGCGTATGCGCAGAACGCGCGCACGCTGGACGCCTACGTCGCCGCAATCGACCAGGGCCGACTGCCGATCGAGCGTGGCGTTGCGCTGAATCGCGACGATCTCGTGCGCCGCCGCGTGATCATGGACCTGATCTGCAACCTGCGCACCGATCTGACGGATGTCTGCGACTGTTTTGCCATCGAAAACGCCGATTATTTCACCGCGGCGCTGGAGCGTCTGGGCGAATTCGCCGCCGATGACATGGTGCGTATCGACGGCAAAGTCGTGCAGGTGCTCGATCGCGGCCGGCTGCTGGTACGCAACATCTGCGGGGCGTTCGACCGCTATCGCGGTGAATCCACACCCCAGCCCAACCGCTTCTCGCGTGTGATCTGAACGCCCTACGCGGTGCAGCCATGTAGGGTGCGCACAGCGCACCGGGTTCGGCTGATTTTGAACCGCAGCGCCGCGGAGCACGCAGAGAATTTTCCCGGTCTTGAGCTTCAACGGTGCGCGGTGCGCTCCCTACCCGGCCTGGCGGTTCAAACCGGCGCCTGATTCAATATCCCGGCGTGGCGGCGCAAGGGGCGCACGCTTCGCGGCAGGAAATTTTCTCTGCGTCCTCCGCGCCTCTGCCGTTCAAACGTGGTTCCATCGGCTTCAACGGTGCGCGGTGCGCACCCGGCGACGCTGCGCGCCCTAACCGGCTTCGTTGTCCTGCGCGCCGCGGGTGTCGCGCAGGGGTACGACGCGGTTGAAGACCGGTTGCCCGTCCTCGGTGTTCGTCTTGTCGCGGCAGAAGTAGCCCTCGCGCTCGAACTGCCAGGGCTGTTCGGGTTCGGCGCTGGCCAGCAGCGGTTCGAGTTTCGCGTGCTGGCGCACGACCAGTGATTCAGGGTTGAGCTGATCGACGAAATCCGCGCCACCGGCCCCTGGACGCGCAACCGTGAACAGCCGGTCGTACAGCCGGACTTCCGCATGCACGGCCGTCGCGGCATTCACCCAGTGGATGACGCCGCGCACCTTGCGCCCGACCGGATCGGCGCCGAGCGTTTCCGGGTCGTAGCTGCAATGCAGTTTGCGAATGCTGCCGTCCTCGTCGTGCTCGATCGAGTCACAGCGGATGACGAACGCATTGCGCAGCCGAACCTCGCCGCCCAGCACCAGACGCTTGAACTTCTTGTTCGCCTCGGGCCGGAAGTCCGCGCGGTCGATCCACAGTTCTCCGCCGAATTCGATCGTGCGTTCGCCCATCGCGGCGTCTTTCGGATGGTTCGGCACGTGGAGCGTGACGGTTTCGCCGGCCGGCCAGTTGTCGATCACGAGTTTCAGCGGATCGAGCACGGCCATGCGCCGTGGTGCGTGGGTGTCCAGATCCTCGCGCACGGTGTTTTCCAGCAGCGACAGCTCGACCTGGTTCGCCGCCTTGGTAATCCCGATGCGGTCACAGAACAGGCGAATGGCGCGCGGCGTATAACCGCGTCGGCGCAGACCGGCGATGGTCGGCATGCGCGGATCGTCCCAACCGGAAACGTGCTTTTCGTTCACAAGCCGGGTGAGGTGGCGTTTCGACAGCACGGTGTACTCGAGTTCCAGACGCGAGAACTCGATCTGTCGCGGCCGACATTCGGTCGCGCAGTTTTCGATCACCCAGTCGTACAGCGGCCGGTGATCCTCGAACTCCAGCGTGCACAGCGAATGCGTCACGCACTCGAACGCATCCGATAGCGGATGCGTGAAGTCGTAGCTCGGGTAGATCGACCAGGTCGCGCCGGTCTGGTGATGTACGGCTCCGTGCTTGATGCGGTAGAGCACGGGATCGCGCAGGTTGATGTTGCCCGATGCCATGTCGATGCGGGCGCGCAGCGTGCGCGAGCCGTCCGGGAAGGCGCCGGCGCGCATCTCGCCGAACAGCGCGAGGTTTTCTTCAACGGATCGTTCTCGATACGGACTGTCGCGACCGGGTTCGGTCAGCGTGCCACGGTATTCGCGCGTTTCGTCCGGGCTGAGATCACAGACGTAGGCCCTGCCCGCGCGGATCAGCGCAACCGCGCAGTCGTGGATCCGCTCGAAGTAATCAGACGCAAAGTACAGCCGGTCGTCCCAGTCGAAGCCGAGCCAGCGCACGTCGTTCTGGATGGAGTCGACGAATTCGACATCCTCTTTCGCCGGATTCGTGTCGTCGAAGCGCAGGTTGCAGATCGAATCCGGGTAATCCAGCGCCAGACCGAAATTCAGGCAGATCGACTTTGCATGGCCGATATGCAGATAACCGTTTGGCTCCGGCGGAAAGCGTGTGACGATGCGACGATGCCGGCCGGCGGCGAGATCATCCTCGATGATCTGGCGGATGAAGTGCGCCGGGCGGTCCGCTTCGGTCGCGCTCATGCCACCGCTTCCCGTGCGCGCGTGAATTCGATTGCGCGATCCAGCCTTCGCAGCGTGGCGTCGCGGCCGATCAGCGCCAGTGTCACATCGATCGATGGTGATGCGGCGCGCCCGGTGACGGCGACGCGCAAAGGCTGCGCGACCTTGCCGACCTTGAGCTGCATCGTTTCAGCGACCTGCTGGACGCGCGCCCAGGCCTCGGCGCCGTCCCATGCGTCAAGTTTCGCCAGTTCCGCGCGCACGGCCTCGAGCGCCGGCAGTGCGACCGGACGCAGATGGGCCTTGGCGGCATCGGCGTCAAAGTCATCGAAATCGCGAAAATACATGGCACTTTGCGTGGCCATCTCGACGAGTGTCGTCGCGCGCTCGCGCTGCGCGGTGACGACCTCCGCAACGGGCGGTCCGTCGTCCGGATCGATGCCGAGTGCGCCTAGATGCCGCCGTAGCAGCGTCGCGATGTGCCCGGTGTCCGCGCTTTTCAGATAGTGCTGGTTGAACCAGCTCAGCTTGTCGGTGTTGAACGAAGCGGCGGCCTTGTTCACCGCGCCGAGATCGAAGTGGCCGATCATCTCGTCGAGCGTGAACAGCTCCTGATCGCCATGCGACCAGCCGAGCCGCACCAGATGATTGAGCAGCGCCTCCGGCAGAAAGCCATCGTCGCGGAACTGGATGACGCTGACCGCGCCGTGGCGCTTGGACAGGCGCTGGCCGTCATCGCCGAGAATCATCGGCACGTGGGCATAGCGCGGCAGCTCGGCGCCGATCGCTCGCAGCAGGTTGATCTGCCGCGGCGTGTTGTTCAGATGATCGTCGCCGCGGATCACATGCGTGATGCGCATGTCCAGATCGTCGGCCACGACGCTGAGATTGTAGGTCGGCGTACCGTCGCTGCGGCGGATCACCAGATCGTCCAGCTCGGCGTTGTCGAAGGCGACCGGTCCACGGATCAGGTCATCGACGACGACCGTGCCGGCATCCGGGTTACGAAACCGCACGACGTGTTCACTGGTGGCCGAAACATTGCGTGCGCGACAGCGACCGTCGTAACGCGGCTTGAGCCCGGCGGCGCGCTGCGATTCGCGCAGTTCGTCGAGCCGCTCACGCGAGCAGTCGCAGCGGTAGGCATGCCCTGCCCCCAACAACTCGTCGATGATCGCGTTGTACCGGTCGAATCGTTCGGTCTGGTAGAACGGCCCCTCGTCGTATTCCAGCCCCAGCCAGGCCATGCCTTCGAGGATGGCGTTGACGGATTCGGCCGTGGAGCGCTCGCGGTCGGTGTCCTCGATGCGCAGCACGAAAACCCCGCCATGGCGGCGTGCATACAGGTAGCTGAACAGCGCCGTGCGGGCGCCACCGACATGCAGATAGCCGGTCGGGCTCGGGGCAAAACGGGTGCGGACGGTCATGCGAATCGACGGTGCGGAAAACGCGCGATTGTAGCAGCCCGGGCCACACGCGAAACCGGCACGTTGCGCGTCTGCGCGGTGCGCCCCGAACCACCACAAAACGTCACTTTCTGCCTCGAAACTGAGCTAAATCATCAAATCTGGCGATGGAACCCCCGATTCACCGGCTTGCCGGTCGGCACGATACTTGCGTTGCTTCCATATTGATACCAGAATCCTTCGTAGTTGCCGGTGGTGCGTCCAAACCGGCCGGGAGTCGCGCGAAAATCCGGACGATGCATCCGTACCGCGAGACGCAAAACAAGATCCGACGCCATTTTCAGAGCCTTCAGGAGTGTGGAAACGATGAAACCACGTCTTAATAAGAGCCCTGCCGTACTGGCCGCCGCAGTGGCCATGCTGGGCCACAACGCCGCCACCGCCCAGGTCAACGTCGATATCGACATCACACTCGGCGGCATCACGATCCTGCACTACTTCAGCAACCTCGACGTGACGATCGACGCGACCGCGCTGACCCAGATGCTGGGTTACGGCGGGACCGAGGTCGACGAAGGCACCGCGGGTGCGATCACGGTCAGCGCCTTTCCGTTTTCCGGCGACGCGGCCATGACCGCGACGGCCCCCACCAACGATCCCTCAGATGTTGATCTGACGATCCAGAACGCCTGGGCGGTACGTTCAATCACCGCGGCCGGCACCAACACCGTTGAGATTGTCGTCACCGACGACACGCTGACCGAGGGTGGTGGCGACACCATCACCATTACGGATGCCCAGGTGGACACCGCAGGCGGTACCCAGGGCGCGGGAACGGTCAACTTCGATTCACCGGGGCTGGTCAGCCCGCAATACGGCGACGTCATCCTGTCACTCGATCTGTCACTTGCGACCACAGCGGGCACGTACAACGACGGCGTGTTCACGCTGGAAGCCACGACGCCCTGAGATTTGCAACGATGCCGCGCGCGGATGTCCCGCGCGCGGTGCTCTGCTCGGGGTTTCTTTCCTGCCTGACGGCGCTCGCTGACGCGGCGCCGTTCGATCGACTGCATACCGTGGCGGAAGCCCCGCTGCCGACGCCGCGCGAGGTCGGTGAGTTGGTCGTGCATCCACGGCCGCTGCTCGAATCGCTGGGGGCCGCCGATCTCAGCCTGGTCTCGCCGCACGAACAGGTCGATCTCGGTCGTGCCGGCGACCGGTTTGCACCGGCGGGTGTTTCCCCGACATCGTTGATCGCCCGTCGTACCCTGCCGGTCCTGTGGCGTCTGCGCGTCCGGGATGCCGCCGAAGCCACCTCGCTGAGTGTGCGCTATCAGGCCGGCGTCGGTGCTGACGGCTGGCTCGAACACGACAGTGCGCCGCAATCCCGAATCGCGATTCAGGTGCAACCCCTGCCGCTGGACTGGTATTCGTCGGGTGACGACGGGGTGATTGTCGACGGTGGTGTTGAACTCGAATTTGACCTTGGCGAAGCGACTCGGGCCGGGCGCTATTCCGGTACATTGATCATCGAGTTCGGCCGGATCTAGTGGGCCAAGTGGAAAGTTCTATGACACTCAGAGCCACAGTGCGAGTGCGAATCAAGGCGCGTTTCGCGGGCAATGGCCCCGCCCTTGGCAAGAAACGCAACACAGAGTCGCGCGCGCACAGCGGCTCCCGAAGGGCCGCGCCACAGGCATCGTGGGCGGTGTTGCAGTCCTTGGAAAGGGCCTGCCATTCCCTGCGGACTGCGCCTTGCCCACAATGCCTGTGGCGTGGCTGAGTGTTACAGAACTTTCCACTTGGCCCACTAGCCCCCATGCGCGCCACCTACGCCCGAGTTTTTCCGCTGTTCGCATCAATCTGTCTTGGTGTTGCAGTGGCCGCCGATCCACCGGCACCGCCCCCACAGGTCGCGATCAGCCCGCCGAACATCGAGCTTGCCCTGGATGCGGCTGGCGCCAGCGGTGCGGTGAAGGTGCATAACCTCGGCACCGAGCCGATCGAGGTGCAGGTTTCGACCGCGAACTGGCGGCTGGACGACGACAGCCAAGTGGAGATCATCGCACCACAGGAGCAGTCGCTCGATTCCTGGATGATCATCAATCCCCTGCGCTTCACGGTGGCGCCAAAACGTTCGCAGACGGTGCGGTTCGCGGTTCGTCCGCGCGTCGAACCGGCGCCGGGCGAACATCGCGGAATGATCTATTTCGACCAGGTTCTGCCGCCCGCGCCCGCGAAAACCGGCATCCGTTTTCGTTTCCGCTACGGAGTGGCCGTCTACGGGCTCGTGGAACCGGTCCATCGCAACACGCGATTGCACCGGGTTGCGGTCGAGGATACGGCGCGTGGACGTGATCTCGTGCTCGACATCGAAAGCGTGGGCAACGCCAATGTACGCCCGAAAGGCGACTACCAGGTGTTTGCGGCCGGGCCCGGCGATGCCGCGACGGTGCTGGAGTCGGGCCCCCTGCCCACGCGACCCGTGCTCCCCGGCACACGTCGCATGCTGCGCCAAACCATTGGCAAATCGCTGCCCGCGGGGCAGTACCGCGTACGGCTGAGCGGCGCCATCGCGGACCAGACACTGGATCAGTCGCTCGCCTTCGAGGTGCGCCCACCAGAGCGCACGGGCGCGGGCGCGCGCTGACGCACGCCGGTGCGGTGTTCGGCGCACCGTGTGCGGGCGGCCCTCTTCGCGATCCTCGTCTGTGCCGGTCTGGCGCGGATGGGCCACGCGCAGTCGACCGATCCGGTCATTGAGCATCTGCTCGTTGCAATCGTGCTCGATGGCCGCGAGGTCGCGACGCTTGAAGTCCTGCGCGACCGGCATTTCTGGCTGCCGCTGGAACGCTTCTGCGAGCTGACCGGAATCGACTGGAGCCGCCGGACGGACGGCCGCCACCACCTGACGACCCCGCTCGGCGAAGCGGACGCCTCCGCGGCCGAGACGCTGGAGGTCGATGGTCTGCACTACCTCTCCGAGACGTTCATCCGGCAGCGTCTCGCGATTGGATTCGACTTCAGGCCGTCCGCGTATGCGATCCGGCTGGACCTGCCGTGGTCGACCCGCCGGCGGCAACGGGCCGATCGCGAAACTCCCGTCGCGCCGGACTTCGAGCCGCAGTCGGCGAGCCTTTCGGTGCTCTCGGTCGAGACCCGCTGGGAGGACTCGAACCGCCGCGACGAGCGCCTGACCACGGATGCCCTGCTCGGTGGCGGCCTGTACGGCGGGCGCTGGCTGGTGCGCGGGCGCCACTCGGATCGCACGGACTTTGACTTTTACGACTACGCCTGGCTCAGACGCGACGGCGATCGGCTCTGGCTCGTCGGGCATCAGTACCTGCACCTGGACCCGCTCCTGCCGGGCCTGGAACTCACCGGCGTGCAGGCCGCATGGACCGACCACCCGAATGCGATCTTCCAGCGTCGACTGCAGCCGGGCGAACTGCTGCCCCGTGCGCTGCGGCCGCTCGAACGCTTCGCCGGCCACGGTCCGCCGGGCGGTCGCGCACAACTGCGGGTCGACGGGCGCACGATCGCCGTACAGCCGATCCTGCTGAACGGCGAGTACGACTTCGACGGCGTGAGCCTCGGCACCAGCGGCTACGGCCGGATCGAGGTCTACCTGTTCGAACACGGCTCGAACGGCATCCCCACGGGCATCGACGATCACTCGCAGGCGCTGTCGGCGAACCTGCTGCCGGCCGGCGTACGCCTGGTCCAGGGCGGTCTTGGCGTCTCAGGCAATCCGCTATCGGACCGGGTCAGCCGCAGCGAATCCGACGGCGCAGCGGGATTCGCACAGGCGCGCTGGGGCTGGACGCGCGACCTGACCCTCGAGACCACGGTGCAGAGCGATTCCGAACGCGAGTTCGCCAGCGCGGGGCTGGTCTGGCGATTCGGCGCGCGCTGGCTGGCCTCGACCGCGGTCGCGGTCGGTGAGAGCGGCTTCGGCACGCGCGCGACGCTGGACGCGCGCTGGCCCGCCTGGCGCCTGCGAGCGTTCTCGATCTTCCGCGAGGCGGGTTTTCTGGACCCGGACGCGGAGCAGACCCACGACCACTACGCGGAGCTGTCGCGGCGCTTCGATCGCAGGCTGGAACTGGCTCTGATCGGCCGGGCCCGGCGCAGTGACGACCGGCGCGTGACGTTTCTGCGACCGGCGGCACAGTGGCGACCGAACGCGCGCCTGGCGCTCTCGATACGGCCGGACGAGGACGGCGACTATGTCGCGGACCTGAACTACACGCTGAGCGCGGACACGCGCCTGTCCGTGCACCACCAGGACGCAGTCTGGGCGGAACTCGATCAGCGCATCTCGCCGTACTGGCGGCTGAGGGTGTTCGGCCGCGACGGTGGCGATGCACCCGCACGCTACGGGGCGCTCGCGCGCTGGCAGGCCAATGATCCAAGACGGCCGTTTGCCGAGTTCGGACCGCTCTATTCCGAAGGCAGCACCGGCTGGCAGGGGGCGCTGGGCATGGAACCGACGCCGGGTCTCACGCTGCGCCTCGACTGGCAGGATGACCCTGCCCCGTATGGCACGGACGGTACTGGCGAGCAGCGCATCTTCCTGACCATGCGCCTGGATTACGCGCTGGTCGGTGGTCGGCTCCAGCCTGCGCGCGCGACCCGCATCGACGAACGCTTCGGCATCCTCGCCGGGCGCATCGAGGCCCCGGCGACCTACCGCGGTCGCCTGGGCGACATCGCGGTGCTGGTCGACGGTCGCGTCGTTGCACGCACGTCCGCCGATGGCAGCTACTTCGCCGATCGGATCGCCGAGGGTGTCCGCGAGGTCGATCTCGATGCCGAACATCTGCCGATCGAGCTGGAACTCCAGCACCGTGGCCGACTGGCCCGTGTGGCACCGGCCGCGACGACCCGGGTGGATTTCGACACCCGGGTGTTCTACGGCGTCGCCGGACGGGTGCGCGATGCGGACGGCCAGTCCGTTCCGGAAGTGGTGGTCAAACTCACGACCGCCGACGGCCATGAGCTGCGCCGCGCGGTGACCGACCGGTTCGGACTGTACCGCCTCGACCGCGTCGCACCCGGCAACTACCAGCTGCGCATCAACGGCCATGTGCGCCAGTCGCTGCACGTCGACGGGCATCGCTTCGGACAGGACCTCGTCGTGCCGCCGAGCGGTCCGTGACTTTCGCCGTGCGCGTTGACCCGCCCCGGCGCGCATCCCTACAATCGCCGCGACGATTCCCTCATCGGGGCGCGTAGCTCAGCGGGAGAGCACTGCCTTCACACGGCAGGGGTCGCTGGTTCGATCCCAGCCGCGCCCACCAATCCATTCAAAGCCCGGCGAGTCGTTGAAGACGGCCCTTAAGTGGTCCTCGACGCCTCGACCAACAATCGCGAGTTTGCGTAACGCGCGAGAATTTGCCACCGGCGTCGCCGCGCTTCGAACGGGATTGCCCCCCGTCTCGCGCAATTCGTTGGGTCGAAACCGGCCGTTATCAGCCCGGGCGGGTTCGCTCGATCTGATTCCTGACGGCCACAAGCCGCCGAAAATGGCTGCCCCCTCTGCCCCGCGGGAAACGCTGAATCCAACAGCGGGCACCTTGCAAGACCGTGGTTTGACTGACTGTGGATCGTCGCCGATATTGCCCGCTGCGGGGCCACGGCGCCGTTTCACGTTCCGCTACGCGGTAAGTGACGATTTCCCATTGCCTGGTCGAACCGGATGAATCGTGACGATGACGAAGACATGAGCAATCGATCCGGAAATCGGCCGTTTGCGGATGTATTGCAGGTCTTTGTGTCACGCCGGAAGGCGTTGATCGGCGGCTTGGCCGCCGGTGCGGCAACGTTCTTCCCGGGACTTGCCGCCGCCGGTCACCGGCCCTGTGGGGCGAATCAACGGGCCGACTCGTTGCTGGGTTTCACACCCGTACCCATCGCCGAGGGCTCCGGCCCCTGGCCGGGCATCGCGTCCGAATACCAGTTCGATATTCTCATTCCCTGGGGCGACCCGATCGAGCCGGGTGGCCCCGGGTTCCGGTATCCGCCGAATGCCGCGGATCAGGCACTGCAGCTTGGCATCGGTCACGACGGCATGGCGTATTTCCCGATCCATCCGGAAGATGGAGGCTCTGGTGACGGTCGTGAACGCGTCGAAACTCGTGCTCGCTTCGGGCGCGGCAACCGCCGTGGATTGTTGGCCATCAACCACGAATTCGGTACGAATAAGCATGTGCTCGGCAAGAACGCGCCGGATTCGCTGGAGGACGTACGCGTTTCGCAGCGCGCCCACGGGGTCTCGGTCGTCGAGATCGAAAAGCGCGACGGCCGCTGGCGGCCGGTCGCGAGCGATTACGCGCGCCGGATTCACGCCAACACGCCGATGGCAATCAGCGGGCCGGCCGCCGGCTCGAAGGCGCTGCTGACACCGAACGGGAACGTTGCGCTCGGCACGCTCGCCAACTGTGCGAGTGGCACGACTCCCTGGGGCACTTATCTGACCTGCGAAGAGAATTTCCACGCCTACTTCGGCGCCAGCAGGCTTGCGGCGGACTGGCAGGCGACGGCCGAGCAGGCGCGCTACGGATTCGGCGCGAGTGGCTCCGGCTATGGCTGGCACCTGTTTGACCGGCGTTTTGATCTGTCCGATCCGGGTTACGTCAACGAGGAGAACCGCTTCGGCTGGGTGGTCGAGATCGATCCCTTCGACGCGACGCGATCACCCGTCAAGCGCACCGCCCTGGGACGTTTCAAGCACGAAAGTGCCGCAGTCGCCATCGGTCGTGGAGGTCGTGCGGTGGTCTACATGGGCGATGACGACCGCTTCGATTACATCTACAAGTTCGTCTCCTCCGGTCATTACCGGCGGATGCTCGACGACGGGATCAGCCCGCTGGACGACGGCCGGTTGTATGTCGCGAGATTCAGCGACAACGGCACCGGCGACTGGCTCGAGCTGACCATCGACCATCCGTTGCTCGCCGCGCGCTTTTCGGATCAGGCCGAGGTGCTGACCTATGCGCGGATTTCGGCTGATCTGCTGGGCGCCACGCCGATGGATCGTCCGGAATGGACGACCGTCGCGCCCGATGGCCATGTCTATTGCGCCCTGACCCACAACAGTCGCCGCACGACGCCGAATGCGGCCAACCCGCTGGCACCGAATCCTGATGGGCACATCATCCGCTGGATGGATAGCGAGCAGTTCGTCGGTCTGGGCTTTACCTGGGAGGTCTTCCTGATCGCCAAGGACACCCACGGCGGCGAGAACGCCTTCGGTTCGCCGGATGGACTGTGGGCGGACCCGGACGGTCGCCTGTTCATCCAGACCGATGGCTCGCAGCCCGGCGGTCTGAACGATCAGATGCTGGTGGCCGACATTGCCACCGGTGACCTTCGCCGTCTGTTCACCGGCGTCACCGGCTGCGAGGTGACCGGGATCGCCACCACCCCGGATCGACGCACGATGTTCGTCAATATCCAGCACCCGGGAAATGGTGACCCGGCGTTGACCAACTTCCCGGCAGTCACCGACGGCATCACGGTCCCGCGCGACGCGACGATGGTCATCACCCGCAAGGACGGCGGTATAGTCGGGTCTTGACGGGCCTGTGTTACAACCGCCGTCGGGGCTGAACCATCAGCCTCAGCCGGGACGGATCGTATCCCCGCCGGTGTCACCGTCAAACAGCGACCGCGCATGGGTCGCGAAGCCGCGCCCGGCCTCGGCGTAGATGTTGAACACGACGTCGACGCCATTGGCTTCCAGCGTTTCGACTTCGTCCGGAAATTTCGCGCTCGCGCCGATCTTGCCGCTGAACCCCCAGGCACGCGCCAGTCGCGCGGCGGTCAGATTGGCATGCAGCGTGGGCATGGCCAGCAGGATCCATTCGAGCCGGAAGCCGTCACGGTCGATACGCGCCCAGAAGTCCGGATTGGTGATGTTGCCGAAACGGACATTGCGCCCCGCCGCGAGGTGGCGTGCGACCGTTTCCTCATTCAGATCCACGGCGACGACGGACGAACCGAAATCGCCGGCCAGCGCCTCGTAGGCGCCGCCGCCGACGCGGCCCATGCCGCAGACCAGCACACGGGCGTCGCCGAATACGACGGGTTCATCGCCGGCGAGCCGCTGGCCGGTCTCGAAGCGTCGAAGTCGCGCGCGCAGGGTCGCGTAGTTCTCGTCGGCGCGGGCGTTCAGCGCGGCCGCCACAACGAACGACACCGCCACACTCAGCGCAATGATCACGATCCAGTCCGGGGACAGCCAGCCATTGGCCGCGGCGATGGTGCAGACGATCAGTCCGAACTCGCTGTAGTTGCTGAGCACCTGCGCGGCAAGCGTCGCGGCACGGGCCCGCGCACGAAACCGCGTGAGCAGCCAGAAGTACAGGCCCGTCTTGATCGGTAGAAGGAGCGCCAGAATCGCCACCATCGGCAGCATCGACAGCTCGGGCACACCGGCCATGCCGATGCTGAGGAAAAAGCCGACCAGCAGTAGATCCTTCAGGTTCAGCAGCGCCTTGAACAGTTCGTTGGCTTTCGCGTGGCCCGCGAGCAGCGCCCCGAAGATCAGTGCCCCGAGGTCGCCCTTCATGTCGACCAGCTCGAACAGGCCGGCCCCGCCAAGGGCGAGGACGAGTCCGAACAGCACCAGCAGTTCGCCGTGACCGGCGCGTTCCAGCAGCCTAAGCAACAGCGGGCGGCCGGCAATGATGCCTACGATCACGATCGCGGCCAGCGGCGACGGCACCTTGGCCGTCGAGATGCCCAGAAAAATGACGGCGGCGATGTCCTGGATGATCAGGATGCCGACGGCGATCCGGCCATACCAGGCGGCCATGTCGTCCTTTTCTTCGAGCAGCTTGACTGCGAAGACGGTGCTCGAGAAGGACAGCGCGAAGCCCAGCAAGATGGCGACCGGCCAGTCGAGCGCTCCGGCCGCTCCCAGGCCGGCAAAGGCGAACAACATCAGCAGGGCCGCAAACAGGCCGGTGGTCACCAGCAGATGAACGCTGGCGACGCCCCAGACCTCGGCGCCCGCGAACTGGCGCAGCCGCAGTTTCAGGCCGATCGAGAACAGCAGCAGCGTCACGCCGAGATCCGCCATCTCGTTCAGGAATGCCCCGCCCTCGGCACCGAGCCCGTTGAGCGCGAACCCGGCCATCAGAAAGCCGACCATTGCCGGCAGACGCACGACCGACGCCAGATAGCCGAATGCGAACGCGACCGCGATCCAGACGGGATCGCGGTAGTCGATCGAGGCAAACAGCGATTCAGTCATCATGACGCAACAATGGGAACAGGCCGCAATTCATGCGCGATGACATGTCGCGCGTGATTGTCTATCGTAGCCCTGACTGCGGCTTGAATGCTCAATTGCCGCAGTGTAGGTTTCCGTTTCCGATCCGTATACGTTGCGCGTGCAGCTCATGAAACCCCGCCTTCGCGCCAGCGCCCTCACCGCATGTTGGTTGCTTGTTTGCACGGATGCGGTGTGCGCGCAGACGCAGCATGACGTCGATCCGACGACCGGGTCGGAAACCTGGAAGACCAGCGCGCACGGCGTTGCGCTGTCACTGACCCAGATCCTTCCGGACCAGGCGCGCGCGTTCTACGTCAATCGCGGATTCAGCGCCGAGGACGCCGAGCGGTTCGCTACCGCCTGTGTCTACATGACCGTGCTGCGCAACGACGCGGCCGGCGGCACCGTGGAGTTCGTATTACAGGACTGGAAGGTACGCAGCGCCGAGGGCGTACGTCCGCCGCTGGCCGTGGCCGACTGGATGCAGCGCTGGACCGACAAGGGCCTGGGCAAACCGCAGCTCGTTGCCTTCCGCTGGGCGCAGTTTCCGCCCAGTCAGGCCTACGAACCCGGCGACTGGAACCAGGGCATGCTGACGACCGGCTTGCCGGCCGCTACCGTGTTCGACCTGACCGCGCACTGGAAGGTCGGCGATCAGGCCTTCTCCGCCACACTCGAAGGGGTGCGCTGTGCGAACTGATGGGTGGATTCAGGCAGTCGCGCTGACCCTGCTGCTCTCGGCGGGACGAGCTGCTGCGCAGGAGTTGCCGCCACTGACGGCGGAGCTGACGCCAAGCCCGACGATGCCACCGGCGCCGGCGCTGGTATTTCCGAACCTGGACGAACAGCCGGTCGATCTGGCCGCCTATCGGGGCGAGGTGGTGGTCGTCAATTTCTGGGCCACCTGGTGCCCGCCGTGCCGGCGCGAGATGCCGGCGCTCGAACGCCTGCATCTGAAAACCGCCGATGAGAAGATTCGCGTGATCGCCGTGAATGTCGGCGAGGATTTCGACACCGTGTTTTCGTTCACCGGTCAGCTGACCCCGGCGCCGACCTTTCCGATGCTGTTCGATGCCGAGGCAACAAGCATGGAGCCGTGGAAGATTCGCGGTCTGCCGACGACCTATGTCGTGGACCCGGTCGGGCGCATCGCCTATCGCGCAGTCGGCGGTCGCGAATTCGACCATCCGGATCTCATCGCAAAGCTTCGCGAGCTTGCCGCCGGCGGCGCGCCGCACTGATCGCGACACTGCGGTGAACGGGGTCGTTCGGCCCGTGCAGCCGCCCAAGCGTGACGGGATTCGCGCGGATTTTGGGGTGGGAATCAGGCCGGGCGCGTGCCAGAATCAGATCACACAAACACGATAACGATCAGAGGAGTTTGCAATGCCCGACGTAAGCAAATATCTGCGCGATCCCGACGCAATGCAGGCCGATCCGGAAGGTCACCTGCTGGATCTGGAACCCTGGTCACCGGCCCACGCCGCTGAGCTGGCTTCAGGTGAAGGGCTGGATCTCGGCGACGAACACCTGCAGGTACTGGCGTTTCTGCGAGAGCAGTTCGCCGAAGCCGGCCCCGCGAAACATGCGCGCGATCTGAGCGAGATGCTCAATGAAGCATTCGCCGATCAGGGCGGCTCGAAATACCTCTACCGGCTGTTTCCGAAGGGTCCGGTCGCACAGGGCAGCCGGCTGGCGGGCCTCCCCGCGCCGGATGGCGCGAAGGACGGCTCGTTCGGAATTTCGTTCTGACTTGCGGATAACAGCTGGGCGGTGATCAGCCGACCACGCGCGTCGTCAAAGCGAGGCGAACGTATCGCAGTCGGAGAGCTTGCCGCTTTTCAGCCCGCGCAGCAGCCATTCGCGCCGCTGCTGTGAGGTGCCGTGCGTGAACGACTCCGGGCGCACCGCGCGACCGGCCTGCTTGAGCAGGCGGTCATCCCCGACGGCCGCGGCGGCAGCCAGCCCCTCGTCCACATCCCCTTCCTCGAGCAGGTTCTGGGTTTTGTGTGCGTGGTTTGCCCAAACCCCCGCATAGCAATCCGCCTGTAGCTCCATCTTCACCGACAGGGCGTTTGATTCGGACTCGCCCGCGCGCGCCTGCATCTTGCGCACCTTCTCGGCCGTGCCGACGACGTTCTGGACATGGTGTCCGACCTCGTGGCCGATCACGTAGGCCCGCGCGAAATCACCCGGCGCGCCCATGCCGCTCAGCTGCCGGAAGAACGCGAGGTCGATGTAGAGCTTCTGGTCCGCGGGACAGTAGAACGGCCCGGCCGCCGCCGAGCCCATGCCACAGGCCGAGCGGGTCAGACCCGAGTAGAGCACGAGGGTCGGCGCCGGGTACTGCTGATTGGCTGCCTTGAAGATCGCCGACCAGGTGTCTTCCGTCGAACCCAGAACCGCGGACGCGAACTGGGCCTGTTCGTCGTTTTCCGGCACGCCCTGGGTGCCCGTGGTCTGGGTTTCGTAGCCCGGTGACAGCCCGCCGGACGACCCGTCGCCGAGAATGCCGATCAGGGTCTGCGGGTCCGCGCCGAGCAGAATCGCGCCCACGACGATGACCAGCAACAGGACGCCGCCACCTTTGCCGCCGCCGGGTAGCGGGAAGCCGCCGCCACCCATCCCGCCGCTGCCGCGGCGATCGTCAACGTTCTGTGATCGTCTCTGCTTGCGCCAGCGCATCGCGCGGTTCCTCTGACGAATTGACCAGTGCGCGAGTGTATCGCGCCTGCCGCTGGGCCGGCCACGCACGACCCTGCCTAGCCTTGTCCAGCGCGTATGATCGCCGCACGGATCTCGCCACTTCTGCGGTTGATCGGGGACTGCCTCCAGCAGATCTCGCCGACACCTCGCAGCGGACGTATCACGATTTACCCAACGGATGTCGCCTTCCACCCGATGTTTAAGCTGATTTCACGACGCAAGATTCGGTCTGTCGACGACGTGACGCGGAGTCGGGCATTCTGCATGCTGCCCTGGGTTCACCTGTATGTGAACACCCAGGGCAAGGCCACGCCATGCTGCTTCTTTCCCTGGGATGAAAAGAGCCAGCTCGGTGATATCAACCAGCAACGCATAGCGGAGATCTGGAACGACCGGCCGATGCGCCGCCTGCGTGCGTCAATGCTGAGGGATCAGCGCGTCGACGGCTGCTGGCAGTGTTATACGAACGAGAAATTTGGTCTGCGAAGCAAGCGCCAGATTTCCAATGAACTGTTCAAACACAGGTTCGACTGGGTGCGCGCAACGGACGTATCGGGGAATTCGCCCGATTCAAAGCCCGTGTACTGGGACATCCGCATCTCGAACCTCTGCAACTTCAAATGCCGCATCTGCGGACACCACTCGAGCTCCAAGCTGTTCGATGAAGCAGTCGAATTGGGGACCACCAGCTTTGCCGAGCGCGTGCATCAAAGCATCTCGGACATGCCGGATTTCTACCGGCAAATCATGCCGTTGGTCGATTCGGTCGAGGAGATCTATTTTGCCGGTGGCGAGCCGCTGATCATGGATGAGCACTATCGAATTCTGGACCTGCTGCTGGAACGCGGTCGCACGGACGTACGGCTCAGCTACTCGACCAATCTCAGTGAACTGACATTCCGGGGTCGCGACGTCATGGATCTCTGGAGCGGCTTTTCGGACGTGACCGTCCACGCCAGCCTGGATGGTTGGGGTGCGCGCGGCGAGTACCAGCGCAAGGGTCAGCGCTGGAACGAGGTTCTGATGAATCGCCAGCGCCTGCGGGAGCGGTGCCCGGGAATCCGGTTCATCGTCACGCCGACCATCACGGTGTTCAACGTTCAGCATCTCCCGGAGTTTCACCGCGCGTTGGTCGCCCACGGACTGATTCGTGTGGACGAGATGCTGCCACGCATCCTCAAACACCCCGACATCTACAACATCAGGATCCTGCCCGAGTCGGTAAAACGGTCGGTTGAAGCTTCGTTTCGAGAGCATCTCGACTGGCTGGATACGTTCGACGTGGTGGCGCACGGGAGACTCCCGGCCGTGCGCAACGAGTTCCGTCAGTGCCTGGAGTATCTGCGGTCCGCAGACCGGTCCGATCTGATCCCGAAGTTCAGGGCGAGCTGCGAACGTCTGGACCGGATGCGCAAGGAATCAACGCTGGAGATCTTCCCGGAGCTGGCGCCGCTTCTGCTCTGAAACCATCTGGCCAACAGGCCTGGCCGTTTTGCTACGGCAACCCGAACAGCCGCTTCAGCCCGGTTACCAGCCAGCGCCGGCTGCATCCCGCGCAGAATCGCAACGACGGATTGTCGATCATCTTGCGGTATCGGTGCAGCCGGCTCCGATAGTTCAACGGGTGAACCAGATCGACGATGGGGCGTTCCAGCGCACGGAGAGATTCCCGGTCGATGGTTGTCTCGTCCGGCCCGAGGAAAACGAAGCAGTTCTGCCTGTACCACCATTCGACGGCCGGATTGTTCCAGATCGCCGGTCGAATGCAATCGAAACACTCGAAACCACGCGAGCGGAAACGTTCGATCCAGAACGACTGCCATTGCTCGTTGATGTGCCCCGGACCACCCTGGTGTGGCACCGCAGCGCCAAAAAGGATCACATCGGAGGTCGAGCACAGCAGATCGACAAAGCGCTCTGACTGATCCTCGGGCAGATGTTCGGCGACCTCCAGGGAGATACAAAGATCGTATCGTTTGTCGAGTTTCGGTAGCGAGTGCGCCAGATCGGCGGGCTCGAATTCGATCGACGGGTGGGTCAGATCCGCGCACTGAACCCAGTCACCGTCGATGCCCTTGAGCGTAGTGGCACCCAGTGCGGCGGCGGCCTTGAGCCAAACGCCCTGCCCGCAACCAATATCAACAACGGAACGCGGTTGGAACCGGGCGAAGATCAGGCTGAGCACGGCGTTGGCAGACTCGGACATGCCGCCGAGGTGTTTTGCAAAGAAGGCCTGATCGTAGGTTTTGCGATTATCTGGCGAGTTCCGCATGGCGGGTACAGGTCGTCAGGTGATCGTTGACCATGCCCGTGGCCTGCATGAAGGCATAGCAGATCGTCGGGCCGACGAAACGAAAACCGAGTTGCTTCAGCGCCTTGCTCATCGAGCGCGATTGCGCGGTTTCGGCGGGCACTTCGGCCAGTGCGGGCCAGCGGTTCTGAACTGGCTTCCCGTCGACGAAGCTCCACATGAAGTCCACGGGGTCGTCTGACGCCGCCAGTCTGAGCCACGCCTTTGCGTTGGCGACGGTGGCGTCGATCTTCAGCCGGTTACGGATGATGCGGGCGTCTTCACGCAGGCGCTCGCGCTTGCGGGCATCGAAGCGCGAGATGCGTTCGGGATCGAAACCGGCGAATGCGGCGCGATAGCCCTCGCGTCGATGCAGCACGGTGCGCCAGGAAAGCCCGGCCTGCGCGCCTTCCAGTATCAGCATCTCGAACAGGTGGCGGGCGTCGCGCGAGGGAACGCCCCACTCCTGGTCGTGATAGCGCGCGTAGAGTTCGTCGCCGGCCGTGACCCAGTCGCAGCGCGGCACGACGAGCCGGTCTATCCGCGTTTCAACGCCGCAGCGCCGGGGAACCAGGCCCGGTCGCCGAGTTCCGCCTCGATGCGGATCAGCCTGTTGTATTTGGCAACCCGGTCGGAGCGCGACAGCGAGCCGGTCTTGATCTGGCCGGTCTGTTCGGCGACGGCGAGGTCCGCGATGGTCGTGTCCTCGGTCTCGCCGGAGCGATGCGAGACCACGGCCGTATAGCCGGCCGCGTGCGCCATGGCGATGGCGGCGCGGGTCTCGGTCAGCGTGCCGATCTGGTTGACCTTGATCAGGATGGAATTCGCGATGCCGCGGTCGATCCCCTCGCGCAGTATTTCGGGGTTGGTGACGAACAGGTCGTCGCCGACGATCTGCACGCGTTTGCCGAGCCGTTCGGTCAGGATCGCCCAGCCGTCCCAGTCGTTCTCGGCCATGCCGTCCTCGATCGTGACGATCGGATAGCGGTCGACGAGCGTCGTGAGGTAGTCCGCGAAGGCCTCGCTGGTGAATTCGCGACCCTCGGAGTCCAGGCGATAGCGTCCGTCACGGTAGAACTCGGAACTCGCGCAATCCAGCCCCAGGGCGATGTCGTCGCCGGGGCGGAATCCGGCCACCGAAATCGCACTCAGGATGGCGTCGATCGCCGCCTCGTTCGACGCGAGATCCGGCGCAAAGCCACCCTCGTCGCCGACCGCGGTGTTCAGGCCGCGCTCCTTGAGCACGGATTTCAGGGCGTGGAACACTTCGGCGCCGTAGCGCACGGCCTCGGCGATCGAACCGGCGCCGACGGGCAGGATCATGAATTCCTGCATGTCCACGCTGTTGTCGGCATGCGCGCCGCCGTTGACGATGTTCATCATGGGCAGCGGCATGCGATAGCGCTCGGCATCGGCGAGCGCCGCGTACAGCGGTATGCCGCGCTCGTTCGCGCTGGCGTGTGCCGCGGCGAGCGAAACGGCGAGGATCGCGTTTGCGCCAAGCCGGCGTTTTTCCGCGGTGCCGTCGAGATCGATCATGCACCGATCGATGCCGGCCTGATCGCTCACCGCCATCTTCAGCACGGCTTCGCGCAGCGGCCCATTGACGTTGGCGACGGCCTTGGTCACACCCTTGCCGCCGTAGCGCTTGTTGTCGCCGTCGCGCAGCTCCAGTGCCTCGCGGGTACCCGTGGAGGCGCCAGACGGCACGGCCGCGCTGCCGCGCGCACCGGTCGCGGTAAACACCTCGGCTTCGATGGTCGGGTTGCCACGGGAATCCAGGATTTCGCGCGCGCAAACGTCTGTGATTTCTGACATTAGAAACCCTTTATAACCTACTGAATTAAAGCTGAAATCTATGACGACGCCAGGGCGTCTTCGACAAACCGTCTGGATTTCACCGTGCGGTCGATCTCGACCAGCGACTCCAGCAGTTCGGCCATGTGTCCGAGCGGCCAGGCATTCGGGCCGTCGCTCTTCGCGCAGTCCGGGTCCGGATGCGACTCCATGAACACCCCGGAAACCCCGGCGGCGACCGCGGCGCGCACCAGCACGGGCACGAATTCGCGCTGCCCGCCCGAGGCCGTGCCCTGCCCGCCCGGCAACTGGACCGAATGCGTGGCGTCATAGACCACGGGGCAGCCACAGCCGCGCATCACCGACAGCGAGCGCATGTCGGACACCAGGTTGTTGTAACCGAACGAGACCCCGCGCTCGCAGGCCATGATCTGCTCGTTGCCCGCGGCACGCGCCTTGTCGATGACGTTGCACATTTCCCAGGGCGACAGAAACTGGCCCTTCTTGATGTTCACGGGCCGGCCGGCGCGCGCCACGCTGGCGATGAAATTCGTCTGCCGGCACAGAAAGGCCGGTGTCTGCAACACGTCGACGACCGCGGCGACCTCGGCGAGCGGCGTGTCCTCGTGCACATCGGTGAGCACCGGCACGCCGACCTGGCGCTTGACCTCGGCCAGGATCCGCAGCCCTTCTTCGATGCCCGGGCCGCGAAAGCTCTTGTGCGAGGAGCGATTCGCCTTGTCGAACGAGGACTTGTAGATGAACGGCACGCCGAGCCGGGCGGTGATTTCCTTGAGCTGCCCGGCCGTGTCCAGCGCGAGCTGCTCGGATTCGATCACGCACGGCCCACTGATCAGAAACAGCGGCCGGTCCAGACCGACCTCGAACCCGCACAGCTCCATCAGCTTGCCTTGGCGGTGCGCTGGGCCTTCGCGTCGAGCGCCGCGCGCACAAAGCCCTGGAACAGCGGATGCCCGTCGCGTGGCGTGGAGGTGAATTCCGGGTGGAACTGGCAGGCCACGAACCACGGATGGTCGGGCAGCTCGATCATCTCGACGAGGCGTCCGTCGACCGAGGTGCCGGCGATGCGCAGGCCCGCGGCAAGCAGGCGGTCGCGATAGCCGTTGTTGAATTCATAGCGGTGCCGGTGACGCTCGACGATGCGCTCGCGGCCATAGAGTTCGCGCGACAGTGAATCGGCGGCCAGCACGCACTCCTGACCACCCAGACGCATGGTGCCGCCAAGCTCCGATGCGGCCGTGCGCTGCTCCACGCTACCGTCGGCACTGGTCCATTCCGTGATCAGGGCGATCACCGGATGCGGCGTCTCGCGTCTGAATTCGGTGCTGTGCGCGCCAGCGAGTCCGGCGACGTTACGGGCAAATTCGATCGCCGCGACCTGCATGCCGAGGCAGATGCCCAGATACGGCACACCGTTGCGTCGCGCGTAACCGGCGGTACGGATCTTGCCCTCGACGCCGCGCTCGCCAAACCCGCCGGGGACGAGGATCGCGTCCACGTCCGCGAGGCGCTGTTCGCCGTTGCGTTCGATCTCCTCGGCGTCCACATAGTCGATCACGACCTTGGTGCGGGTGTGGATGCCGGCGTGCGTGAGCGCCTCGGACAGCGACTTGTAGGCCTCGGTCAGGTCCACGTACTTGCCGACCATCGCGATGCGCACGCGATCGAGCGGATGCGCGAGCGCCTCGTTGACGGCGTCCCACTCCGACAGGTCCGCGGGCATCGTGGTCAGGCCGAAGTGCTCGACCACCAGCCGGTCGAGATTCTGCTCGTGCAGCAGGCGCGGAATCTTGTAGATGCTGTCGACGTCGACTGCCGAGATGACGGCCTCCTGACGCACGTTCGTGAACAGCGCGATCTTGCGCGCTTCGTCGTCGGGCAGACGCCGGTCGGCGCGGCACACGAGGATGTCCGGCTGGATGCCGATCGAGCGCAGTTCCTTGACCGAGTGCTGTGTGGGTTTGGTCTTGATCTCGCCGGAGACCGCGATGTAGGGCAGCAAGGTCAGGTGGATGAACAGCGTGCGCTGCGGCCCGAGCTCGATGCGCAGCTGGCGGATCGCCTCGAGAAACGGTTGCGATTCGATGTCGCCGACCGTGCCGCCGATCTCGATCATCGCAATCTCGGCATTGCCCGCGCCGGCGCGTATGCACGACTTGATCTCGTCGGTGATGTGCGGAATGACCTGCACGGTGCCGCCGAGGTAGTCGCCGCGCCGCTCCTTGCGGATCACGCGCTCGTAGATCTGCCCGGTCGTGAAGTTGTTGCGCTTGGTCATCGTCGTGCGCACGTAGCGTTCGTAATGACCGAGATCGAGATCGGTTTCCGCGCCGTCTTCGGTCACGAAGACCTCGCCGTGCTGGAACGGGCTCATGGTGCCCGGATCGACATTGATGTAGGGGTCGAGCTTTACGAGCGTCACACGCAGACCGCGTGCTTCGAGGATGGCGCCGAGGCTCGCGGCCGCGATGCCCTTGCCCAGTGAGGACACGACCCCGCCGGTTACGAAGACGAAACAGGTTTGAGTTTCGGTCGTGCTCAAGGTTGCGGCGCTACGCTCGGACGTCGGTTGCGGACGGGCCCGAGCGAGGCCTTGTGAGCGTGCTGGAAGCGGCACGATCCGGGTGTCTCGACAGGCGGAAAGGACGGGGGCGAACGCTAACAGATCGGCCGTCCGCAGACAATCGCAGGGGTGCTTCGAGACGCTCACAAGCAAGCGCATCAATGCGGTGCAAGTCCTTGTCTTTACGCAGCTTCAATCCGCAGCGTCAGACCGGTTTGCTGCGCCGATTTTTTTTGGAATGCGGCCGCGGTTGCAACATCGCCGACCAGGGCCAGCCGCTTGCCGACAAACACCAGTGGAACCGCATCGCGCAACCACGGTGCAACGCCGGCGGCCGCGAGCACGTGGCGCACGCTGCGCGATCCGCGACCCGCGAGTTCGATGTGCTCACCGCCGCGTGCGCTCCGCACGTGAAGCCGACCCTGACGAATCAATGCCGGATCGATTTCACCGTCGGGCGAAGACCGCAGCTCAAGGCGTCGGCCACCGGGCAGCGGCAGGGGATCTCGCGTGTCCCATTCGAGTGCAAACGGTTCGCCGACCCTGCGGGCGATGGCAAACACCCGGCCGCGCCAGATTGCGACCCCCGTGTCGTTCCAATCCACACGCGCCCAGCCACATTTCGGCACCTGACAGACCGCCGCGTCGATCTGCTGCAGGCGCTCGCGATCAGGCGTCGGGAGGCGCTGTTGCGCCAGCCAGTGGCGAATGACCGCATGGCGCAGCGCGGCATCCAGACCCGCGAGCGGCTCCACCCGCAGCGTGTCAGCATCGCGACATTCGGCGAGGGCCCGCTCGGCCGCCTGGGTGATGACCGTCGCCGCCTCGGCCAGATTGTCGGCGACCCGGGCCAGGGTCTGGATCACGCCGGGGCGGCGTTCGGTCAGAACCGGCAACACCGCGGAACGCAGCCATGCGCGTTCGCGCGTGGGGTCCAGATTGTCCGGGTCGGTCACATGCTCGATTCCGTGCGCTGCCACATAGTCGGCCAGGGTCGAACGCGGCCAGTCGAGCACCGGGCGCAGCAACCAGCCACGTCCGAGCCGGCGTTCGGCCGGCATGGCGCGCAGGCCATCGACTCCGGAACCGCGCAGCAGCTGCATGAGCACGGTTTCCGCCTGGTCGTCACGGTGATGCGCGAGCAGCAGGCATTCGTCGGTGTCCAGCATCTGCTCGAAGGCCGCGTAGCGCGCGGCGCGGGCGGCGGCCTCGCGACCACCGTTGCCGGAATCGACCCGCACGCGTTCCAGCGCGAACGGAACGCCCCAGGCCGCGCAGTTGCGCCGGCACAGGTCTGCCCAGGCGTCGGCGGACGGGTCCAGACCGTGATGGATGTGTACGGCCCGGATCGGCCGGTCGAGCCCGGCGTGGGCCAGTGCGTGGGTCAATGCGGCGGAGTCCGCGCCACCGGAGTAGCCAACCAGGATGCGCGGCGCATCCAGATGTGCGCCGAGGCGTTCGAGAAGTTCGCGCGGGCCGAACGGGTTGCCGCTCAAGCCTACTCGCCGGTAAACCGCCCGAAGCCCTGCAATCGTTTGTATCGACGCTCGACCAGGGCGTCCAGACCGAGGTTGTCGATTGCCTCGAGCTGTTCGAGCAGTGCGTGTTTGAGATTACGTGCGACGGTGGCCGGATCGCGGTGCGCGCCGCCGACCGGCTCGGCGACCACGGCGTCGATCAGGCCAAGTTCCAGCAGGCGCCCGGAGGTCAGACCCATTGCGTCAGCGGCCTGCGGGGCCTTCTCGGCACTCTTCCACAGGATCGAGGCACAACCCTCGGGCGAAATCACCGAATAGGTCGAGTACTGCAACATCAGCACCCGGTCACCCACGCCGATGGCCAGCGCGCCGCCGGAACCGCCCTCGCCAATCACCGTGCAGACGATCGGCGTGCGCAGGCCCGACATCACGAACAGGTTGCGGGCGATGGCCTCGCTCTGTCCGCGCTCCTCGGCACCGACGCCCGGATAGGCCCCCGGGGTGTCGATGAACGTCAGGATGGGCATGCGGAACTTCTCGGCGAGTTGCATGGCACGCAGGGCCTTGCGATAGCCCTCGGGCTGCGGCATGCCGAAGTTGCGGCGCAGCTTTTCGTTGGTGTCGCGGCCCTTGTGGTGGCCGATGATGGTCACCGGGCGGCCGTCGAGCCTTGCGAGCGCGGTGACGATGGCCGGGTCGTCCGCGTAGGTGCGGTCGCCGTGCAGTTCGTCGAAGTCCTCGAAAATGTACTGGATGTAGTCCAGCAGATACGGGCGCAGCGGATGGCGCGAGAGCTGCGAGACCTGCCAGGCCGTCAACGACGAGAAGATCTGCTCGGTCAGCGCGCGGCTCTTGGCCTCCAGCCGCTCGATTTCCTCCTGAATGTTGATCGCATTGCCGTCACTGACCAGGCGCAGCTCGTTGATCTTCGCCTCGAGTTCGGCGATCGGCTGCTCAAAATCCAGAAAATTCAGATTCATATCGCTGACTGGAACCGGCGGGTCCGGCTGCGTCGCTGCGGCTGCTTGGATCGGTCCAGTATACTTCCTGCCCCGAGCCTGCCGCACGGCGCCGCAGTCTGACCTCTCGCTTGAACGGTTTCCCAACACCCGGCCACGACCGCGTGGCGATCGCGCGGACCCCGCCCGCGCATGACTGAACTCTCGCTCACCACGCTGGGCATCCTGCTCGGGGTGCTGCTGTTGCTGTCGGCGTTCTTTTCCGGTTCGGAAACTGCGCTGATGACACTGAACCGCTACCGCCTGCGGCACCTGGCGCAGGCCGGTCACCGCGGCGCGCGGTTCGCCCAGCGGCTGCTGGATCGGCCCGACCGGCTGATCGGCCTGATCCTGCTCGGCAACAACTTCGTCAACATCCTGGCGTCGTCCATCGCAACGCTCATGGCGCTGCGCATCGGCGGCGAGGAGGCCATCGCGCTGGCGACGGGTCTGCTGACCTTTGTCGTGCTGATCTACGCCGAGGTCACGCCGAAGACCGTTGCGGCGCTGCATCCCGAGCGCATCGCGTTTCCGGCGGCGATGATCTATGTGCCGCTGCTTGCGCTGATGTATCCGCTGGTGTGGGTCATCAATCTGTTCGCGAACACGCAGCTGCGACTGATCGGGGTGCACATGGATCACGCGGGCGCCGAAACGCTGAGCCGCGAGGAACTGCGCACCATCGTCAACGAGGCCGGCGCGATGATTCCGCGGCGCCACCAGAAGATGTTGGTGAGCGTGCTCGACCTCGAAAAGCTCACCGTCAACGACATCATGGTGCCGCGCGGGGACATCGAGGCGATCGATCTGAGCGCGGAACCGACCGCGGTCATGGAGCAGCTGCGCAATCTGCCGTATTCACGCGTGCCGGTCTACGAGGGTTCGTTCGACCACGTGCTCGGTGTGCTCGTTGCGCGCAGCCTGGTTGGCGTAGCGTTCGATGGCAGCTTTGATGTCGCCAATGTACGCGCGCTCCTGCATGAACCGTATTTCATCCCGGACGGCACGCCGCTCTACCAGCAGATGCAGAACTTTCAGCGCGAAAAGCGCCGCAGCGCGCTGGTGGTGAACGAATACGGCGACGTCATCGGGCTGGTCACGATGCAGGACCTGCTCGCCGAGATCGTCGGCGAGTTTGCCAGCGATCCCTCCTCGCTGGAACAGGAGGTGCATCGCCAGAGCGATGGCAGCTTCATCGTGGATGCCTCGGCATTCGTGCGTGAGCTCAACCGACTCATGCACTGGGAACTGCCGACCGACGGGCCGAAGACGCTGAGCGGCCTGATCGTCGAGTACCTGGAACACATTCCGGAGGCCGGCACCAGCCTGCGGCTGGCCGGATACCCGATCGAAATCGTGCAGACCAAGGACAACATGATCAAGACCGTGCGAATCAGTCCGGAGCAGCGGAGGATCGAGGAGTGACACTGCTCGTGACCGGTGGTGCCGGCTATATCGGCAGCCATGTCGTGCAGCAGCTGCTCGCGGCAAACGAAGAGGTCGTTGTGCTCGACGATCTGTCGACCGGCTTTCGCGAGGCGGTCGGCGATGCGTCGCTGGTGGTCGGCAATGTCGGCGATGCCGCCCTGCTCGACCGTCTGTTCGGTGAACATCGCATCGAGGCGGTGCTGCATTTCGCCGCCCGCACCATCGTGCCGGAGTCGGTTGCCGACCCGCTGCGCTACTACGGAAACAACACCTGCAACACCCGCACGCTGCTGGATGCCTGCGCGCGCGCGGGCGTGCAGCGCTTTGTGTTCTCGTCGACCGCGGCCGTCTATGGCGTGCCCGGCGATGGTCGGTGCCATGAAGACTCGCCGACCGAACCGATCAATCCCTATGGCCGCTCGAAACTCATGAGCGAGTGGATGCTGCGCGATCTGGGCGCGAACGGCGCGCTGCGCTTTGTCACATTGCGCTACTTCAATGTCGCGGGTTGCGATCCGCACGGGCGCATCGGCCAGTCCACCCCAAAGGCCACCCTGCTGGTCAAGGTGGCCTGTGAGGTTGCGACCGGTCGGCGCGGGCGTCTGCTGGTGTTTGGAACCGACTACCCCACCCGTGACGGCACCGGTGTGCGCGACTACATCCACGTCGTGGACCTCGCCCGCGCGCATCTGGATGCGCTGGCCTATCTGCGCTCCGGCGGCGCATCGACGACGCTGAACTGCGGGTATGGCCACGGCTTTTCCGTGCGCGAGGTCATCGCCGCCGTTGAATCCGCGCACGGCGCGCCGATCGCGGTCGAGGAAGTCGGGCGACGTCCCGGCGATCCGCCAGAGCTGATCGCCGATGCCGAGCGCATCCGGCAGGAGATCGGCTGGGTGCCGCGGCACGACGATCTGGACCTCATCTGCCGCACCTCGCTGGCCTGGGAACGCCGGCTCGCCGCCGGTGGCGGCTATTGCTGAGGCCGAGCATCGCCACGGCCGCGACGCGCGCCGCGGTCATCGCGCCGCTTCTCTACATGGCGTTGCTCCATGCGCTGTCGTCGATTCCGGGCGTGGCCCAGGGCGATGATCCTCTGGACGTGCGGGTCTTTGTCTGGCTCGCGCCGGAGTTGCAGAACCTTCTGCACATCCCGGCCTATGCGCTGCTCGCCTGGGTCTGGTGCTGGAGCCTACCGGCATGGGGGCCGTCGCGAGCCGTGATCATGATCGCGGCCGTGGTGCTTGCGGGCCTGTTCGGACTGGTCGACGAATGGCACCAGACCTTCGTGCCTGGCCGTTATGGTTCGGCGACGGATCTGGCGCTTGATCTGCTGGGTGCGATTCTGGGCGTTTGGCTCGCGAGCCGCGTGCTGCTGCCGTCCGGGCGGATGTCGGCGACAACCCACCGCGTCTGAGTCGGGGTTCAGTTCGCCAAGGAAGCTCTGAACAATTCAGAGTTTGCCGCGGCACATGGAGGTGCCGCCCTGGCAATCCTGGAAGGATTGATCAGGGCTTCCCTAACCCAGTACCGACAAGAGCACGCCGGCCGCGACGGCCGAGCCGATGACCCCCGCGACATTCGGCCCCATCGCGTGCATGAGCAGAAAATTGTGCGGATCGGTCTCGTGTCCGACCTTGTTCGCAACGCGCGCGGCCATCGGCACCGCGGACACGCCGGCCGCGCCGATCAGCGGATTGACCTGCCCCTTGCTGATCCGGTACATGATCTTGCCCATCAGCACGCCGGTTGCGGTGCCGATCGTAAACGCCACGGCACCGAGCGCAAGGATGCCCAGGGTCTCCAGGCTCAGGAACTTTTCGGCCTGCAATTTCGAACCCACGGCCAGCCCGAGAAAGATCGTCACGATGTTGATGATCTCGTTCTGTGCGGCCTTGCTCAGACGCTCGACGACGCCGGATTCGCGCAACAGGTTGCCCAGCGTGAGCATGCCGATCAGCGGCGCGGCCGAGGGCAGGAGCATCGCGCACAGCAGCAGCACCATCAGCGGAAACAGGACACGTTCGGCGCGGCTCACGGGCCGCAACTGCTGCATGACCGTGGCGCGTTCCTTTTTCGTCGTCAGCAGCCGCATGATCGGTGGCTGAATCAGCGGCACCAGCGCCATATACGAATACGCAGCAACGGCGATGGCACCGAGCAGGTCGGGCGCGAGTTTTGACGCGAGAAAGATCGCGGTCGGGCCGTCCGCGCCGCCGATGATCGCAATGGCCGCGGCATCCTTCAGGGTGAAATCGAAGCCCGGCACCATGTTGAGCGCCAGCGCGCCGAGCAGCGTCGCGAAGATGCCGAACTGCGCGGCGGCGCCGAGAAACAGGGTCGATGGCCGCGCGATCAGCGGCCCGAAGTCCGTCAAAGCGCCGACGCCCATGAAAATCAGCAGCGGAAACACCCCGCTGCCGATACCGACGTCATAGAGATGCCCGAGGAGCCCACCCGGCTCCGCGATGCCGGCGAGCGGAATGTTGCTGAGCACAGCGCCGAATCCGATCGGCAACAGCAGCAGGGGTTCGAAACCGCGGGCAATCGCGAGCCACATCAGCAGACAGCCCACGCCGATCATCAGCGCGGCATCCCAGCCCAGGTTCGCAAGGCCGGTGGACTGCCACAGATGCAGGAGTCCGAGTTCCATCGGGCAGTGTTCTCAGGCCAGGGTCAGCAGCGTATCGCCGACCTGCACGGTCGCGCCTTCGCGTGCGGCAACGGAACGGACCACACCCACGCGCGGCGCGCGAATCTCGGCTTCCATTTTCATGGCCTCCAGAACGACGAGCACATCGCCGCTGTCGACCTTCTGGCCCTCGCGCACATGAACCTTGAAGATGTTGCCGGCCAGCGGCGCGGTCACGGGTTCACCGGCTGCGGAGCCCGCTGGCGTGGCCGTTGGCGCGGCGGCTGCGGCCGGCTGGACGCCCGTCACCTGCCCGGCCGGGCTGACCGTGACGTGATAGACACGGCCGTCGACTTCCACGTCATAGCGTTCGGGACTGCCCGCTGGCGCGGTGACAGCCGCCGGTGCGGCTGCTGGCGCAGGAGCAGGCGCATTGTCCGGATGCGGCTCGAAGGCGTCCGGGTTGTCGCGGTTTTCCAGGAACTTGAGCCCGATCTGCGGGAACAGTGCGTAGGTCAGCACATCGTCGACCCGCGCCTTGGCGACACGGATTTCGCGCTCGTCGACCTCGCGCTCGAAGTCGGCCGTGAGCTTTTCCAGCTCCGGCGCCAGCAGGTCGCCCGGTCGAACCGTGATCGGTGCCTTGCCCTCCAAGACGCGTGCCTGGATTTCCTTGTTCACGGGCGCGCACGTCGCACCGTACTCGCCCTTCAGGACACCACTGGTTTCCTTGGTGATGTTCTTGTAGCGCTCGCCGGTCAACACGTTCAGCAACGCCTGGGTGCCGACGATCTGCGAAGTCGGTGTGACCAGCGGGATATAGCCGAGATCCTTGCGCACGCGCGGGATCTCCTCGAGCACTTCATCCAGCCGGTCGCTGGCGTTTTGTTCGCGCAGCTGATTCTCGAGATTCGTGAGCATGCCGCCTGGCACCTGCGCGACGAGGATGCGCGAATCCACACCGCGCAGAGCGCCTTCGAAGCGCGCGTATTTCTTGCGCACGTCGCGGAAGTACGCGGCGATTTCTTCGAGCAGATCCAGATTCAGGCCGGTGTCGCAGCCGGTGTCCTGGAAGATCGCCACCACGGATTCAGTCGGCGAGTGACCGTAGGTCATGCTCATCGACGAGATCGCGGTATCGACCATGTCGAGTCCTGCCTCGACGGCCTTCACGGTCGTTGCCGTGCTCAGGCCCGTGGTTGCATGGCTCTGCATCGCGATCGGGATGTTAACGGCCTCCTTGAGTCGCGACACCAGTTCGAATGCGGTATATGGGCGCAGCAGCCCGGCCATGTCCTTGATGCAGATCGAGTGGCAACCGAGGTCTTCCAGACGCTTCGCCATGTCGACCCACATCTGGATGTGGTGCACGGGGCTGACGGTGTAGGAAAGCGTGCCCTGCGCGTGCTTGTCGCAGTCGATCGTCGCTCGGATCGCGGTTTCCAGATTGCGCACATCGTTCATCGCATCGAAGATACGGAATACGTCCACGCCATTGACCGCCGAACGTTCCACGAAACGCTCGACCACGTCGTCGGCGTAGTGGCGGTAGCCAAGCAGATTCTGGCCGCGCAGCAGCATCTGCTGGCGCGTGTGCGGCATGGCGGCCTTCAGCTTGCGCAGGCGTTCCCACGGGTCTTCGCCGAGGTAGCGGATGCAGGCGTCGAAGGTTGCCCCACCCCAGGACTCCAGCGACCAGTAGCCGACCTGATCGAGCTTTGCGGCAATCGGCAGCATGTCGTCGATGCGAAAGCGCGTGGCCAGCAGCGACTGGTGAGCATCGCGCAGGACCACGTCGGTGATCAGCAGACGCGGGCGATCCGTGGGCTTGTTCTCGGACATAGGCAGCTCGTTCGGAATCGGATCAGGCCGCGCTGTGCTCGGCCCGGTAACGGGTGACGGCGGCGGAGATCACAGCGGTGAGTTCGGCATCGGCCGCCGGCACCGGAGCGGCAGTGGGGCTGGCGACCGGTGCGGCGGGCGCGAAGCGCGCGGTCAGTTTGGAGAGCCCCATGACCAGCCAGACCAACAACAGCAGAAACGCGAAAACCGTGCCCATGCCGAGCGCAAGAAGTTCCAGCCCCGTTTGCATGAGGTCGGCGATCTGCATGCCGTTAACCCTGAGTGCTTGCGGAATGAATTGCCGGCGGACCGCGCTGGGCGGCGTGCGGCCGAACAATGAGGCGCCGGGGGCCAATCCGGCCGGCGGGGCATTCTACACAGCGGCCGCGCCGGGTGTCAGCGCAGGCCCCATCGCGCGGCGGGCGGCACGGCAGGCGGCGCGGTCGGTTTTGCACCGCGCCCGCTGGAAACGCAGAATGCCCGACATCATCGCCCAGCTGGCAGACCGCCACCAGCGTCGAAAATCATGCAAACGCGCCTCGTTCTGGCCTCGACCTCGCCGTATCGCCGCGCCCTGCTGGAGCGGCTGGGGCTGACGTTCGAGGTGGCTTCGCCCGATATTGACGAACAGCGCCTGCCCGGCGAGGCACCGGTGGCGCTGGTTGCACGCCTCGCGCAGGCCAAGGCCCGCGCCTGTGCGCCGGCGTTTCCCGATGCGCTGATCATCGGCTCTGACCAGGTCGCGGCCCTCGGCGACGCGGTGCTCGGCAAGCCCGGCGATCGGACGCGTGCCATCGCGCAGCTCGAAGCGGCGAGCGGGCGGACGGTGGAATTCCACACCGGCCTGTGCCTGCTGAATGCCCGCACCGGTCGCGCGCGCATCGTGGTCGAACCGTTCAGCGTGCACTTCAGGTCGCTGACGCGTGCCCGGATCGAGAACTACGTGGACCGTGAGCAGCCGTTCAACTGCGCCGGCAGCTTCAAGAGCGAGGGGCTCGGGATTGCGCTGTTCGAATCACTGCAAGGCGATGACCCGAACGCCCTGATCGGCCTGCCGCTGATCCGGCTCATTGACCTGCTCGCCGCCGAGGGCGTGCACGTGCTTGCCGCTCAGTGAGCGTTCGTCACAGTTGCGGGAAGTGCCGTGCCGTGACGGGTGTTCCCACCAGCCCGAGCACCGTCTGCCATTTGGTTTCGCGCAGGCGCGGCAGTCCATAAACCGGCGCGCGGCCCGCTTCGGCCTCCGAGTAGGTGCCGAACAGGCGGTCCCAGATGCTCAGCACCTCGCCGAAGTTCGTGTTGTTCTCGGCCGGCTCCGGCGAGTGGTGCATGCGGTGCAGGGCCGGCGTGATGATCACGATACGCAGCGCGCGGTCCAGCCAGTCCGGCCAGACGATGTTCGCGTGCTGCAACAGCGAGCAGGCGCCCATGACGATACCGCGCAGACCGACGATCCAAAACGGGATCCCCATCAGGCCGCAGACCAGCACCTTCCAGCTGATGTTGGCGATGACCTCGCCCGGGTGAAACCGCAGCGAGGTCGTGGCATCCAGATGCGGATCGCTGTGGTGAACGGCGTGCACCAGCCACAGCGGTCGAATACCGTGGCTCAACCGGTGAAAGACGTACTCGCTTAGATCGACGATCAGCAGCCCGGCAGTCACCTCGAACCACCACGGCAGGTCCAGCCAGTGAAACGGCCCGAACCAGGTCTCGGTCAGGTGATTCTGCAAGTCCAGAATGCCGATGCCGAAAGCCAGATCGCCGACCGTGAAGGTCACGAGCCACAGGCCGAAGTTGCGCGCGATATGCCGGATGCGTTCGGCCTCGCCCGCAAACGGCAGGGCCGGTCGCAGCGATTCGGCGATGATCAGGAAAAAGAAGCCGAGCCCGGCGACCCAGTAAAAAACCCGACCGACTTCGGCAAGCGCCTCGTTGGTGATCACGGATCAGGGCACGCGGGCGCGTGCCGGCGAAAGTGCACCGGGGTTAGCGACGGTTCCGGAAACGGCGGATGGCCCACGCGCCGGCCAACCCGGCCGAGATGGACAACCCGAACAGGCCAACCTCGGTCAGTGCCGGGACGTTGTGGAAGTCAATCATGTCCAGATGGCCGGCAAACGCGGCCGAAGCGAACGGAAGGCTCAGCAGAGCGACAAGTCGTTTCATTTCAGTACAGTCCCCGGGGTTGCGCGGCATCGCAACAATAGTACACCCGGGTTGTTGGATCAATTCGGAGCCCCGGTCTGAAAGGACTAATCGCTTGGCGTCCTTAGACGTCTTGGCGGTTCAAACGACTGTCTTGGCTTCGGTACGTTGGCGCGCGGTGCGCACCGTGCGCGACTGACGCTCGCTTCCTGCCACTATCGCAATTCGGGCGCCACACTCTGCGCGGCAAAACCGGCAAAGCTGCGGGCTGCTGCGGCGCCGAGGCGGTCGGCGAGGCGTTCGAGCAGGTCGGTCTTCTTGGTGAACTTCACGATGTCTTCGGCGCCGATCACATCGCGCGCAACCTGGCCGGCCGAGCCAATCTCGTCGACCAGCCCCATGGCGACCGCCTTCTCGCCGCTCCAGATCAGACCGCTGAACAGATCCGGATCGTTTTTCAGACGCTTGCCCCGCCCTTCACGCACGGCGCTGATGAATTGTTCGTGCAATTCGTTGAGGAGCCCCTTCGTGTAGCTGACTTCGTCCTCGCGCAGTGGTGAGAACGGATCAAGAAAGCCCTTGTGGTCGCCAGCGGTCAGCAGGCGACGTTCGACGCCGAGTTTTTCCAGGGTGTCGACGAAACCGAAGCCGTTCATGAGTACGCCGATGGAACCGACGAGGCTCGCCTTGTCCGCGTAGATTTTGTCGGCTGCCGCGGCGATGAAATAACCGCCGGATGCGCACAAGTCCGTGACGACGGCATACAGCGGAATGTCCTTGTGTTTTTCGCGCAGACGGCGAATCTCGCGGTAGACCATGCCGGCCTGCACCGGGCTGCCGCCGGGACTGTTGATGCGCAGAATCACGCCCTTGGTCGCCTTGTCCTCGAAGGCGTCGCGCAGGCTTTCAACCAGATGATCGGCGTCGGCCTTCTCCCCGGCCGCGATGACGCCGTCGAGTTCGACCAGGGCCGTGTGCTTGTCGCCGGTCATGGTCAGGCCGTCGCTCCAGAGATCCGGCTTCAGCAACAGCAGTGCGAACACGAGATACGCGAGTGTCAGCAGTTTGAACAGAATGCCCCAGCGACGAGCACGGCGCTGCTCGACCAGTGCGCCGGTCGCGAGCTTCGTGATCAGGTCGCGCTCCCAGCGGCTGGGCGCGTCGGCGCCGGCCGATGATCCGGAGGCACTCTTGTCGATGGTCGGTTCGGTTCGGTCCATGGCCTGTTCGCTTGAAAATCGTGGGAAAAATGAACCTATGTGCCGGAAGCACGCGTACGCGCCAGTCCACCGGGTACTGCGGCATTGTCTGCAAACCAGCCCGGGAGTTCCGCGACGTGGTTCAGCAGGATGATCGGTTTCTGCGCCGCGAGCCGCTCACGCTCGTGCGCGCCGCTCAACACACCAATGGCGGCGGCACCCGCGGCATTCGCCATGGCGAGATCGAAGTCCGTGTCGCCGATCACGAGCGCACGTTCGGGCGCGATCGCAAGTTCGGTGCACAGTTCCAGCACCATGTCCGGCGCGGGCTTGGATCTGGTTTCGTCCGCGCAGCGCGTGGCGGCAAAGCGCGCATGCAGGCCGCTTTCGCCGAGCGCGCGATCCAGCCCGCGACGACTCTTGCCGGTCGCCACCGCAAGCACAAAGCCCTGCTCGGCACCCCAGTCCAGCGTTTCGCGGGCGCCGGGGAACAGCGTCTGCGGGGTCTGGTCGGCATTGAGCCAGGCGTGACGGTAGCCTTCGCCGATGCGCGCCAGGGTTTCGCTGTCGGCCTCGGGAAACAGCGCGGCAATGGCCTCGGTCAGGCCGAGGCCGATGATGGAACGGTAGTGTGCGTCAGGCAGACGCGGCACCCCGACCTGATCGCAGGCGGCGCGAAAACACGCCACGATCTTGCGCTCGGAATCCATCAGCGTGCCGTCCCAGTCGAATATCAACAGGTCAAATTCCATCGCGTCGCAGTCTGTCCAGGGTCTGTTGCAGTTCGTCGGGCAGGGGCGCCTCGATCTGGTGGCGCCGGCCGCGCAGTTCAAAGGCCAGCCGCTCGGCATGCAGGAACATGCGTTTGAGGCCGATCCTGCGCAGGCGTGCGTTGAAATCGCGATCGCCATATTTGGGATCACCGGCGAGCGGTCGGTCGATCGCTGCCGCGTGCACCCGGATCTGGTGCGTGCGGCCCGACATCAGGGTCGCCTCGACCAGCGTCGCCGCGCCAAAGCGTTCGCGCGGTGTGAAGCGCGTGCGCGCCGCGCGTCCGTCCGGGTCGGTGCGCACGATGCGTTCACCTCCCGCGAGCACATTCTTCGCGAGCGGTGCATCGACCTCGACTGCCCCGCCTTTCCAGCGCCCGCCGAGCAACGCGAGGTAATGCTTGTCGATGCCGCCGTCGCGCATGCCGGCATGCAGTTCGCGCAGACTTGCGCGATCTTTCGCGATGAGCAGACAGCCGGAGGTTTCGCGATCGAGTCGGTGCACGAGTTCCAGCGTTTCGCAGTCCGTGCGCGCGGCGCGCAGCAGTTCGATCGCGCCGAACGACAGGCCGCTGCCGCCGTGCACGGCCATGCCCGCGGGCTTGTCGAGCACGATCAGGTGCCGGTCCTCATGAATGATCGCGGCACGGACGCGCTCGATCGCGGTCGGTGGCGGGCCGCTGCGGGAAGGCGATTCCTCGGGCCTGCGCAGCGGCGGCAGGCGGATTTCATCGCCGGCCGCGACCCGATAGTCGGCCTTGACCCGACCGCGGTTTACGCGCACCTCGCCACGCCGCAGCATGCTGTAGATGCGTGTGCGCGGCACGCCCTTGAGCAGGCGCAGCAGAAAGTTGTCGATGCGCTGACCAGCATGATCGGGGCCGACACGTTCGAAGCTTGGCGTCGGAGCGGCGGTTTCAGCGACCACTCGAACTGCTCCGCAGCAACACATAGACCGCGCCGGAGCCGCCATCGCTGCGCGGCGCGGTGATAAAACCAAGCACGGAATCGATGCGCCGCAGCCATTCGTCGACACGCGCCTTGAGCACCGCGCGCCCCTCGAACGAGCCGAGACCCTTGCCGTGAATGATCCGCACCGCGCGCCAGTGATAGCGGCTCGCATCGAGCAGAAACGCCGCGAGTCTCACGCGCGCCTGGGCCTGCGTGAGCCCGTGCAGATCGAGCTCGCCCTGCACGCGAAAACGTCCGCGGCGCAGATCCCTGAGCAGGCGCTCGTCGACGCCGGGTCGGCGGAAGTACAGCTCGTCGGGACTGTCGAAGCCGCTCGGGTCAGGACGGTCGCGGCGCGATTCGTCGAGCGCGCGCAGTTCGTCGGCGATCCGCTCGCGCGCCCGGGGTGCCGGTCGCGGACGCGCATGCCGCACCCGGTCATGCCCGAGCGGGCGCACATCGCGCATGGCGTTCGCGAACAGCTCGCTGTCGTTCGGGTCTACGGGTTTGGACATGGCGATTTCGATGCAACGGGCTTCGGCCATTACGAGCGGCATACATGGCATGGAGCGAAGCGCTGCCAGTATAGTGGCGCCGCGTCCGCGACCGCAGGCCTTGGGGGGCCGCGCGGGTTACGCGTCCGGCGGACGACCGGGTCAGGCGTTTCGACGCCGGGACCCGATTTGCGTTCCACCTGAAGAAGCGCTCGCCTCGATGCACATCCTGATCAGCAACGACGACGGCTACCAGGCGCCGGGCCTGCGTGCGCTGGCCGATGCGCTCGGCGTGCTGGGTCGCGTGACCGTCGTGGCGCCCGAACGTGACCGCTCGGGCGCGTCGAACTCCCTGACCCTGGATCTGCCGATCCGCGCCCAGACCATGCCCGACGGCTTCATCCGCGTGGACGGCACACCGACCGATTGCGTGCACGTCGCGATCACCGGCCTGCTGGAAACCGAGCCCGACATGGTGGTCTCCGGCATCAACAGCGGCGCGAATCTCGGCGATGACGTGCTGTATTCCGGCACGGTTGCCGCCGCGATGGAGGGTCGCTTTCTAGGCCTGCCGGCGATCGCGGTCTCACTGGCCTCGCATCAGCCGAAACATTACGAAACGGCCGGCGTGGTCGCACGACAGCTCGTCGAGCGGCTGCGTCACGATCCGCTGCCGTCCGACACGCTGCTCAATGTGAACGTCCCGGATCGTCCGTTCGGCGAACTGGCGGGCTGGAAGGCGACCCGGCTCGGCAATCGGCACAAATCCGAGCCGGTGGTGCAATCGCGCGATCCGCGCGGCCGGCCGATCTACTGGGTCGGACCGCCCGGTGCGGAACAGGACGCCGGTTTGGGCACGGATTTCCACGCCGTGCGCAGCGGGTTCGTGTCCGTGACACCGATCCAGGTCGATCTCACCCGGCATTCGAGCGTCGAACCGCTGGGCGCGTGGCTGCGCAAGTGGAGCGAATGACGGCGACGCGCTGGCCCGGCGCGGGCATGACCTCCGAACGCGCGCGCGACCGCCTGCTGGAACGTCTGCGCGAGGAGGGCATCCGATCTGAAGTCGTGCTCGAACGCATCCGCACCCTGCCCCGACACCTGTTCGTCGACCAGGCGCTCGCGCATCGCGCATACGACAACACGGCCCTGCCGATCGGGCTTGGCCAGACGATTTCGCAGCCGTGGGTCGTCGCGCGCATGACCGAACTGCTGGTCGAATCCGGTCCGCTGCGTTGCGTGCTCGAGGTCGGCACCGGGTCCGCGTACCAGACGGCGATCCTTGCGCCGCTGTGCAACCGGTTGTACAGCGTGGAACGCATCGAGGCCCTGCATCTGCGTGCCCAGACCAGGCTGCGTGAACTCGGTTTCAGACGCGTGCGGCTGTTTCATCGCGACGGTGGTGAAGGACTGCCCGAATATGGCCCGTACGACGCGATTCTGGCGACCGCCGCACCGCGCGAGGTGCCGGCAGGCTTGCTCGCACAGCTCGAGGTCGGCGGGCGTCTGGTGTTGCCAAGCGGTCCCGACGAAGGGCAGCGGTTGTTGCGCATCACGCGCGGCGCGCAGGGTTATCGCACGGAAACCTTCGACGCCGTCAGTTTCGTGCCACTGGTCGCCGGGCTGGTCTGATGCGCATCTTCTCGCCGCTGTACGAGCGCGCGCTGGTCTGGTCGCGACATCCGCACGCGCCACGCTATCTCGCCGGCCTGAGCTTCGCGGAATCGTCGTTCTTTCCGGTGCCACCGGACGTGATGCTCGCGCCAATGTCTCTGGCGCAGCCCGGCAGGGCTCTGCGGTTCGCGTTGCTGACGACGGTCGCATCGGTGCTCGGCGGCGTTGCCGGTTACTGGATCGGCGCGCTCGCGATCGGCAACATCGAGCCGCATCTTGCCGAATGGGGCTATCTGGACGCCTATCGCACCGCGCACGACTGGTTCGGGCGCTGGGGCTTCTGGGCGGTATTTCTCGCGGGTTTCTCGCCGATCCCGTACAAGGTTTTCACGATCTCGGCTGGTGCCGCGCAGATGGCCTTCGCCCCGTTCGTGCTGGCGTCGCTGATCGGACGCGGCGCGCGGTTTTTCCTGGTCGCGGGGCTGATCGCCTGGGGCGGTGAACGCCTCGAGGCGGGTCTGCGCCGCTGGGTCGACTGGCTGGGCTGGGCGCTGGTCGTCGTGATCGTGCTGCTCGTCGTGTACCTGCGTTATATGTGAACGATCTGAAGCGGACCTGGCTACGGCTGTGCGCGGTGTGTCTGGTGAGCGCCGTGCTGGCGGGCTGCGGCTCCGCGCCGCGTCGAGATTCCATCCCGGCGACATCCGCCACGCAGACGACGCGCTATTCGACCCCGCCGACGCACTACGTCGTGCGCACCGGCGACACCCTCTACAACATCGCCTGGCGCTATGGGCTCGACTACAAGACCGTCGCTGCGCTCAATGCCATCGCTGCGCCCTACACGATCTTTCCCGGACAGCGGCTGCGTCTGCTGCCAAATGCCGCGGAGAAGCCTCGCGGGCGCCGCGTTGCATCGGTGAAGCAGCCGCCACAGCCGACCCCGGCGCCGCGTCCAAAGATTCAGAAATCCGCACCGAGACCGCCCGCTCCGTTGCCAAAATCCGCCCCGATTTCCAGCCCGCTGCGTTGGCAGTGGCCGATCAGCGGAACGGTCATCGAAGGCTACGATCCGCGCGACGCCGAGCGAAAGGGCATGCGAATCCGCGGCAGCGAGAACCAGCAGGTTTTCGCGGCCGCGACCGGCATGGTCGTCTACAGTGGCACCGGCCTGGTCGGTTACGGTCGGGTGGTGATCATCAAACATGACGAGACCTGGCTCAGCGCCTACGGATTCAACAAGCGTCTGCTGGTGCGCGAAGGCGACCGCGTGCAACAGGGCAAAGCGATCGCGGAACTCGGCGCGAGCGGCGATCGACCCGCGATGCTGCATTTCGAAATCCGGCGTAACGGTCAGCCGGTCGACCCTCAGCAGTTGTTGCCCCGCCGCTGATCCGCGGCATAGCAACGCGCGTATGGCTGACTTGCGCGCTGGTAAAAAAATCGAATTCGACCGCCTTGACAACGCACGCGCATTGTCGCAACAAACGGCGTACACTGTGCTCGCATAAACACGCGGCGTCGACAGGCGACCACGAGCGAAAAGCCACCGAACGGAGACCGTGCAATGCGTGCGAGCGACCGCATCGTCGAAGACGATTCGCCCGATCACGAAGATTCCGACTTTCACGAAGAATTCGAGGCTGCCGACGCGGCCGATGACGAAGACGCCGATTCCAAGGCCGACGCCCAGGAAGACAGCAGCAACGACGACGACGATGACGATGACGACGCGGAACCCGTCGTCTATGAAGCCGGCACAATCCCCTCCTCCCAGCTCGATGCCACCCGCCTGTATCTCGCCGAGATCGGCCATTCCGAGCTTCTGACGCCCGAAGAAGAGCGCTACTACGCACGCAAGGCGCAGCGCGGCGAAGAGGCCGCGCGCAAGCGCATGATCGAGTGCAATCTGCGGCTGGTCGTGAAGATCGCGCGGCGCTATGTCAATCGCGGGTTGCCGCTGCTGGACCTCATCGAGGAAGGCAACCTGGGTCTGATCCGCGCGGTCGAGAAATTCGATCCCGAACGCGGTTTTCGCTTTTCGACCTACGCGACCTGGTGGATTCGTCAGACGATCGAGCGTGGACTGATGAACCAGACGCGTACGATCCGGCTGCCGATCCATATCGTCAAGGAGATCAACATCTACCTGCGCGCGGTTCGTCAGCTGTCGCAGACCAGCGACCGCGAACCGACCAGCGAGGATGTCGCCATCCTGCTGGACAAGCCGATCGAGGACGTCAAGCGGATGATCGGCCTGACCGAACCAATCGCCTCGGTCGACTCGCCGTACTCGAAGGATTCCGACAAGCCGCTGCTGGATTCAATCGCCGACACCTCGTCGGTCGATCCGGAGGACGAGGTCCAGGACATGCACCTGCATGCCAACCTGGACCACTGGCTGGGGCAGTTGTCCGAAAAGCAGCGCGCCGTGGTTGAACGCCGATTTGGCCTGGGTGGGCATGACAACGCCACGCTCGAAAGCGTGGCCTCGGAACTCGGCGTGACCCGCGAGCGTGTACGCCAGATCCAGATGGACGCACTCAAGCGCCTGCGGCGCATCCTCGAACGCGAGGGGTACTCCGGCGACGCCCTGTTCCGTTGATCCGGCGTTCTACCGCCCGACAACACGAGACAGGCAATCCCTCCCAATCGTCACCACGCAGGTGGTCGGGCTTGCATAGGCAACCGAAAGCCAAGCTGTTCGCTTGTCACGTCGAAAAGGCCATGGATGGGCCTTTTTGAACAACCCGCAAAGCGCCTCGCCGCTTTGCGGCCAAATCGAATCCTTTTTTCTCCGATTGAATTTTCAACCGCTAGGGAAGCTCTGATCCATCCATCCCGGGTTGCCCGAGCGTCGAAAACGAAAAAGTGCGATTTTTCGTTTTCTTTAATTTTTTACGTCTTACACCTGTTGAAAATGGCAGCACTTTCCTTGTCATGTGAAGATCTGAGTCGTTCAGAGCTCATGGCGATCCAATAGGGTTACCGATCTATCGAATACGGGTAGCGAAACCACACGGGCCGCAGGAGAGCCCCGCTAGTGCCACCTCAAGTGGGCTGACCCGGCGCAGCCGCTGGAACAAGACACCAACGCTTGAATGACGTGGCTTCGCCTGTACAACGGCGAGGCGTTCCACCCACCCAGTCAAACTGCGATCAAAGCCACCATCCGGCTCCTTGCCGGCGCAAACATTTCTGCTTGCGTAAAGTAATGCGAATCGTTAGTATTCGCTTCACGGACGATTAGTCCACCCTTCGCCAGCCAGCTTCTCGCCAGCCAGCAAATGGGCCGCCTTGGGCACGCGAATCAGTTTCGCAAGCCTCGGGGGCCCGCATTCCTTTGGCAGACGAGATTGAAAAATATGAGACTCGGATACTCTGCGGCGGCGTGCGCCGTGGTACTGGCTGCCTCGGGGCCGATTTCGGCTTCCGAGCTTATCGAGGCGCGCATGGCACGGATCGAGGCGCATCTGGCGCACATGCAGAACCGGCTGAAACAGCAGGATGAAACCATCCGCGCGCAACAGGCCATCATTGCCGAGCAGCGCGCGACCATCGAGAAGGCCACCGCGCGAACCGACGCCATCGAGGCGCGCGTTGCCCAACCGGAGCCTGAACGCGCCGACGGCAGCGCATGGTATGAACGCGTTGCGATTTCCGGCGTGGTCGAAGTCGAGGCCGGAACCACCTCCCCCTATACCGGAGACCGGGAATCCGATCTGACCCTGGCGACGTTTGAACTGGCGGTCGCCGCGAAGATCACCGACCTGGTGTCGGCCGGTGGCAGCCTGCTCTATGAGGAAGGCGATACCCCGCTCGAGGTCGACACCGCATGGGTGACGCTTGGCAACAGCGAGGAAGGTCCATGGTCAGTCACCGCCGGACAGATCTACGTGCCATTCGGCGTCTATGAAACCAAGCTGCTGTCCGACCCCCTGACACTCGAGCTCGGTGAAACCCGTGAGACGGCTGTGCAGGGCGGCACGGTCTCGGGGCCATTCAACGCGGCGTTGTACCTGTTCAACGGCGACAACGAACACAACGGGCGCAACCGCATTGCCAGCTGGGGCGTGAGCGGCGGATTCTCCCAGGGAGATGATGACGTCGGTTACAGCCTTGGACTCGGTTACATCAGTGATCTCGGTGATTCGGACAGCCTGCAGGGCGTGATCGCCGATTACCTCGGCAGCAACGACACGGATCGGGTCGGCGCCTGGACCGCGAGTGCCGCAGCGCAGTTCGGCGCGTTTACGGTGATCGGCGAATATCTGACCGCCAGTGAATCCTTCGAGGCTGCGGCCGTTCCGTGGAAGGCGGGCGGCGCCAGGCCGTCGGCCTGGAACATCGAGGCCGGTTATGGTTTTGAGCTGATGGGTCGGGAGGCGACGGTGGCGGTCGGTTATCAGGGCACGCGCGAGGCGCTGGCACTGGAACTGCCGCGCCAGCGTCTGCTTACGGCGGTTTCGGTCGGGGTCTACGACGGTACGACGCTGTCGTTCGAGTGGGCGCATGACACGGACTACGACACCGGCGACGGCGGCACCGGCGAATCCGCGAACACCCTGACCGCGCAGCTCGCGGTCGAGTTCTGATTGCACTGCATCGAAACGAAGGAAACAGACCATGAAACGAGTCCTGCTTCTCGCCGGCGCGCTGGCCGTGTCCGGACCTGCCGTCGCCGCGATAGACGCACGTGCCGTGCTGAATCACTACGCCGATCTCGCGCATGCGATGTACGACGACTCGCTGATCGGGGCACACGGTCTGCGGGTGGCGGTCGAACGCCTGGTGGCCGAGCCAAGCACGGCGAATCTACAGTCCGCACGCGAGGCCTGGAAGGCGGCACGTGTGCCCTACCAGCAGACCGAGGCCTTTCGCTTCGGCAATGCCATCGTTGACGACTGGGAAGGCAAGGTCAACGCGTGGCCGCTCGACGAGGGATTGATCGACTATGTGGCAACTGCGTATGGCGAGGAATCCGATGAAAACCCCTATTACCGGGCCAACGTCATCGCCAATCCGCGGCTGGTGCTCTCGGGGCGGACAATCGACGCGCGCGAGATCACCCCGGAGCTGATCTCCGACACTCTGCACGAGGTGGACGAGATCGAGGCCAACGTGGCGACCGGCTACCACGCGATCGAATTCCTGCTCTGGGGGCAGGACCTGAACGGCACCGGGTCCGGCGCGGGAAACCGGCCGGAGACCGATTTCGACCCGAAGCGGTGCACGGGCGGTCACTGCGAACGTCGTGCCGCCTACCTGCGTGCCGCCACGAGTCTGCTGGTCAGTGATCTCGAATGGATCGTTGCGCAGTGGTCACAGGGCGGTCCGGCGCGTGACTCCCTGCTGGGTGCGGGCGCCGACCAGGGGCTCGCGACGATCTTCAAGGGGATGGGCAGTCTCTCGTACGGTGAACTCGCCGGCGAACGCATGAAGCTCGGGCTCATGCTGCACGACCCCGAAGAGGAACATGACTGCTTCAGCGACAACACACACTGGTCACACTTCTACGACGCGCTTGGTATCCGCAACGTCTACACGGGGCGCTACGTGCGTGCCGACGGTTCGACCCTTGCCGGCCCGGCGGTTGCCGATCTGGTTGCCGCACGGGACGCAAAGATCGATGCCGATCTGCGCGCGCGGCTGGAGGCGACACAGGCGCGCATGCAGATCCTGGTCGACAGCGCCGAGCGCGACGGGGTCGCCTACGATCAGCTGATCGGCGCCGAAAACCTGGCCGGGAATGCCAAGGTTCGCGATGCCATCGACGCCCTGCTCGCGCAGACCAAGGCCATCGAACGCGCGGTTTCCGTCCTCGGACTGGATGCGATCGCGTTCGAGGGTTCCGACAGCCTCGATGCGCCGGATACCGTCAAATAAGGCCTGATTGCATCAGGATCGCCCGCGGCACATGGACGTGCCGCCATTTTCAACGGATGTAAGCCGTTGAAAATGAGAGAAAAAGGAAAATCGCACTTTTTTCGTTTTCGCTGCTCTGGCAATCCTTCGACGGATTGATCAGGGCTTCCGTAGCAGGTTGTTGAAAAAGGCCCATCCATGGCCTGTTCAACATCGCAACCGAAGAGCGCGGTTTTCGGTCGCTCACGAACATCAGCCACTTGCGTGTCCGGGTTTCGGGCGAGACATCCCTGTCTCGCGATATCAGCCTGTTGAAACGAGATTTTCGACAGCCTGCCAAGCAAAATGCCGGGGCGACCCCGGTCCATGACTACATCTGGGACTGCAAGTAGTTTTTCAGCCCGATCTTTTCGATCAGGCCGAGCTGCTTCTCCAGCCAGTAGGTGTGATCTTCCTCGGTGTCGTCGAGGAGCTTTTCGAGGACTTCGCGACTCTGGTAGTCGTGCTCCTGTTCGCAGACCTTGATGGCATGCCGCAGTTCGGCGACGACCTGACACTCGACCGCCAGATCGTTGCGCAGCATTTCTTCCACATCCTTGCCGACGTTCAGGGCGCGGGGTTCGGCGAGGTCCGGTTTCCCCTCAAGAAACAGGATCCGCTGGATCAGCCGGTCGGCATGCTGAGTTTCCTCTTCCATCTCGTGGATCGTGTGCTCGCTGAGCTTTGTGAGCCCCCAATCGTCGTACATGCGCGCATGCGTAAAGTACTGGTCGCGCGCCGCCAGTTCACCGGTGAGGAGCTTCTGTAGCTGTTTCAGAACCTTGTTGTTGCCTTTCATGGTTGCGCCCCTCTAGATCTGCGCTTGCAGGTAATTTTCGATGCCGCTGTGTTCGATCAGCCAGAGCTGGGATTCGAGCCAGTCGATCTGCTCTTCGGTGTGTTCCAGTAGGTCTTCCAGCAAATCGCGGCTGACGTAGTCGGAAGCGCCTTCGCTGAGGCCGACGGCGTCGACGAGCTGCCGTCGCAGATCGGTGCCGAGCTTGAGATCGGCGGACAGGATTTCCGCCGCGTTCTCGCCGATCAGGAGCTTGCCCAAGTCCTGGAGGTTGGGCAGGCCTTCGAGAAACAGCACCCGTTCGATCAGATCGTCGGCGGCCTTCATGGCCCGGATCGAGTGTTTGTATTCGGCCTCGTTGAGCTTCTCCAGCCCCCAGTTCTTCAGCATGCGGGCATGCAGAAAGTACTGATTGATGGCCGTGAGCTGATTTTTCAGCGCCAAGTTGAGCGCCGAGACCACTTGCGGATCGGATTTCATTTTCCACCTCGCGATGAATCGGAAAGTGCACCGGGGCTGGCGATCCGAAACAGGCGGAGTGGCTGGGCCCAAAAGTGTGTTCGCAACCAAATTATTGCAGATGTGCCGCCCCCTTTTTTGTTGGCGACGTTGACCTGGGTCAACGTAACAGCTATTGCGAATCGTTCGTATCTCGTATACGATGCCTCCCCAACGTGTCTGCCGAAGGCTGGCCCACCATGTATGTGTGCATTTGCAATCGGATTACCGACCGGGACATCCGACGCGCCGTCAGCCAGGGCGCTGTCTCGATGTCGAGCCTGTGCGCCCAGCTCGAGATCGCCAAAAACTGCGGGCGTTGCGCCGAGTGCGCCTGCAATATCCTGAACGAGGAACTGCAGGCACAATGGTCGATAACGGGCGCCGCAATGCTGGCCAGTGCCTGAGCCCCGCGGACTCGAGATCACCGGCTCGGTCAACAGATCCGTGCTCGCCTGGCTCCAGCGACACCCCCGGGTATTGCACTGGTTCCTGCGCCGGTCCAATGCGGCGCTTGAGAGCCGCCGCGCGCGACGTTCCCGCAATCTCCGCGAGCTGTTCGCCCGGACCACGCTTCGGAACTAGCTGCCTCGCGCGTTCTCGCTTCTGATTGCGCCGGATTCGACCGGCTCCGGACTCCGCCCGCCCAACGTTCTGGTCCGCTCAAAGATGAATCTCTTCAAACCCACTGCAACGGCGACGGCGCTCGGACTGATCGTGATCCTGCTCAGTCCGCCGGGGCTGTCGACGACGGATTTCACCCGCGCCGAACCAGGCGAGGCACGGCCGGGCGGCGACACGACGCATGCCAAGCAGCTGAACAAGGATGCGTTCTCGCACGCCTCGGCGAACATGAGCTTCGAACGCGAGCTCGACTTCAAGATCGGCAACGGGTTCTTCAAGCGGCTGTGGGTCAGCGCGCCGTCGTCGACCCAGGCCGCGGACGGGCTCGGTCCGATCTACAACGCCCGCTCCTGCCAGCGCTGTCACCTGAAGGACGGCCGCGGCCATCCGCCGGAAGGCGTGGACGACAATGCCGTTTCGATGTTTCTGCGTCTGAGCGTGCCACCGCGCAATGACGAACAACGGCAGCGCTTGGCCGAACATCAGGCGAAATTCATTCCCGAACCGACCTATGGCGCGCAGTTGCAGGATTTTGCGATTGCCGGGCATGCCGCCGAAGGCCGCATGCAGATCGAATACTCAACGGAAACGCTGCAATTCGCCGACGGGAGCGTGGCTGAATTGCGCAAACCGGCCTACTCGGTGGCGGACCCGGCCTACGGCCCGCTCGACCCGCAGGTGATGCTTTCGCCACGCATCGCGCCGCAGATGGTCGGTCTGGGGCTGCTTGAGGCCATTCCGGCCGAAGCGATTCTTGCGCTCGCCGACCCGGACGACACCAACGACGACGGCATCTCCGGGCGCGCAAACCGCGTCTGGAGCCTTGCCGAGCAACGCGTGATGCTTGGCCGCTTCGGCTGGAAGGCCGGCGAACCCAGCGTCGACGAACAGTCCCAGGGCGCGTTCGCCGGCGATATCGGAATCTCCGTGCCGCTGCATCCGGCCGGCGCGGGGGAATGCACCGCGCGACAGACTGCATGTCAGGACGCACCCAATGGCAACAGCGAGCAATATCACGGGCTGGAAGCGGACTCGACCATTACCGATCTGGTCGGCTTCTACTCCCGCAACCTCGCGGTACCGGGCCGCCGCGATGTCGACGATCCCGAAGTCCTCGCCGGCAAGCGGCTGTTCTACGAGACCGGCTGCACCGGCTGTCATCATCCGCAGTTCAAGACCGCCGCATTGCCCGACCGGCCCGAGCAGTCCAGCCAGCTGATCTGGCCGTACACGGATCTGCTGCTGCACGACATGGGCGAGGGTCTGGCCGACCACCGGCCCGAGGGCGAGGCGAGCGGCCGCGAATGGCGTACCGCGCCGCTATGGGGAATCGGACTCACGCCGGTGGTCAACGGTCACAGCTACTACCTGCACGACGGACGCGCACGAAACCTGCTTGAGGCCATTCTCTGGCACGGCGGCGAAGCCGAAAAGCAGCGTGATGCGGTACTGCGCATGTCTGAACTCGAGCGTGGTCGCCTGCTGCGATTCGTGGAGTCCCTGTAGATGAACGCGACGACGCGCGTGATCATCACCCTCGCGCTGCTGGCACTGGCGCCGGCGGCCAGACCGAACAGCACGCTGAGTCCCGACCTTGCGCTGGTCGACCGGCACATCGTCCCGGGTTATCAACGGCTTGCCGGGGCGACCGCACGGTTGGCCGAGCGCTCGGGACGTTTCTGTGCAGCCACGAACGAAGCAGAACTGCAGGCCCTGCGCGCCGACTACCACGCCGCCGCCGACGCCTGGCAGTCGATCCAGCACGTTCGCATCGGCCCCGTCGAGCTGTACACGCGCCGGTACCGTTTCGAAATGTGGCCCGACCGAAAAAATGTGCTCAGCCGGCATCTCCTGGCTCTGCTGGCCACGCGCGATGAGGCCGCATTGCAGACCGAGCGCTTCGCCCGCGCAAGTGTCGCGGTGCAGGGCTTCCCGGCGCTGGAACGCCTGCTGTACCCGGGTGACGAAGTACTTTCGGAGTTCGGCCCCGATGAGGCCGGACGCTATCGCTGCCGGGTGCTGAACGCCATTACGGCCAATCTGCACGGGATGGCCAGCGAAATCGTGGTGGAGTGGACCTCCGGCGAGGACAGCCATCGCGGCCTCGTCGCCGCTGCGGCGAAGGGCAACCGCTTCTACGCCGATGGCCGGGATGTCAGCGGAAAACTGCTCGGCAGCCTGAATACGGCCCTGCTGTTCATGATCGAGGACAAACTTGGCAAGCCGCTCGGCGAATCGATCGAATCGGCCGCACCGAAACGGACTGAATCCTGGCGCAGCCAACGCTCGGCTCGCGACCTGATCCTGAATCTCGACGCCGTTGCCGAGCTGTACCGGGCGCGCTTCGCCCCGCATCTGGACGCGGCGTTGAACGGGCGCATGGAGCTGGAGATCGAGCGCGCCTCATCGCGGCTTCGCGCCGTCGAAATGCCGCTGTTCAAGGCCGTGTCTGACGCCGGTCAGCGCGTTTACCTCGACGACGCGCGAGGCGCCCTGGGCGCGATGCGTGAGCTGGTCGCGGGTCCGATTGCGACCGCACTCGATCTTGCCATGGGATTCAACGCCCGCGATGGCGATTAGTCGGCGTTCCCTGCTCGGCGCCGGCCTGGGGAGTTTTCTGGTTGGACCGCTGAGCGCGTTCGGCGGCGCCGGATCGTATCGATTCGCCTGCGGCACCGACCGGGCCGAACAACACTGGTTTGTTGCCATCGAAAGCTCGGGCGAACCGGGGATCATCATCGCGCTGCCGGCGCGTGGACATGGCTTCGGCGTACGTCCTGGCGGTGATGAAGTTGTCGTTTTTTCACGGCGACCCGGCACTTTCATGAGTGTGGTCGACCTCCGGACGCGTGCGGTGGTCCGCACGATCGAATCCCCGCCGGGCCGACACTTTTACGGGCATGGTGTTTTCGATCCGCCCGGGCGCCATCTGTTTGCCAGCGAAAATGCCTACGAGACCGGCGATGGCGTAATCGGCATCTACGACGCCACGGACGACTTCCGGCGACTCGGCGAGTTTCCCAGCCACGGCATCGGACCGCACGAAGTCGCCTTGCTTGCCGACGGCCGCACACTGGTCGTGGCCAATGGCGGGATCCGCACGCATCCCGAAACCGGGCGCACCAAGCTGAATCTCGACAGCATGGATCCGAGCCTGACGTATCTGGCGGTCGACGACGGCAGCCTGCTCGGCGCATGGCGGCCACCGTCCCCGTGGCATCAACTGAGCCTGCGCCATCTTGCGGTCACGCCCGGCGACCGGGTCACCGTGGTCGCGCAATACGAGGGTCCGGCGAACCGTCATCCGCCGCTGGTCGCCTTTCATGCCGGTGAGGAAGCGCTCGATCTGCGCCCGATTCCGCCCGGAATGTCGCAAAGTCTGAGGAACTATTGCGGAGGCGTGTGCGCGGACCGCTCCGGGCGCTGGCTCGCGGTCAGCGCGCCGCGTGGCAACCGCGTGCTGTTCTGGTCGGCCGCGCAGCGTGAATGCCTGGACGCGATCGAGGCGACCGACGCCTGCGGGCTGTGCGCGGGCGACAGCGACGGCGAATTCATCGTGAGCGCCGGAACCGGCACCTTAGTAGAGGCGAATATCGCCGTGGGCGGAGCGACCAGTTCGGAACTTCGCAAACCGGTCGGTCTGCGCTGGGACAATCACATGGCATAGCAGGCCGCCGGGGAAACTCTGATTGAATCAGGGATTCGAGCGGCACACGGAGCTAACGCCGCTTTCGACGGCTACAAGCCGTTGAAGAATCGACCCGTCATCACCAGGCAACAACCTCTTCAATGATCTCCGCGAGCAGCGCCGCGATCGGCTCCACGACCGGATCGCCTGCATAAGGTCTTGGAATCGACAGGTACACCCGCCCGGGTTCCGTGGTCAGCGTATAGATCGCGACGGAATACGGACACAGCACGATGTTGTGCGGATTCGACTCGACCAGCCGGTACGACAGGTCGGATTTGCAGAACAGCACGATCTCCGCTTCGTCATAGATGCGCCGAGTCGCACCGACCGCCTCGGCCGTGCGGTCGAGCATCGTCGCGGCGTGCGAGACATAGCTCACGACCAGCCCGCGCGCGGCAATCGCCTGATTCAGGGTGTCCCTGGTCTCGGCGAAGCTTGCGGTCTTCGACCACACCAGGGCGGGCCCATTCGGTTCGCCGTCCGCCTGGCTGGTCGCTGCGGCACACAAGGCCAGCAGAAAGATTAGAACCCGTTGCATTTCTCGGTACTCCTGCATTCAAAACCGAAATCTCACGCTCGACGCAACCGACCTCCAGCACGTTGCCGCCGACAACCCACGAACACGCGCCGCGTCAGGCGACGTTCGCCCTGCTCTCCACCGGTTTGCCGGCGGCGGCACCCAGCGCCCAGCCCACGCCAAGGCCACCGAGCAGATCGAGGGTCGTCTTGGATTCCACCCCCGTGGCGATGCACTGGCCCGGTCCGGCGCAAAGCCCGCGCAGCCAGTGCGTCGCCTGGGTGCGCGTCGCGGGATCGGTCAGCAACTCGGTCCACTGCGACTCGATCCGCACGAAGTCGAACGGCCAATGGGTATCGCCACCAACGATTCGCAGCCAGCTCGGCGCCGGCGAATCGAGCAGCAGTCGATAGCCGCGCGCGTGCAGGCGATCAAACCGTTCGCGGTCCGGATTGCCCGCGCGTTCGAGGTCGACCGCCGCCAGCCCGATGATCAGCCGTCGCCGGTCGAACGCATGGTGGCGTTCCAGATCGTCCAGGGTGTCGAGCAGTTCATCGCGCAGGAACAGGTCCACGCCGATGCCGACAATGAACGAGCGCTCGCGATCGGTGCCAGCGGCAAGTTGCCGGAAGGCCTGATCGAGCAGCCACTTGTCCAGCATGGTGCGCAGACCGTAGCGCACCGCGGCGCTGAGCAGCAGATCCGCGCTGGCCACGCCGCCGTCGTAGACCAGCCCAGGCGTCAGATCGAACAGGTCCGGTCCGTTCGGATCGAACAGCGGCCGCGCCGGCGCCAGCCAAGTGCGCAGACGCTGGTCGCTGATCGCCGCCCGCAGTTCGGTTGCCCAGCGTAGTCCGCCGGAGGTGCCCGAGCCGTGTTCGGCGCTGGCGCGTGCGACGCAAATTCCGGTGCTCTTCAGCGACTTTGCCTCGTAGCAGGCGTTGTCCGCGCGCGCGACGACATCCTGCGTGGAGTCGTCCGGGCCAAAGGTCGCGATCCCGATGCTGACGCCCAGGGCGATCGAGCGCCCTTCCTCGACGTAGCGGAAGTCCCGCACGCGCTCGCGAATCCGCTGCGCGAGCGACAGTGCGTCGTGTTCCGGTGCGGCTGGCAGCAGGATCGCGAACTCGTCCCCGCCCATGCGCGCGAACAGCGCCTGGGCGGGGACGATTGTCGCCACCGACTGCGCGATCTCGCGCAGCACCCGATCGCCGACCCGGTGACCCATGCTGTCATTGATGAACTTGAACTGATCGAGGTCGAGGTACAGCAGCGCATGCATGCCACTGTCCTTGTCCACGCGCAGATCGCGCATCCGGTCGTGAAACGCGCGGCGGTTCGCCAGCCCGGTCAGCGTGTCGTGATAAGCGAGGTAGCGAAGTCGGTCGAGCAGCGCGAGTTCCCGGCTGCGGTCGTGCAGCACCACGACCACGCCAAGGCCGCTGCCGTCCGCGTCCAGAATCGGCGTGGCCTGAATCCTGACGGGCGTGTGCCGGCCCTGATGATGAATGAGCTGGGCGTGTTCGATCCGCTGCGGCTCGCGCAGACCCAGCCAGCGCTCCACGCCGACCTCGCTGCGAAAATGCAGCACACTGCCGATCGGCTGCCCGACGATGCGCTCAGGCGGCTGACCGATCAGGGCTTCTGCCGCCGAGCTGACGAAGGCCAGCCGCCCGTGTTCATCGCTGACGAACACCGCCTCTCCAAGCGAGCGCAGCGTGATCAGTGCGCGGCGTTGCAGATCGCCAAACTCGCGCTGTGCGTCACTGCGTTCGCGCGTGACGACCGCGAGCAGATAACCGACGGCTGCGGTCACGCCGATGAACGAGATGCGTACGATTGCCTCGATCTGTCCTGTGTTGCCGGCGCTGTAGTCATGCGCCAGCACGACCGTGGCGAGCACGACGGCCGCAAGGGCCGCGCCGGCGACGCCGCCATAGAGCGCGACAAAGATCAGTAGTGGCGTGAGCAGAAAGAAAAACTGCTCGGCGACGGTGTCCGGCAGTGACCACATCACGACTGCGCCGGCACCGAGCACGGCGATGCCGACGGCAACCCGTGCCCATGATGCGCAGCGACGCGAATCACGCCCGAGCAGATAGACCAGCAGCGGTGCGACGATCAGGATGCCCATCGCATCGCCCAGCCACCAGGTCACGGCGGCCGCGGTGAAGCGCTGGGCCGCAACCAGGTCCAGGCCCACCAGTGTCGTCACGCCGATCAGCGCCGAAAGAACCGGTGGTATCGCCGCGCCGGCCACGATGAACGCCAGCACGTCGCGCGGATGTTCGAACGGTACGGCGGCCTTCAGGCGCGTGAGCAGTGCCGTCGCCAAACCGGCCTCGACGAGCTGCGCCATGCCGCCGATGACGCCGGCGAGCACCGGCTGCCCGAGTGACCAGGCGATCGCGAACTCGCCGATCAGGATCACCGGAACAAACCGCAGACCGAAACACCAGATCAGCGCAAAACCCAGTCCCGCCGACGGCCATAGCGGCGATAGTCCGCCGGTATGCACCTGTGCGAGCAGGCCAAGACGCGCGAGGCCGTAATACGCGACCGCGAGCGCCAGCACTGCCGGCGCCCACACCAGCGGGTGTGACGACTCAAGCCAAGACGCAATGCCGCCTGATGTTCGTCCCTGTGTTTCTGTCATCGAACCTTTCCGCCGTTGTTGCTGCGGCCTCAGTCGTCCTGCATAGCGCGTTCCGCGACAGATGTCCAGCCGCCGTGCGGCGATCACGCTTCCCGCGCGGGAAGCGTGAGCGACCTATCAACCGTTCGCCTGAATGCGGGCGGATCGGACCGGCAGGCGCGTAGTACACTGCCGGCGCCGTTCTTTCCGGGGGCGCGCGCCTTGCCCAATCCCAACGCACGACGACTGCTCGCCGAACGCCTCGCCGCGATTTCCGCGAAACCACTGATGGCAGTCGCGCTGCTTGCCATCGTCGCGACCGCACTGCTGGCGAACCACATGAACGGCTTCGATCGCGCGCTCAAGCGCGGACGACTCGAAGCCGGCATCGTGCAGATGGAACTGGCGTTTACGACCGAACGCGCGGTCGCGCTGGCACGCGACTGGGTCGGCTTGCGCGCCGCCGTTCCACCGCAGCCCGGGGCGATGGGCTGGCAGTGCGCGGGCCTGAACAACGGGATCGAGTGCGCGCGGGCTTCGCTGCGCTGGGACTGGCTGCTGATCGTCCTCTACGCCTCAACGCTGATCCTGGTCTTCGCGGCGGGCCTGCGCCTGCGCGGGATCGCGCCGTCGGAACGCCATCTGTCATGGATGCGTCTGCCGGTACTGGCCGGTCTTGCCGATATTGTCGAGAACGTGCTGATGGTCGCCCTGCTGACCGGCGCGCTCTCGGCCGGGGCCGTCGCGGCGATGGGGGCGTTCGCGGTCGTCAAGTTCACGCTGATCGCGGTCTACCTCGTGGGTATGGCGTACTTCCTGACGCGCCGGTCCTCGCAGCGCCAGGCCCTCTGACGCGCCTGTCATGACCAAACGTGTCGCAATCGTCTGGTTCCGCAACGATCTGCGCCTGACCGACAACCCCGCACTGACCGCGGCCGCCGCAACGGTCGATGCGATCCTGCCCGTATACGTGCATCAGCCGACCGAGCACGGCGCCTGGGCGCCCGGCGCCGCATCGCGCTGGTGGCTGCACCACAGCCTCACGGCGCTGGATGCCGCACTGCGCGAGCACGGCAACGCGCTGTGCGTGCTGCGCGGCCCGACGCTGACGGCGCTAGAGTCGCTGATCGAGGCGCACAGCGTGGTGGCCGTGCATTGGAACCGCGTCTACGAACCGGCGCTGATCGAGCGCGACAAGCTCGTCAAACAGGCCTTGCGGGCACGTGGGGTCGAGGTTCACTCGCACAATGCCTCCCTGCTGCACGAGCCCTGGGGACTGCTCAAGGCCGACGGCAGCGCGTACCGCGTGTTCAGCGCGTACTGGAAGGCCGCCCTGCGCAAGGGCGTCGATCTGCCGCCGGCCGCGGCGCCGCGCCATCTTCAGACCCTCGCGAAGCCACCGGCTGGCGTGGCGCTGGCATCACTCGAACTGCTGCCACGCATGCCCTGGGATGCCGGGCTGGCCGCGCGCTGGGCGCCCGGTGAACGCGGCGCGGAAGACGTCCTCGGGCGGTTTTTCGCCGCGGGCTTCTCCGGTTATGCACAGGGTCGCGACCATCCGGCCCGGGCGCTCACCTCGCGGCTGTCGCCACACCTGCATTTCGGCGAAATCGGGCCTCGGCGCGTGATCGCGGCTCTGCGCGCGCATGAGGCCGGGGCGCCGACCGGGGCCACTCCCAACGTCGAGCGGTTTCTGGCCGAAATTGGCTGGCGTGAGTTTGCCCATCACCTGCTCTATCACTTCGCGCATACGCCGCAGGCGCCGCTCGACCCCCGCTTCGCCGCGTTTCCCTGGACCGGCGGCGCGACGGATCGCGAGGTCTGGGCGCGCGGACGGACCGGAATACCGATCGTCGACGCCGGCATGCGTGAGCTGTGGGAGACCGGCTGGATGCACAATCGCGTGCGCATGATCGTCGCCTCGTTCCTGACCAAGAATCTGCTGATCGACTGGCGCGAGGGCGCGCGCTGGTTCTGGGACACCCTGGTCGACGCCGATCTCGCAAACAACACCCTGGGCTGGCAATGGACCGCCGGCTGCGGCGCGGATGCCGCGCCGTATTTCCGCGTGTTCAATCCCGTTCTGCAGGGCCGGAAGTTCGACGCGAACGGTGACTACGTGCGCCGCTTTGTGCCGGAGCTGCGCCGTCTGCCGACCCGACATGTCCACGCGCCCTGGCAGGCGCCCGCGGCTGAACTCGCGCAGGCCGGCGTTCGGCTGGGCGAAACCTATCCGCGAGCGATCGTGGACCTGAAGGCGACGCGTGAACGCGCCCTCGCCGTCTGGGCCGCGCTGCGTGCAGATTGACTCACGTCATGCCCTGCCCTGTTTCGGTACATCCGACGCATCGCCATGATAAAATTGAGGAAACTCCGAAACGTTCCGAGTTTGTAGAACGACAACGACTGCGTAGCTCCGCATGGGCATGCATTTTTCACGTACCAGGCGGCCGATTTCCTTCCAACGAGGTGACAGACCCATGACCCGGAGCCGAACCTTCTCGACCCTCGTGGCGTTGGCACTTGCGGCGTCGGCCGCGGCCAGTGCGCAGGAGCCCGCTGCCAGCACCGAGGTGATCACCGTGCAGGCGGCCAAGATCGGCGGCACCGTCACCGTGGGCGGCACGGTATTGCCCGAGAAGATCGTGAACCTGTCCGCGCAGATTCCTGGCGAGGTCGAGCAGCTGGCCGGACTCGAGGGCGACGCCTTCAAGGCCGGCGACGTGCTGATCGTGCTGGATACCGACACGCTGATGGCCAAGCGCAAGGCCGCGGTGGCCGGCTACAACAGCGCCCTCGCGGGTCATCAGAACGCCGTCGTCCAGTTCAACCGCGAGGTGCAGACACCCAACTCACAGGCCAATGCCATGACCGGCGGCATGCCCGGCATGTTCAGCATGTTCACCGACCCGATGCGCAGCATGATGGGCCAGGGCAACCCGACCTACGAGCGGCACTCGAACCTGGTTGGTCAGGGCACGCAGATCCAGGTCGCCCGCGACCAGATCGCGCAGGCCGAGGCCGCGATCCGCGAAGTCGACGAGGCGATCGAGAACGCCGCCAGCAAGGCGCCGTTCGATGGCGTGATCGTCAAGAAGATGGTCGAGGTCGGCGACATCGTGCAGCCCGGCATGCCGCTGCTGTCGTTCGCGGACACCAACAAGATGCAGATCCAGGTCGAGATGCCGAGCCGCCTGATCAGTGCGATCAGACAGGGCGACCAGGTCCAGGCCCGTCTGGACCGTGGACGCGGCACGCTGACCGCGACCGTTTCGCGCATCTTTCCAATGGCCGAACAGGGCGGCCATACGACCACCGTGAAGTTCGATCTGCCGGACGAGTCCGGCGCGGTGTCCGGCATGTATGCCGAGGTCCAGATCCCCGACCCGTCGGAATACGCGCAGGACATGGCCGTGGTTCCGGATTCCGCCATCGTCTGGCGCGGCAGCCTGCCGGCGGTGTTCCTGGTCGGCGACGACGGCGCGCTGTCCATGAAGGTCGTCCGTATCGGCGAGCGTGCCGCCAGTGGCAAGGTCAGCATCATTTCGGGGCTCAAGGTCGGCGATCGCATACTCGCGCAACCGGGTGCCTCGACCCGTTCCGGGCCGCAAGGCTGATCCGCACCGCCGTTCTGCCGTGCTCTCGCGGCATCGAGCCGGCCCTGAGCTTTCACTGCGGCCCGCGCCTGCGCGCCGCCCCACCCGTACGCTCCCCTGCGGCGGGTACCTATAACGACAATCGGGTGTACAGCGCATGACCATCGCGAACCAACAAGACATCCTCACGCGCGAAAATCTCGGCTTCGCCGGCAAGCTGGCGGACTCGTTCATTCATTCGCCGCTCTCGCCGATGCTGTTCATCGCGTTCATGCTGATCGGGTTCTACGGTCTGTATGCCACGCCACGTCAGGAAGACCCGCAGATCGAAGTGCCGATGATCGACATCATGCTGCGCATGCCCGGGGCATCGTCGCAGGAGGTGTCGCGGCTCGTGGTCAGCCCGCTGGAGCGTCTGGTCAGCGAGATTCCCGGCGTCAAGCACGTCTACTCGGTCAGCGACGAGGAGATGGGCATCATCACGCTGGAGTTCCATGTCGGCGAGAAGATCGAATCCGCGATCGTTCTGACACACAACAAGGTGCAGTCCAACCTCGATCACATTCCGCCGGGCGTGGAGATGCCCCTCATCAAGTCCAAAGAGATCGATGACGTCCCGGCCGTAACGCTGACTCTGTGGTCACAGGAACAGGACGACGCCGTATTGCGCACGCTGGCCGTCAGTGTCATGCAGCGCCTGACGGCCCTGCCGAAGACCGGCAACGCGTTCGTCTCCGGTGGTCGCGCCGAGCAGGTGCGTGTGGATGTGTTCCCGGAACGCCTGTCCGGGTACGGCATCTCCATGGGCCATATCGCCAAGACCATCGAGGGCTTCAACTCCGAACAGACCGTCGGTGGCATCGAACAGGGTGGCCGCTACTTCTGGGTGGAAACTGGCACCTTCTTGAATTCAGCCGCGGATTTCGGCCGCCTGGTCGTCGGCATGAACAACGGCCGGCCCGTGTACCTGCGCGATGTGGCCGAGATCACATCCGGTCCGGAGGAGCCGCGCCAGTCCGTCAACCACTTCAGTGGTCCTGCCAGCGACGGGCCGGACGTTTACGCCGCACCTGCCGTGACCATCGCCATCGCCAAGCAGCATGGCGCGAATGGAGTGGAAGTCGTTCGCAGCGTGCTGGCCGAGGTCGAGCGGCTGAAAGGTTCGCTGATTCCCGACGACGTGCACGTGGAAGTCACCCGCGACTACGGCAAGACCGCGAACGACAAGGTCAACGACCTGTTGTTCAAGCTCGTCGTCGCGACCGCGGCCGTCACTGTGCTGGTATGGCTGTCGCTGGGCTTCCGCCCGGCCATCGTCGTTCTGCTGAACATCCCGGTCGTTCTGGTCGTGACCGTTTTTATCGCGATGCTGATGGGCTACACGATCGATCGCGTCAGCCTGTTCGCGCTGATCTTTTCGATCGGGTTCCTGGTCGACAATGCGATCGTCATCGTGGAGAACATCTACGCGCGCTGGCTGCGCGCGAACAACACGAGCACCGAAATCGCCATCGATGCGGTGCGCGAGGTCGGCAACCCCACCGTATTGGCAACCTATACGGTCGTCGCTGCGCTCCTGCCCATGGGTTTCGTGCGCGGGATGATGGGGCCGTACATGGAGCCCATCCCGGCACTGGGTTCCGTCGCGATGGTGTTCTCGCTGATCGCCGCGGTGATCTTCGCGCCCTGGCTCGCCATGCGCATGATTCCGCCGATGAAATCGCTGCACAAGATGCACGAGCGCGATCAGAAGATCGACAACGCGCTGGAAGGGTTCTACCAGAAGGTCATCGGCCGGCTCGCCAACGACGCCAAGGCCGGCTGGATTTTCATGATCGGCCTGATTCTGGCGTTCGCACTCACGATCCTGATGTTCTTCACCTATGCGGTGACGGTGAAGATGCTGCCGTTCGACAACAAGGCGGAGTTCAGTCTGGTGGTGGACATGCCGGATGGCTCGGCGTTGTCCGAGACCGTCAGCGCCCTGTACGAAATGGCCGATCAGTTGCGCGAGATGCCCGAAGTCGTCGGCATCCAGACCTACGCCGGCACGGCCAAGCCCTTCGATTTCAACGGCATGGTGCGACATTACTACCTGCGCATGTTCCCGTGGCAGGGGGAAGCACAGATTCAGCTGCTCGACAAGGGTGATCGTGACCGTACCAGCCACGACATCGCGGTCGATGCGCGCAAGCGCCTTGCTCCGATCGCCGAACGCTATGGCGCGGTCCTCACCGTTGCCGAAATGCCGCCCGGTCCGCCGGTGCTGCAAACCGTCGTGGCCGAGGTGCACGGGCCGGATGCGGCGACACGTGCGCAGGTTGCGCGCGATCTCACGCAGATCTTCAAGGAATCGGATCTGATCGCCGATGTCGACAACTTCATGCGCGACGGGCTCGAGACCTGGCGTTTCGAGGTCGATCTCGACAAGGCGGCGAATACCGGCGTCACCGTCGAGACCATCAACCAACACCTCGCCATGGCCATGGGCGAGTTCAAGGTCGGCGACATCAAACAGCCGCTGGTATACGAGCCGACCTACATCCTGTTGCAGGTCCCGCTGGCGCAGCGCTCGAATCTGCAACGGCTCTCGGACCTGCCCGTCATCACGCCGGACGGGCGTTCCATCCCGCTGGCGCAGCTCGGCCATTTCGTGCGTTCCAAGCGTGATCCGCTGATCTTCCACAAGGACCTGCGACCCGTGGAGTTCGTCGTCGGCGATGCCGTCGGAAAACTGGCCGCGCCGGTCTACGCGATGTTCGACGTCGAGGATCGCCTGGCCGACTACGTTGCGCCGGACGGCGTCAAGCTGGAGAGCTTCTATACCGATGCCCCGCCCACGGATTTCGTATCGGGCTTCGAGTGGTCCGGCGAATGGACCGTGACCTACGAAACCTTCCGCGACATGGGGATTGCGTTCGCGGTGGCTCTGGTCGGCATCTACATGCTGGTTGTCTGGCAGTTCGGCAACTTTTCGATCCCGGCCGTGATCATGGCGCCGATCCCGCTGACCATGCTCGGCATCGTGCCGGGACACTGGCTGCTGAGTGCCGACTTCACTGCAACCTCGATGATCGGCTGGATCGCGCTGTCGGGCATCATTGTGCGTAACTCGATCCTGCTGATCGACTTCACAGTGCACCAGGTCGGTCGCGGCACCCCGCTCTACGAAGCCGTGCTGACGGCTGCGAAGGCCAGAACCCGGCCGATCATGATTACGGCGCTCGCCCTCGTGCTGGGTTCGGCGGTGATCCTCACCGATCCGACCTTCCAGGGCATGGCGATCTCGCTGCTGTTCGGAGTATTCGTTTCAACCCTGCTGACCCTGATCGTGATTCCGCTGGGCTGCATTTCGCTGGGCGAGCAGGTGTTCCGTCAGTGCGCCTGCATGGAGAATCCGCAGGGCTGCGATCCGGAGCGGATCAAAGCGGCCGCGGCGGAAGCAAAGGCCGCGAAGAAGGCACGCCGCAGTCGTCGCAAGGCGAAGCCGGATTCCGACGCGCCGGCGGCCGAATAGCACCACCGATCCGACCGGCTGAAACTGGGGTAACCTGCGGATGTATGTCGATGCCCTGACTGTCGGCGCACTGGTGCTGATCGGCTCGGTGATCGCGATCATGTACGGTGCGTCGCGCAAGTCACAGGCCGAGGCGCAAAAGCGGATCGAGGAACTCGAAGGCCGGGTCAGCAACATCTCGGCAACGGCGTTCCGGCCGACCAAGAGCATGCGCGAACTGTGCATCGCCGTGCACCGGCTGTTCCCGAACGCCGTCGCCTGGGTGGACTTCCAGATCGTCGACGAGGGGAACGGCGCCTTCCTCTCGGAATGGTTTTTGCCGGCGCCGAAACCCAGCGCGGACCAGCTCCGCGCGGCACTCGCCGACTACAAGGCCGAGGAAGACAGCACCGAGTATCACGACGCGCGTCTTTCCGAATATCCGTCGATCGGCGACCAACTCGATGCGCTGTACAAGGCCCGCCAGGGCGACGCCACCGAACTGCGCGAGATCGACGCCCGTATCCACGCGACGAAAAACCGGCACCCCAAGCCCGGCGGTTCCTGCTGAATTCGACGCAGCGCAACAGAGCGGATCGCGCGCCGGAAAGGGGCGCGGATTCCAGACGCGAGAGAAGCGTATCCGGGCATGGCGTGCTTGGCTGGCGCGAGTGGCTTGCCCTGCCCGCCCTCGGCATCGAACGTATCAAGGCCAAAGTCGATACGGGGGCCCGCACCTCCGCGCTGCACGCGTTTTATGTAGAACGCTATGAGACGCCGAATGGGCCACGCGTGCGATTCGGCGTACACCCGGATCAGCGCGATAGGTCAATCGAACGCCACTGCGATGTCGCACTGCTCGACGAACGAATGGTCACCGATTCCGGCGGCCATGCGGAACTGCGTGCGGTGATCCTTACAACCGTCACAATCGGTGTGAACACGCACGAGATCGAACTCACCCTTACGAACCGGGATACAATGCGCTTTCGCATGCTGCTGGGACGAACGGCGATCCGCCATCGTTATTTCGTCGATCCCGGCCGTTCCTACCTGATCACGCCGGCGTAGCCGGCCGGACCCCAAGGGCTCCCAATGAGAATCGCCATACTTTCGCGCAATGCGAAGCTTTATTCGACGAAACGACTCGTGGAAGCCGCACGCGAACGCGGTCACGAGGTGCGCGTGGTCGACGCGCTGCGCTGCTACATGAACATCACCTCGCACCGTCCGACCATCCACTACAAGGGCGAGTCGCTGTCCGGATTCGATGCAGTCATACCGCGTATCGGTGCCTCGGTGACCTTCTATGGCACGGCCGTGCTGCGCCAGTTCGAGATGATGGGTGTTTACCCGCTGAACGAGTCCGTAGCGGTAACGCGGGCGCGCGACAAACTTCGCGCCTCGCAGCTGCTCGCCCGAAAGGGCATCGGCATGCCGGTGACCGGCTTCGCGCACAACCCCGATGACATCTCCGACCTCATGCAACAGGTTGGCGGCGCGCCGGTGGTGATCAAGCTCTTGGAGGGCACGCAGGGCATCGGCGTGGTGCTGGCGGAAACCGACAAGGCGGCCGAAAGCGTCATACAGGCCTTCATGGGCCTGAAAGCGCATATTGTCGTGCAGGAGTTCATCAAAGAGGCCGGCGGCGCCGATCTGCGCTGTTTCGTGATTGGCGAGAAGGTCGTTGCGGCGATGAAGCGTCAGGGCCCCGAGGGCGAATTCCGCTCGAACCTGCACCGCGGTGGCAACGCATCGCTGGTGAAGATCACGCCGGAGGAGCGCACGACGGCCGTGCGTGCCGCGCGCGCCATGGGTCTGAACGTCTGCGGCGTGGACCTGCTGCGCTCCAACCACGGTCCGGTGGTCATGGAGGTCAACTCCTCTCCCGGGCTGGAGGGCATTGAGGCGGCTACCGAGAAGGACATCGCAGGCATGATCATCCAGTTCATCGAAAAGAACGCCGGCCCGGGACGCACCCGGACCCGGGGTGAGGGTTGACACGAATCGCATTTGAGATTGGCGACGCAGCGGTCGCGCCGGGCGAACGGGCGCGGCTGGCCATACCGGTTTCAGAACTCTACACACACACGCCGGTTACCCTGCCCGTCTATGTGATGCACGGGCGCCGCCACGGACCGGTGGTGTTTGTCAGTGGCGCGGTCCACGGTGACGAAATCAACGGCGTCGAGATCATTCGCCGCCTGGTGCGCCTGCCGCTGCTTGACCGCCTGCGCGGGACCCTGATCGCGGTGCCGATCGTCAACGTGTTCGGCTTCGAAAACCGCTCGCGCTACCTGCCGGACCGGCGCGATCTCAACCGGTCCCTGCCCGGCTCCGAGACCGGATCGCTGGCCGGGCGGCTTGGGCACGCATTCTTCGACACCGTGGTGCGCCAGGCCACGCTCGGCATCGACCTGCATACCGCCGCGCAGCACCGCGACAACCTTCCACAAATTCGCGCCGACCTGGAAAACCCGCAGCTGCTCGAGCTCGCCAGCGTGTTCGGCACGCCGGTGATGGTGCACAGCGGTTTCATTGAAGGTTCACTGCGCAAGGCCGCGGCCGACCACGGAATTGCGGTCATGGTCTACGAGGCGGGCGAGGCGCTGCGCTTCGACGAGATGTCGATCCGGATCGGCGTGCGCGGCATCGTGCATGTGCTGCGTGCGATGGAGATGCTGCCGACGCGCAAGCAGCCAAAGCTGCGACGTCCCACGCTGCTGCGTTCGACGACCTGGGTGCGGGCCGGCAACAGTGGCATCCTGCGCGCAACGGTCCGTCTCGGCGCAGCCGTGCGGCGCAACGACCTGCTCGGGCTGATTGCCGATCCGTTCGGTGAGACTGAGACCCGCGTGGTTGCGCCCGCGTCCGGTGTGGTGATCGGCCGCACGAACCTGCCGCTGGTCTATGGCGGCGAGGCGCTGTTCCACATCGGCCGCACCCAGAATGCCGACGCCATTCAGCAGCGCATCGGCGCCATGCAGTCGGCGATCGAGGAACCCGCGCCGGAATTGCCCGAGGAACCCCCCATCGTTTGAGCTCTTAGCCGGTTGTTGAAAAAGGCCCATCCATGGCCTTTTTGACATCGAAACCGAAAAGCGTGGTTGTCGGTTGCTCTAGAAAATCAAACACTTGCGTGTTCGACTTTCGGGCGAGACGTCCCTGTCTCGCGATACCAGGCTGTTGAAGTGAGAATTTCAACAGCCTGTCAGGGAGCCTCCTAGCCAGCCGGGCCGGACCGTCAGTCGGTTGTGAACCGCTCGGGCGAAACAAGATCCACGGGGCGGCAAACCACCTGATCCGCCCGCGCATGAGGCGGTCCGGTCCAGAGCCATTCGCACAGCGCATCAACGGCGTCGGCAGTACCGCAGGCGAGCACCTCGACCCGCCCGTCGGGCAGGTTGCGGGCATGTCCGCTCACACCGAGACGCAGCGCCTCGCGCCGGGTGCTGGCGCGATAGAAGACCCCCTGCACCCGACCCGAAACCAGACAGCACCGACAGATGCGATCGGCCGTGGTCACGGCCCCAGATCGACGATGGCGTTCTGGCCTGCGCGCAGCAGCGCATCACCTGGAGCGAATTCGACGACCAGCGCATAGCGCTGTCCGTTGTCGGCAATCGGTTCCAGACCGATCTCGCTGACCGCGCCGCGGAACGTCCGTTCGCCGATGCGCACCGTTGCCGGCATCCCGATGCGCGCGCGTGCCGCCTGTGTGCCGTCCACGGCCGCGACGGCGCGCATGCGGTCCTTGGCAGCCACGATTGCCAGCGGTTCGCTGCGCAGGCGCGAGACGATGGTCTGGCCCGGGGCAACCTTTACTGCCAACACCCTGGCGCTGTATGGCGCACGCAGTTCCGCGTATTCGAGATCGAGTTGCGCGCGATCACGATCCGCCTCGGCCTTTCGCAGTTCGGCAGTGGTCTTCGCAAGGCCCACTTCCGCGATCTGCAGGTCATGCATGGCCAGGACCGCGCGATCGAACAGCTCACGGGCCCGGTCGAGTTCGCGCTGCGCCTCCTCGGCGACCGGCTTGAGCCGCTCGACCTCGGCTGTCGCAGCCGCCAGCGTGGCCTCGAACCCACGAGCGTCGAGTCGAACCAGGGGCGCACCGGCCGCAGCCTCATCTCCGGCGCGGACCAACACCTCGCGTACGACGCCCGAAACCGGCGTTCCGAGTTCCGTGCGCGCGGCCCACTGCAACTGCGCCGGCAGCTCGGCCGACCGCACGTTGGCTGCGCCTAGACTCAGGGCCAGCGCAGCGAGCGTGCATGAGATGCGGGAACCGATTGTTGTCATTGCCTTGCCTCCGAAAACGCCGCGGGATCCGGCGCCTGACCAACCAGGGCGTCCAGACGCGCCCAGTTCATGGCGAGCTCGAATTCGGCCTGTGCCTGTTTCAGCCGCGCGGCCGAGATCTGTGTCATGGCGGTGCCCAGATTGGGCCGCACCTCGAGTTCGTACATTGCGCGTGCACGGTCCAGCGCGGCTTCGCGATACTGTGCCTCTAGATTCGCCTCGCGCAGTTGCTGCTGGGCGTTGTCCAGCGCGAGCCAGAGGTCGAGCGCCTGATTGCCGACCTCGAGTTCGGCCAGCGCAAGTTCGGCCCGCGTCGCCGCGAGCTGTGCCTGCGCGGCACCGATGCGTGCATCGCCCGCGCCACCGTCCCAGAGCGGCAGCGCAAATTCGAGCCCGATGCGCGCCCGATCACGCCCGCCGAGCAGTCGATCATACCCATAGGCCTCGGCAACGCCGGTGACCGTCAAACCGCGGTCGGCGCGCGCGGCTTCAAGGCCTCGCTCGGCGGCATCCACCCGCGCCCGCAGCCGTGCGAGGCGCGTATTGCCGTCGAGTGCGCGGCTGCGCCAGGGTTCGAACTCGCCGCGTTCGCGCTTGATCCAAGCCCCCAAGTCGGGCCGCAGCAATTCCGCCGGAAGCTGTCCGGGCCGGTTCAGCAGCGTTGCCAGGCGTGTTCTCGTTGCGCGTCGGGCTGCGTCCGCGGCGAATCGCTGGCGGCGCACAGACTCGAAATTGGATTCGGCCTCAAGCACATCGACGTCGGCGACGAAGTTCAGGCTGCGCTGCTGCTGGATGCGGTCGAAACGCACGAAGGCGTTGGCCATCGCTTCGTTTTCGCGCGCATAGGCGAGATCGGCCTCGATCACGTCGAGAAACGCACGCAGCACCGCCAGCAGATGCGCGCTGCGACGCTCCCCAAGCGCCTTCTCGCTGGCTTGCACCGTGGCCAGTGCGCCATCGACGCGCGACTTCGACACGCCGCCGTCGTAGAGCGATTTGCGCAGCACGATGCCGGCCTGATGATCGGCGTTGCTCTGGTCCGTTGCTACATCCGGCGGGTCGACCCAACGCAAGGCCGCCGTGGCGTTGATCGTCGCGGCTGAGGCGGATCGGGCGAGCGCCACATTGGCGCTGGCGAGATCGCGCTCGGCTTCGGCTACAAGGAGTGTCGGGCTGTTCTGCACGGCCAGACGCAGTGCCTCGTCGAGCCTGAGCGGATCCGGCAGGGGCTCCAGCGCCAAACACAATGCCGGGAGAACCGCGAAGGCCTTGATTGCAAGGGCACGCAGAACCCGTGGCCCTTGACCCGCCCAGCGAAACCCCACCGGATGCATGATCGGCGCGTAACGAAGCATCCTCGTCACCGAGCTACTGCGCCTGCGCCGATTTGGGCTGCATGCGCTCGCGTTTGTACTGGTTGAAATTCGTCGTCTTGTGGGCCCCGCTGACCACGAACTCACCAAGCAGCATGAACTCCTCCTTGCTGGAGGTGGCCCCGGTGAATCGCTCGATGCGGTTGCCGTCGAGATCGAAGAACGCAAAAACCGGTGTGGCCCGCACCCGGTTCAGCTTGAACGCGAAATCTTTCTCGAGCACCGGCTGGCCGGTGAAGTCGGTGATCGTCACATCACCCTCGACATCGACCTGGAACGCCAGAAAATGCTGCCGAAAGTAGTCCTGTACATCGGGCTGATTCAGGATCGTGGTCTTCATCCGGTGACAGTACGGACATTCCTCCTGCTGGAACATCAGCAGGATGCCGAGCTTGCCCTGCTCGCGTGCCACCGCGAGTTCCTCGTGAAAATCGCCGAGGCTCTGGCTGAAGAAATGCGTGAGCGGATCGCGCGCGTTCGTTGTCGCGGCCTGCACGGACATTGCAGCGAGCGCAATGCAGATCGCTGCAACATGCAACCTGGCGGTGATGATCATGGTGTCGTCTTCGCAGTGGTGTTGGTGGATGGTTCAGACGCCGCGATGAACTCTTCGAGCAGCTTGGCGGTTACCGGTCCGATCTGCCGCGCGACCAGCCGGCCCTGCGGGTTCACGATGTAGGTGCTGGGCAGGCCATGGATGCGCCCGAGTTCGGTCTCGCCGCGCGGGCGATCGCGCAGGATGGGAAAACTCAGGAACTGGTCATCGGCCCACTTCTTCAGTTTTTCCGTCGCGATGTCCTCCATGTTCAGGCCGAGCACGACGGCGTTTGTGTCCTTGTGATTGTTGTAGAAGACCTCGAGTTCCGGCATTTCCTCCAGGCACGGCGGACACCAGGTCGCCCAGTAGTTGACGATCACCCACCGTCCCCGATAGTCGGACAGCGAGTGATCCCGACCATCGAGGTCTTTCAGGGTGAATTCCGGCCAGATGCCGTCGCGTGCGGCGGCTGAACCGGAAATCAGCAGGCAGAAAAGCAAAAAAATGTATCTACGCACTTTGAACACCTGGACGCTCCCACGGCGACCCCGGCAGGATGGCCACCGGGCGCTGGCGAGTCAGCTGCCGGGCGAAAAATCATAGCGTTGCCCCTGCAACGACGCATCATTTTTTCGGGAACGCTGATCCGGCGATCCCGGCCCAGTAACAGCGGCGATAACGAAAGATGCGGTTTGATGTTCACCCGGATTGTCGGCGGCTCGCCGCTGACAACAGCGATGGCGCACCGGTGTGCCGCAGGCATTGCAGTTTGCAGCCGTTGCGACAATCAGACGTTTGAACCGTCCGGCGGCTGGGGGTTCCCGTTGGGCGCTCCGGGCGCGGGCAAAATCGGGCCGCACGGTATATCCTTGAATCGATAAGCGCGCCCTCCGGACGCTGGAGGATCCTGCCGGCCGGTCGTGCAACGACCGCACCGGCGCCTGAAACGCGAGCAGACATGGCTGTGAGTTCTATGCACGACCTTCCCGACCTGCCGGAACTGCCCGACACCGAGGACTCCGAGATCGTCGCCATTGCGGGCTGCGGCGGCCTTACACAACGACTGACCGTGGCCAACGCCAAGTCGGCCTCGGCGATCCAGTGGGCCGGGCGCCTGCCGCGTATTCCGGCCGATTCCGGCGCCGAGTCCGATCCGCTCGAGGTGCTTGCCCGCCTTGGTCTGACGGTGTTTCTGCACAACCGGCAGTCGATGCCCGGTCGCCTGCGCCGCACGACACTGAACAGCCTGCGGCTTGCCGTCCAGGCAGTGCGCGCGGACATCGCAAGCGACGAGGCCGAGCACGACAATGGGGCAAACTCGGCGCGCTACCTCAGCCTCGCGCGGCGCGCGGCGCATGAACTCGGCCTGGGCTACAAGGCGCTGGCGATCGAGTTCTGTGCCGCCGACAGCGAAGAAAGCGCCGCGGCCCGGCTCGAATCGGTTGCCAATGCCATTGAGCAGCTGGTCCAGGAGCTGTTCCTGGCCTGGGAGGACTACAGCGAGGCCCCGGCGCATGTCTGGACCGAGGCCTGTGCCCTTTATCGTGAGGCCGAGCGTCAGGGCTTCGAAACCGTTCCGATCGAAACCGGCAAGGGAGCGAACCGTCCCCGTACCAGCGTGCAGAAGCGTTTTCTGACCCTGGCGATGCTGCGCCTGGCCGATCCGTATCACATGCCGCGCGGGGAACTCGCGCAAGTGCTGCGCTATCTCGATCGCTGGGTCGAAGACGTCATTCTGTTGCCGACGAGTGGGCTCGCCGCGGCGCCGAGCCGGTTCTATGTCGCCCTTGACCGCGATCAGCCGCCCCACCCCAGCACCGAGTTCAAACTCGAGGAGCCCGGCGAAAACTGGCGTGTGATCGAAACCCGCGGACTCCTGGATCGCATCGCCGGGCACATTGATCAGCTCGTGCGTGACCGCGATATCTCCGATGCCTGGCGGCCCGATGGTTCCCGCCGCGAGGCCGTCCAGATCCTGCGCCGCATGCTGTTTTCCTGGCATCGAACCCCACGCGCACGCGCGGCACGTGCGCCCGAACGTGCCGCCGCCCGGGTCGCCTTCGGCCTCGCCGCCGCGCATGCGCGGCTGTCACGAACCTTCGCCCCGCTGCGCAGCTCCGCGTTCGACGTGGACTATCCGCTCGACGACGACGATGCGTTGATTCCGATGACCGGCGATCTGAACCTCGTCCACGTCGAGTCGGCGAACGCGAACGCCAGCGGCATCACCCTGATGGTGCCCGCCGAACATGTCGAGCATGTCAGCCTGGCCGTGGGCACCATCGTTGCCGTCGAAACGGCCAGCGTAGAGGATCATGCGCCGGTACGGGTCGGCATCGTGCGCTGGATGAATGCCGGCGAGCGTGGATCGGTACGCGCCGGCGTGCAGTATCTGCCTCGCTGCACGCGACCGGTTGTTGCGTGGTCTGCCGCCGCCAGCCCGGATCGCGCGGTGACCCGGCTTGGCGTCTGGTGTGCCGTCGCGCGCGAAGCGGGTCGCGAGGTTCGAACCGCGCTCGTGCTGGAACGCGGGCTGTACGACTATGGCAGCGATCTGATCGTGATCAGCACCGAACGCAATGCCGGACGCGTGCGCATGGACAAGCTGATCGAATCCACGCCGGCGGTCGAGCGCTTTTTCTGCACGGTGCTGGATGAGGGCAATACCGACAGTCTGGATCTCGATTCCGCGAGTCGCAGCCGGCTGCTCGATACGCTCTATGGCACGCTCGACCCGGATGTCGATGCGGACGCCGAGTCGGTCGACAAATCCCGCTCCGGCGACAAGCCGGATTGAACCCCCAGCTGCACACCTGACAGCACGTCGGCCACCGGCAGGGACAGGCGGTCCCGGACGGCCGTCCTTGCGTGCGTGACGGCATCCGCGGCCAGCGGATGCCCCGCCAGTCGATCCACGTCCGGCAGTGGCCGATACAGCGACTCCACCAGTTCGGCCAGCGGCGTCTCCTCCAGGCGCCGTGCCAGCGTCCAGCGTTCGTCGGCGGTGCGGTGAATCCACGCGTGAGCGGCAAGCCGCGCCAGGACCTCGGTGAGGTCGGCATCGGAAACCGCCGCCTGCGGGTTCAGCTCAAGCGTCGTGAGCGCCCCGCCCCGGTTCTGCGCGGCGTGCAGACGTTCGAGCACCAGCAATGCCGTCGCGAGTTCCGGGGGGCCGTTCGGCAGTCCGGTGCGGCGGCTCATGAGCGCGCCCGTGAACTCCGCACCGATCAGCGCGATGACCCAGGACAGGTACACCCAGATCAGAAACACCGGAATGGTCGCGAGCGCGCCATAGATCGCCTGATAGGTGGGAAACGTCGTCACATACCAGCCGAACAGCCGCTTGGCGAGTTCGAACAGCAGACCCGCCACGAGACCGCCGGCAAGTGCGTGGCGCATGGGTACACGGCGGTTCGGCACCACCACATACAGCAACGCGAACCCGAGCGTGGAGAACACCAGCGGCGCGATCGCCAGCAGGCGTGCGCGACCGCCGATCGTGGCGGCGGCCTGATCGACCAACGGCGTCGCGAGCAGATAGGAACTGACGACGATGCTCACCCCCATGAGCACCGGCCCGAGGCTGAGGATCGACCAGTAGACGAGAAAACTGGCCACCGCCGAGCGCCGGCCGTGCACGTGAAAGATTCGGCTCAACGCGCGGTCGATGGTCGCCATCAGCAGCACCGCCGTCACGAGCAGGAACACGATGCCGGCGACGGTGAGCGCTTTCGCGTTGCTGACAAAATCCTGCAGGTAGTCGCGCAGCACATCGCCCGACGCCGGCACGAAGTTCTGAAACAGGAATTCCTGAATCTCGGTGCTGAATCGCTCGAACACCGGAAAGGCCGTCAGGCTGGTCAGCGTGACGGCCATCAGCGGTACCAGGGCCAGCAATGTCGTGTAGGTCAGTGCGGCGGCCGAACTCAGGCAGTCGTCGGAAAAGAACCGCCGCACGACGTGCGCAAGCACGGAAAATCGTGCGCCGGCCGGCCGCTGCGGCGGGTTTATACTTTCAGGTTCTGACATCCAGCTGACGATCCGCGACTGACCGAGGCACGACCATGACGGTGACGACGTTGTATCACAATCCGCGCTGTTCCAAATCGCGCCAGGCGCTTGCGTTGCTGCAGGAACACGGTGTCGAGCCACGCGTCATCGAGTATCTGAAGTCCCCGCCGGATGCGAAAACACTGGATGCGCTGCTGAAACAGCTGGGACTCGAACCGCGCGAACTCATGCGCCGCAAAGAGGCCGAGTACCGCGAACTCGGGCTGGACGATCCGGGTCTGGGACGTGACGAACTGATCGCGGCAATGGTCGCGAACCCGCGCCTGATCGAACGTCCGATCGTCGTGCATGGCAGGCGTGCGGTGCTGGGACGACCGCCCGAGCGCGTGCTGGAACTCGTTGGATGAGTGGGGAAATCCTCGTCCTGTACTACTCGGGCGGCGGCGCAACCAAACGGCTCGCCGATCTGATCGCGCGCGGCATCGAGGAGGTTCCGGGCGCCCACGCCCGGCTGCGCACCGTGCCGCCGGTTTCAACGGTTGCCGAGGCCACGGCGGCCGCCGTGCCGGACACCGGCGCGCCGTATGCCACCAACGACGATCTGCGCGAGTGCATCGGCCTTGCGCTGGGGAGTCCGGCACGCTTTGGCAACATCGCCGCTGCGCTGAAGTATTTTCTGGACGGCACGATCGATCTGTGGTTGTCCGGGAGCATGGTCGGCCGCCCGGCCGCCGTATTCACCAGTTCCGGCAGCCAGCATGGTGGCCAGGAGACCACGCTGACTTCGATGATGCTGCCCCTGCTGCACCATGGCATGGTCATCGTCGGCGTGCCCTACACCGAACCGCGCCTGATGGGCACCCGCTCGGGTGGCACACCGTACGGCGCATCGCATGTGGCGGGCGCGGATGCCGGGCAACCGCTGACCGAGGACGAAGCCGCGATTGCGCGCGCGCTGGGGCGGCGGCTCGCCGAGACTGCACTGGCGCTGGACGCCGCGCGGTGAACCCGGCCCAACTCGCACTGGACATCGCGCTGCGGCGCGAATCGAGCTTCGCGACCTATCGTGCGGGACCGAATGCCGGCGTCGTCGCCCTGCTCGAAAATCTCGCGAGCGGCCGGGCACCGGCGCGAGCGTTTCTGACCGGCCCGCCCGGCAGCGGAAAGACACACCTCGTCAACGCGACGGTGCGCGCCGCGCACGCTGCCGGACATGCGTGCCAGTGTCTGTTCGCCGAGCAGATCGTGGGGCTGAACCCGGCGCTGCTCGGCGGGGTCATCGGCGACGGCCTGACCGTCATCGATGCCGCGGAACGGTTCGCGGGCAGACCCGAATGGGAGGCCGCGATGTTTGCGCTGCTCAACCGCGTCCAGGATCGCAACGGTGGTCTGCTCGTCGCCGCAAACGCCGCGCCTGCTGATCTGGGGCTGGGGCTTGCAGACCTGCGTTCACGGCTGCAGGCGCTGGCCCTGCTGCGGCTGCAGTCATTGGACGAGGAGGAAGTCAGACGAACGCTCAGCGAGGTGGCCGGTCAGCGCGGGCTGAGCCTGCCGGAACCGGTGGCGGCCTATCTCATGCGCCGGGAACGTCGCGACCTCGGCAGCCTGCTTGCCCTGCTCGACCGCATTGACCGCGCCGCCCTGGCCGGTCAGCGTGCGCTGACGATTCCGTTCGTGCGCGAGCTGCTTGCCAGGGAAGCTCTAACAGGTCGTTGAAAAAGGCTCGTCCATGGGCTTTTCAACGTCACAACCGAAAAGCGTGGTTTTCGGTTGCTCACAAAAATCAAACACTTGCATGTTCGAACTTCGGGCGAGCCGTCCCTGTCTCGCGTTATCAGACTGCTGAAATGAGAATTTCAACAGCCTGCCAAGGAAGCGCTGATCAATCCGTCCCGGATTGATCAGGGATTCACCAGATGGTCCGGTTAACGTCGGCCGTCGTCGGTGCCGGCGCGCACGGCGCTGAGCGCCCGGTAGCCCCAGATCAGCACATAGCTCACGCCGCTGACGATGGTCGTTGCGGCGACGATCCAGATGCCGCGTTCCAGCCAGATCGGCGCGATGATCCCGAATCCGGCGTGCGCGACCACCGCGAGTACCAGCACGATCTGCGTGAAGGTATTGAGTTTGCTCACCGCCAGCGGCGTCATGTCGACTGCGGCGATGCGAAAGTAGTAGCTCACCGCGCCGATGACGATCACGACATCGCGCACGATGACGGCGGTGACCAGCCAGATCGGCAGCCAGCCCAGCACGCCAAGTGCGATGTAGGCGGATACCAGCAGCACCTTGTCCGCCAGCGGGTCGAGCACCGTGCCCAGCCGTGACTGCCAGCCGTAGCGCTTGGCCAGAAAGCCATCCAGCGCATCACTGACGCCGGCGAGCGCGAACAGCGCCAGCGCGCCGCTGTAGTACTGGTTCAACAGGCACCACACCACTGGTCCGACGAGCAACAGCCGTCCGAACGTGATGTAGTTCGGAAGATCGTGGGCCTTCAACGCTGATAGCGGAAGTAGAGGCGCGAGGGCGCGGTTTCGGTGCCCGGCGATGCCGTATCCACGACAGGCGCCTGAACCTGAAGCCGCCGCTGTAACTTCAGTGTCTGTTCAAGTGCGTTGCGCCCGCCGGTGAACTCGACCGCGTAACGCAGTCGTTCGCCGTCCGCGTACACGGGCCGGAACGCACGAACACCGGCCAGCGATTCGACCAGCGTATTGATCGCGGCAAAGTCATCCAGCGATTTGACGCCATCGAATTCGATCTCGGCGTTCTCCACGGTCAATGAGCTGGCCAGCGGTGCGAACCGCGCCGCGAGCGTTTCGGCCGTGGTGGCGATGCCCTGGGTCAGCAGCGCACCGAGGTCGTAACCCGCGTGGTCCCAGACCGCCGGGTTGTCACCCTGCAGTAAGGTCCAGCGGGTGCGGAAACGCGCGCCGTCGCGTTCGATGCGCACGCTCAGGATGGCGTTCGGCGCATACCGGGTGGAGGCGTTGCCGATCGGCTCGGCGAAACCGCCCCACAGGTCGGCCAGCGCGAGCGAGGCACGATCCTCGACGTCGTTGAGCGGCCAGATCAGCGGCACGCCGCGCGCGTCGGCCGCCGCCTCGATGACGGCCGTGGCCTCGACATCGAGTTCGCGGTCGAACCAGCGCCGGCCGCCGCCGGTTTCGACGCCGATCCACACCAGCACGTCCGGGCGCGTCAGGCCCCAGACCGGAATTCCGAGTTCGGCAAGCCGGCGCTCCAGCGCGGCCGGATCGAAGCGGACCTCGATCAGGCGCTGGGGTGTGTCGCCCGGGGCACCCTCGCGCCACAGGAACCGGTAGGCGCTGACCAAGTCCGCGACCGCCGCACGCATCGATGCCAGGCTCTCGGCCGGCACCTCGCGACCCGTCAGGCGCAGAACCACCTGATCGAGCGCGGCGCCGAGCGCCGCCGTGCGCGCCTCGCGCGAATCGTCGGCGACTTCGGCCCTGGCGACATGGGCATTGGCAATCTCGCTGGCCTCGGCGCGCAGACCGGGCAGCATCAGGATCACGACTGCAAAAAGGCGTCGCAGGGACACGGTGGGTTTTGGTTGGAAGAATCAGGCAGAACCAGTCGGCGGCGTACGATAGCACAGCGCTCGCGCAATCCTCGGGCCGCGGCGCAAGCGCTGGTAGAATCGCCCCCCTCTCCCGCGGAGCCCTCTCATGGCCACGGACCCGAAGTCCAGCAAACTCAGTTATCGCGACGCCGGCGTCGACATCGACGCGGGCGGTGAACTCGTCGACCGGATCGGCCCGGCGGCCGAGCGCACGCGGCGTCCCGAGGTGCTCGGCGGACTCGGCGGATTTGGCAGCCTGTTCCGGGTGCCAATCGAACGCTATCGCGAGCCGGTGCTGGTGTCGGGCACCGACGGTGTCGGCACCAAGCTGCGACTGGCGATCGAACTGGACCGCCACGATACGATCGGCATCGATCTGGTAGCGATGTGCGCCAACGACATCGTCGTATCGGGCGCCGAGCCGCTGTTCTTCCTCGACTACTTCGCGACCGGGCGTCTGAATGTCGCGCAGGGCGCGGCCATCGTCGAGGGCATTGCAAAGGGCTGTGAGCTTTCCGGCATGTCGCTGGTTGGAGGAGAAACGGCCGAGATGCCCGGCATGTACGCGCCGGGCGACTACGATCTGGCGGGGTTCGCCGTCGGCATCGTCGAGCGCGCACGCATCATCGACGGCCAGGCGGTGCGGGTCGGCGATGCGATCATCGCGCTGGCGTCGAGCGGCGCGCATTCGAACGGCTATTCGCTGGTTCGCAAGGTCGTCGAGCGCAGCGGCGTGGCGCTGGATTCGCCATTTGAATCGTCCACGCTCGGCGCTGCATTGCTCGCGCCGACGCGGATCTACGTGCGCGCGGTGCGTGCGCTCGCCGAAGTGGTGCCCGTGCATGCCCTTGCACACATCACCGGCGGTGGCATTGTCGAGAACCTGCCGCGGGTGTTGCCCGACGGCGTCCGCGCGCGGATTGACTCGAGCAGCTGGCAACGGCCCGCGGTGTTCGACTGGCTCCAGCACAACGGCAACATCGACGACGCCGAGATGTGGCGCACCTTCAACTGCGGCGTCGGCATGCTCGTGGTCGTGCCCGCGGATGCCGTCACCAAGGCGCTGGCGGTGCTCGATCGCCATGGCGAAACGGCCTGGGTCGCTGGCGCGATCGAACCGGGTGACGGACCGGCGCACGTGCATCTGGCATGAGTTCCGCCGCGCGCGTCGTCGTACTCATCTCGGGGCGTGGCAGCAACCTGAAGGCGCTGATCGATCAGAGCGCGCTGTTCGGCAGCTATTCGGTCGTGGGCGTGCTCAGCGACCGGGCCAATGCGGCCGGACTCGAACATGCGTACGCCGCGGGCTGTTCCACGATGCCCGTGCCGCGTAGCGACGGCGAATCGCGCGAAGCCTACGAGGAGCGCCTGATGTTCGCGGTCGACGCCTGGCGACCCGACATCGTGGCCCTGGCGGGCTTCATGCGCGTGCTCGGCGACGCCTTCGTTGCCCGGTATGCGGGCCGGCTCGTCAACATCCACCCTTCCCTGCTGCCGAACTTTCCCGGCCTGGATACGCATCGGCGCGCGATCGAGGCCGGCGAGCACGAGCACGGCGCGAGTGTGCACTACGTCGCGAGCGAGGTAGATGCGGGACCGGTGATCGCGCAGGTCGCGCTCCCTATTGAAGCCGAGGACGATGCGACGGTGCTCGCCGCGCGGGTTTTGCATGAGGAACATCGTCTGTACCCGACCGTGCTGGACTGGCTGGCCCGCGGCTGGGTGCGACTGCACGAGGGTCGAGTCTGGTTCGGCAGTGCTCCGCTGGCGACGCCGGTGCGACTGGCGAGCACGTGAAGCGCGCAACGATCCACGCGCTGCTGATCTGTGCAGCGTGCCTGAGCGGCGACGTCGCGCAGGCGGTCGATCCGGTTTCCTACCGCGCGGAATATCAGCTGGTCTGGGCCGGACAGGTCGTCGGCGAGGCGCATCTGGAGGCCCGCTACGATGCCGCCGGCGGTTACGAATTCGGCGCCGAGTCGCAGGCCGTGGGCATGTGGCGATGGCTGCGCGACGACCGCATCGTCGAGACCAGCAGCGGACATTTTGATGCACAGGGTCTGCACCCTGCGCACTATGTCTATCAGCATCAGGTGGGCGAAAACGACAAACGTCATGTGGAGCTGTTTTTCGACCGCGATGCACAGAGCGTTTCCAATCGTGTCGCAGGCGATGAATGGACGATGAGCATTCCGCCCGGCACGCTCGACAAGGCCAGCCTGCAGATCGCGGTGATTGACGGGTTGCGCGAGGGCAAGCGCAGCCAGACGTTCAACGTCGCCGACGGCGGCCGACTGAAACAGTACCGGTTTGACGTGGTCCAGGACGCCCTGCTCGATACGCCGCTGGGCCGACTGGACACGGTGGTCGTCGAACGGCGCAAGGGCACGCGCGCGGTGGACGTGGTGCTGTGGTGTGCGCCGGCGCTGAATTATCTGCCGGTGCGAATCGAGCGACGCCACCAGATTCTCGGCGGCGTCATGGAACTGGTCGCGCTGAAAACTCTATAGGGAAGCTCTGATTAATCCATTCTGGATTAACAGAGCGACGAAAACGAAAAAGCGCGGTTTTTCGTTTTCTTACATTTTCAATGGCTTACGCACATTGAAAATGGTGGCACGTCCCTGTGCCACGGGAAACTCTGAATTGATCAGAGTTTCCATAGCAACGAACAGGCTACACCGGCGATCCGGGGTCTGCGGACCAGCCCCGGCCAAAAAAAACGGGGCCCGCACTCGCTGGGCCCCGCCAACCCCGGCCATCGATGGAGCCATGCCCTCAGGCTCCTGGAACCTTGGCTCTGATCAATCCGTCATGGATCGTCAAGCCGGCACTTCCGTGTGCCGCGGCGCACTCCGAGTTGGTCAGAGTTCTCCGCACAAAAGACCATCGATTGCGTCCGGTCTATACCTTGGCGGCGGCCTCGGCATCGGCGAGGCCTCGTGCCTCGCGGCGTTCGCTTGCGCCGATGGTCAATAGATCCCACACCAGCAACAGATAACCGGCGAACGTCACCCAGCCGAAGATCTGCCGCCACCACATCGCCTGCGTGAACCAGGGATGATTCTGACCGGCGAAATAACCGGCCCAGGTCGACCCTTCAATCGCCCGTTCCACGAATGATTGTTCGTATCCGGCGATGAGCAGCGCGACCGTCATGCCGATCACCCCGATGTTCAGCAAGGCCAGCGCCCACTTCCATTTCCAGCCGTTGTCGGCGAGTCCGCCGGACATCCAAACATTCCCGCGCCACTGCTGCATCGCAAAGTAGAAGAATGCGATGTTGATGGTGGCGTAGGCGCCGAAAAATGCCAGGTGACCATGCGAGGCCGACCACTGCGTGCCGTGGGTGTACAGGTTGATCTGCGGCAGCGTGTGCATGAAGCCCCAGACCCCCGCGCCAAAGAAATTACCGAACGCGTGGGCGATGAGCCAGGCGAGCGCCGGATGGTTCGCATTCCTGAACTTGTGCACGCCCGAGTCGTAGACCGCATGCACGACCATCGCGACCAGCGGTATCGGTTCCAGCGCGGAGAAGAACCCGCCGATGCTGAACCAGTATTCCGGCGTGCCGATCCAGAAGTAGTGATGTCCGAGCCCGAGGATGCCCGAACCGAACATCAGCGCGACTTCGATGTACAGCCAGGTCTGGACGATGCGCCGACGCGCGCCCAGCGTCTTCATCAGTCCCCAGGCCATGATGCAGCCGACCAGCACCTCCCAGGTCGCCTCCACCCAGAGGTGGATGACCCACCACCACCAGTACTGATCGATGGAGATGTTCGGCGTGTAGAACATGCCGGCCAGATACAGGCCGGCCAGGGCGACCAGGTCCAGCGTCAGCACGCCGGAGATGCCGCTGAATCGCCCCTTCATGAACGTTCCGGCCACGTTATAGAAGAAGACGAGCATGACGACCACGATGCCGATGTCGGCCCAGCGCGGCGCCTCGATGTATTCGCGTCCCTCGTTGATCAGCCACAGGGTCTGGTCGGTCCCAGGTCCCCATTGCACGAACAGATACACGAGCACGACCACGGTCACCGCAAGGGTCAGCACCCAGAACGCCAGGTTGCCGAGCGTGAGTCCCGCGACGTCGGTGCCGCTTTCGTCCTCAATGAACCAGTACACGCAGCCCATGAAGCCGTAGAGCATCCATACCACCATGGCGTTGATGTGCACCATGCGGTTGACGTTGAAATCCAGAACGCCGTAGAACAGCTCCGGCCTCAGATACTGCAAGCCGGCCAGCAGCCCGAATACGAGCTGCGCACCAAACAGGACGATCGCGACCGTGAAGTATTTGATCGCGAGCCGTTGCCCGCCGTTGAGATTCGCGCTGTCGAGTGTGCCGACGCTCATGACTCACCCCCTTGCGCAATCGGTTTGAAGTTGTACGGAAAACCATTGGTGTCGATCGCCGACATCCACTTGAGAAACGCCACGATGGCCCGCGCCTCGTCCTCGGTGATCTGCATGTTCGGCATGCGGCGTCCCGAGCCGAAGGTGCGGGCATTGGTGTCGGGATTCATCAGAAACGCGATCATCAACTGTTCGCGCGCCGCCTCCGCGCCCCAGGCCGGGTCGAGCCATGCCTTGCTGAGATCGGGCGCGTAATACGCGCCGTTGCCGAGCAGCGTATGGCAGTTCATGCAGTTGCGGCCCTGGATGATCTTCTTGCCGTAGCTGACGAGGGTTTGTGCCTCGTCCTCGCCGAGTTTCTTGCCGAACAACGGCGCGTCGGCCCCGATGACCGGAACCTGAAAATTGCGTTCGGCATCAAAGCGGTAATCGATGCGCTGGTTGATCACGCTGTAGGCCGGAACCCGCTCGCTGCCGGCCTGAATCTTCGCGAGCGTGTCGTAGGTCAATACGATCAGGATCACCGCCATCAGCGCGGTGACCCAGATCGCGATTTTTTTCCAGAAGCCTTCGCCGGCCCACCACGGGGTGTCGCTCATGGGGAACTCCTCATCAGGTGTTCGTGTTCTGCGTCGTCGTTTCCATCGGCTGCATGCCGGTGCGTGCCTTCGCACAAATGCCATATGCCATGCGGCGCGAGCAGATAGCCGATCAGCATCACGCTTACGACCGCGGCCCAGAATCCGGACAGGTGCATCGTCCAGCCGATGACGGCGACGGCGCCGACCAGCCCCGCATAGCTGAGATAGGCGAACGGCATCAGGCGTGGTACGCGATGCACACGCGCGTATGCGAACAGCAATGCATACAAAGCGCCCATGACGATCACCATGGCGCTGGCGAAGAATGTGATGACAAAGTTTTCCAGCGCGACCGGCTCGATCACGGGCTGGCGCCTCCTCCAGTACAGACTTTGTTCGAGAGCCTCTGACGTGCCCCTGGAGGGAAAGCCTAGGTGCGCCCCGGTGGCGCATCCTTGATTCGCATCAAGACCACCGTGGTGGGATTGATCCAAGTCAGGCCGAGACCGAATGCATCGGCTCCCGGGCGGTTGGACCGGAACTAGCGAACACTCACACGGGGAGGGTCGCGGGCGTCACGGGCGATGTGGACGTGCGTGGTGACTGGCGTTGCAGTCGCACCGCGTTTGCGATGACGACCAGCGAAGAGAGCGACATGCCCAGCGCCGCCAGCCAGGGGCTAACCAGTCCAGCCGCGGCAGCCGGCAGCATCAGCAGGTTGTAGCCCAGCGCCCAGGCTAGGTTCTGACGAATCACGCGTTCGGCGCGCCGGGCGATCCCGATGCTCTCTGACAGACTTTCGAGCCCGAGTCCCATCTGGATCGCATCCGCCGAGACTGCGGCCAGCTGCGTGCCGCTGCCCATGGCGATGGAACCATGGGCACGTGCCAGTGCCGGCGCATCGTTCACCCCGTCGCCGACCATGATCGTGACGGCGCCGGCCCGGGTCAGGCGGTCGACGTGTTCGAGCTTGGCCTGCGGCGTCAGCCCGCCGTACACCTCGTCGATGCCCAGCGCCGCGCCGAGCGCCTCGGCGACCGCCGGAGCGTCCCCGCTGAGCATGACCGTGCGCAGGCGGTGCGCGCGCAGCGCGTCGATCAGCGCCGTGGCGCCGGGGCGCGGGGCGTCGTCGAAGCGAAATCGCGCCACGACGCCGTTGCCGTCGGCAAGGATCGCCTCGGTATGGCCGCCGTCGGCGTTCGATGGAACACCGCCACCAAGCCCCTGTGCATCCAGCCACGTCGCCGCGCCGAGCCAGTAGCGCACACCGTCCACCTGCCCCGAGATTCCGGCGCCCGGCTGGTTGTGCCGCTCAGTCACGGCGAGCGCCGCCCCTTGTCCGGCAGCCTCAACGATCGCCCGGGCCAGCGGGTGTTCGGAACCGCGTTCCAGCGCCGCGGCGATCGCCGTTGCGCGTGCGCAGTCAACCCCGGCCCGCGGCACGTCGACATCGATGAGTCGCGGCCGCCCGCGGGTGAGCGTGCCGGTCTTGTCGAAGACGATCGTGTCGGCGCGGGCCAGGGTCTCCAGCAGGCTCGGGTTCTTGACCAGAAAGCCGGCCGTCGTCAGGCGTCCGATCGCCGCCGTGACGGCCGCCGGCGTGGCCAGCGACAGCGCGCAGGGACAGGCGACGACCAGAACGGAAACGGTGACGGCCAGCCAGCGTTCCGGATCGATCCTGAGCCATACGAACGCGACCACCGCGGCCACGGCCACCAGCCCGAACACAAACCAGCCGGCGATCCGGTCCGCCAGCAGGGCCACCGCGGGGCGTGCATTCTGCGCCTGTTCGAGCATGCGCTGGATGCCGGCCAGAACCGTTTCGTGCCCGGCCCGCTCGACACCGATGACCAGCGGCTGATCGACGTTGACGCTGCCGGCCACGACCGGGTCGCCGGGCCGCTTGGCCACCGGGCGCGACTCGCCGGTCAGCAGAGATTCGTCGACGGCCGAGGCCCCTTCGATCACCCGCCCGTCCGCCGGCAGGGTCGCCCCGGGGCGAATCCGCACGCGGTCGCCCGGCGCGAGTCGCCCCGCGGCCACGTCGGATTCCGTGCCATCGGCGGCGATCCGGGTGGCGATCATCGGCCGTGCGTACAGCAACCCCTCCCCGGCCTCGATCGAGCGCTTGCGCGCGGCGAGTTCCAGGTAGCGGGCGCCCAGCAGAAAGAACGTGAACATTGCGACGGAGTCGAAATAGACCGCGCCCTCGCCGCGCCAGGTGTGCCAGACGCTGGCGGTAAACGCGAGCGCAATGCCCAACGCCACGGGAACATCCATGCCCGCGCGTGCATTGCGCAGGTCCGTGATCGCGCGTTCGAAGAACGGCCGTGCCGAGATCAGCAGCACCGGCAGGGTCAGCAGCAGACTGATCCAGGTCATCAGGCCGCGCAGGCCGGGGTCGATGCCCCAGAAATCGCCGCCATACAGACCGATTGCCAGCATCATCACCTGCATGCCGAACACACCGGCCACACCGAGGCGGCGCAGCTGGGCGCGGCGCTCGTTTTCCAACAGCGCCTGCTGGTGTTCGGGATCGTAGGGATGGGCGCGATAGCCGATGCGCTCGATTGCGGCGAGGATCTCGCTCAGGCGAATGCGCGTGGGGTCCCAGCGCACCCGCGCGCGATGGGTCGCGTAGTTCACGCTGACGGCGGTCACGCCCGGCAGGGCCATGACGTGCCGTTCGTTCAGCCACACGCAGGCCGCGCAGGTGATGCCTTCCAGGATCAGTGCCGCCTCCCGCTCGCCCGCGCCCGGGGCGCTTACGAAGCTGCGCTGTACCTCGGCATCGTCGTAGGCCAGCAGCTCGCGCAGGTGTTCGGGAACGATCTCGGCGGCGGTCGCCGCCGGGCCGCTCCGGCGCCGGTAGTAATCGCTCATGCCGGCATCGACGATCGCGCGCGCCACCGCCTGGCAGCCGGCGCAGCACATCGGCTGCGCGACGCCGGCGATGGTCGCGGTCAGGTCGAGGCCCGCCGGAACCGGCTCGCCGCAGTGATAACAGGTCGATGGCGTGGCCATACTCTCAATACATCCGAATATTACCAATCGTTAATTGACACAGGTCAATTTCAATCTGTTATGTTGACTGTATCTTTGCGCCAGATTAACCGCGCGCAACAACGCAACGCATCAGAATTGGGGGGTACATGGTCCTAAACCACGTTCTGGGTCTGTTTACAAATCCCCGCGCCGAATGGCAGCGCATTCGTGACACCGAATGCACCGTCAGCCAGTGCATCATGGGACACGTGCTGATCCTCGCGGCCATTCCGCCGATCGCCGGATATATCGGCACCACGCAGGTCGGCTGGACGATCGGCGCCGGCGACCCGGTCAAGCTCTCCAACACCAGCGCCGGCATGATCGCGATCGCGTATTTCCTCGCGATGGTCATCGGCGTGATGGTCATGGGACGCATGATCGCCTGGATGGCCGAGACCTACGACGTTAAGGTTGGCTTCAATCGCGCCCTCGCGCTGGCCGCCTACACGGCCACCCCGATCTTCCTGGTCGGCATCTTCCAGCTCTACCCCGCACTGTGGCTCAACTTCCTGGTCGGGCTGCCGGCGCTCGCCTACGTCGTGTTCCTGCTCTACATGGGCGTGCCGGTGATGATGGAGATTCCGGCGGAACGCGGGTTTCTGATGTCCAGCGCGATTCTCGCCGTGGGCTTGGTCGGCCTGGTGTCGTTGCTGGCCGCCACCGCGATCCTCTGGGGTCTCGGCTTCGCTCCCGCGTTTACGAACTGAGCCGTCCGGACCGCCGCCGCAACACACGGCGGGACGGTCCGGGTGACGACAGCCTTTCTGGTCTTTATGAACGTTAAGCTCCGAGGTACGGCATGGCCGAAGCAATGACATATAACGACAAAGTCGTGCGCCAGTTCGCGATCATGACGCTGGTGTGGGGCATCGTCGGCATGGCGGTCGGCGTCTTCATCGCGGCCCAGATGGTCTGGCCGGCGTTGAACTTCGATCTTCCGTGGTTCAGTTTCGGACGCCTGCGTCCCCTGCACACAAACGCCGTCATTTTTGCGTTTGGCGGGTCGGCGCTGTTCGCGACGTCCTACTACATCGTGCAGCGCACCTGCCATGTCCCGCTCTTCGCGGGCGGGCTCGCGGCGTTCACGTTCTGGGGCTGGCAGCTCATCATCGTGCTCGCGGCTGTCTCGCTGCCGCTCGGAATCACGACTTCCAAGGAATACGCCGAGCTGGAATGGCCGATCGACCTGCTGATCACAATCGTCTGGGTGTCCTATGCGATTGTCTTTTTCGGCACGATTGCGAAGCGCCGCGTCGAGCACATCTACGTCGCGAATTGGTTCTTCGGCGGATTCATCGTCGTCGTGGCCATGCTGCATGTCGTCAACAGCGCTGCGATCCCGGTCAACTGGCTGAAATCGTATTCGGTCTATGCCGGGGTCCAGGACGCCATGGTGCAGTGGTGGTACGGCCATAACGCGGTGGGCTTCTTCCTGACCGCCGGCTTCCTCGGCATGATGTATTACCTGATTCCCAAGCAGGCCGATCGCCCGGTGTATTCGTATCGCCTGTCGGTCGTGCACTTCTGGGCGCTGGTATTCACCTACATCTGGGCCGGCCCGCATCATCTGCTGTACACCGCGCTGCCGAACTGGGCGCAGTCGCTGGGCATGGTGATGTCGCTGGTGCTGCTCGCACCAAGCTGGGGCGGCATGATCAACGGCATCATGACCCTGTCCGGCGCATGGGAAAAACTGCGCAAGGACCCGATCCTGAAGTTCCTGATCGTGTCGGTTTCCTTCTACGGCATGGCGACGTTCGAGGGCCCGATGATGTCCATCAAGACGGTCAACTCGCTGTCGCACTACACCGACTGGACGATCGGGCACGTACATGCCGGCGCACTGGGCTGGAACGGGTTTATCTCGATTGGCGCCCTGTACTACCTGATTCCAAAGCTGTTCAACAAGCCTTTGTACTCGATGAAACTCGTCGAGACGCACTTCTGGATCGGCACCATCGGCATCGTGCTGTACATCTCGGCGATGTGGATTTCCGGGATCATGCAGGGCCTGATGTGGCGCGCCGTGAACGAGGACGGCACACTGACCTACAGCTTCGTGGAAAGCGTCCAGGCCATGCACCCGTTCTATCTGATCCGGTTTGTGGGCGGCGCGATCTTCGTCATCGGCCTGCTGCTGATGGCCTACAACGTCGTGAAGACGATTCGCGGTTCGAAACCCGTGCCGGTCGCCGTCCCGGCTCCGGCGCACTGAGGGGCGGTCCATGGGCATTCAAGCAAAAGTTGAAAAGAACACGGGCCTGCTCCTGATCCTGTCGCTGCTGGTCGCAGCGGTCGGTGGCGTGGTCCAGATCGTTCCGCTGTTTTTCCAGCACTCGACGACGGAGCCTGTTGAGGGACTGAAACCCTACTCGGCTCTGCAACTGACCGGCCGCGACATCTATATCCGCGAGGGCTGCTACACCTGTCATTCGCAGATGATCCGGCCGTTCCGGGCGGAGACCGAACGCTACGGGCATTACTCGGTCGCCGGCGAGTTTGTCTATGACCGTCCGTTCCAGTGGGGCTCCAAGCGCACGGGTCCGGATCTGCACCGGGTCGGTGGTCGCTACTCAGACGACTGGCATCGGGTTCACATGATCAACCCGCGGGACGTTGTTCCGGAGTCGGTCATGCCGGGCTACCCGTGGCTGGAAACCACGCCGGCAGACGACGGCAGCATCCAGGACAAGATGCGCACGCTGAACCTGTTGGGTCACGGCTATACCGACGCCGAGATCGCCGCTGCCCCCGGTGACCTGGAAGGCAAGACCGAGATGGACGCGATGATCGCGTACCTGCAGGGTCTGGGCACCGCGGTGAAGACGCGTCGCTGAAGCGGCCCGCCCAATGTTCGAACAGTTTCACAGCGTGTGGACCGTGGTGATGCTCATCACGTTCATCGGAATCGTGTTCTGGGCGTTCAGTCGCCGACGCAAGCAGGATTTCGACAAGGCCGCGCGAATTCCGTTCGAAGACGACTGACTTTAACGGCCCGACTGCACCCTTGATCAGGGGAGAATTTCCGTGTCTGACTTTACAAGCGATTTCTGGAACTGGTTCATCGCCGGCGTCACCATCGTTTCCTTCATCTGGCTGATCTACCTGCTCATTTCGCAGTCGAAGGTCAAGGGGCCGAAAGGCGGTGGCCAGGCTGAGGATATGGGCCACGTCTGGGACGAGGATCTGCGCGAACTGAACACGCCGCTGCCGAAATGGTGGCTGAACATGTTCTACATCACGATCGTGTTCGGCGTGGTGTACCTCGTGCTGTATCCGGGGCTCGGCACCTTCGCCGGTGTGCTCGGCTGGACGCAGGAATCGCAGTATCAGGAAGAACTGGCCGACGCGAAGGCCGAATTCGGCCCGGTGTTCGAGCGCTTCACCAAAACCCCGCTCGGCCAGCTTGCAAAAGACCCCGCCGCGCAGAAGGCCGGCGCGCGCCTGTACGCCTCGTATTGCGCGGTCTGCCACGGTTCTGACGCGCGCGGTGCAACGGGATTCCCGAACCTGCGCGATGCCGACTGGCTGTATGGCAGCGACGGCGAGGCGATCCGGACCAGCATCGGCGCGGGCCGCGACGGCGTCATGCCCGCCTGGGAAGGCGCGCTTGGCGGCGCCGAAGGCGTTGATCAGGTGACGGCTTATCTGCTGACCCTTTCCGGCCGCAAGCCGCAGGGCGAACTGGCCAATGCGGACGTCACGCAGGGTCAGATGAAATACGGCATGTTCTGCGCGGGCTGTCACCTGCCCGACGGCTCGGGCAACGCCGCACTGGGCGCGCCGAACCTGGCCGACGACGTGTGGCTGTATGGTGGTTCGGTCCGGGCGATTCGTGAATCGATCGCCAAGGGACGCGCCGGACGCATGCCGGCGCACAACGAGTTTCTCGGTACCGACAAGGTCCACGTCCTGAGCGCGTACGTTCTGTCGCTGTCGCAGAAGTGATGGACCGCTCGGTTCCCGTCCGTTGTGGCGGAACGCCGGCCCTCACCACACAGCTGGTTGCCGCCGTGCTCTGGCCATCGTTTCTGGTGGCCGGCGCGGCGACCGGGCTGTTTTTCACGCTGTTCGATCCGCAGATCATGTTCGCGGATTACGACATCTCGCGCCTCGGAGCTTATAGCCTGGGATTTTTCGCGTTCTGGCTGATCGCGGCCCTCTCCTGCGCCGGTGCGATCTATTTCGCCCGACCCTGCCCGGGTCCGCAGCGGCGCGGTCGCTGAGCCAATCGCCGGTCGCCGGTGGCCGTCGGCGAGCGCCGACGGCAGGCCTTCGCATCTCACCATGCGGTCGCAATCCGACAGTGCTACTGTCTGGCCCTGAAATGCGTTCGTTTGCCGTACGATCGTAGCCGATCGGTACTGGCCCGCCCGGCACTAGTGTCCTGAACGAATCTGAAGAGTCCGGCACGATGACTGACCAAGCCAACGCCCAGGTGCTCGACGCCGAGGTCGAGCAGGCCCTCTACGCCAAGCGCGAAAAGATCTACCCGCGACAGGTCAGCGGACTGTTCGCGCGCCTGCGGGCACTGGCGGTGATTGCGCTGCTGGGCGGTTATTACTTCGTGCCCTGGCTGCAATGGGGCGGCCGTCAGGCCGTGCTGTTCGATCTGCCCGCGCGCAAGTTCTACATCCTCGGTGTGGTGATCTGGCCGCAGGACCTGATCTACCTCACGGCGATGCTGATCATCTCCGCCCTGTCGCTGTTCTTTTTCACCGCGCTCGCCGGGCGCCTGTGGTGCGGCTATGCCTGTCCGCAGACGGTCTGGACCGAGGCGTTCATGTGGATCGAGCGCAAGATCGAGGGCGATCGTGCGAAGCGCATGAAGCTCGACAAGCAGCCCTGGTCATGGAAGAAGCTGTCGATCAAGTCGTCGAAACACGCCGCCTGGCTGGCCTTCGCACTTTGGACCGGCTTCACGTTCGTGGGCTACTTCACGCCGATCCGCGACCTGGCCGACCGCCTGTTTCCGTATGCCTGGGGTGGCTGGGAGACGTTCTGGGTGCTGTTCTACTCGTTTGCGACCTATGGCAACGCCGGCTGGCTGCGCGAGCAGGTCTGTATCTACATGTGCCCATATGCGCGCTTTCAGAGCGCGATGATCGACAAGGACACGCTGATCGTCTCCTACGATGTCGAACGCGGCGAACCACGCGGCGCACGGCGACGCACCGCCGACCTCAAGCAGGCGAAGCTCGGCCACTGCATTGACTGTTCCATCTGCGTGCAGGTGTGCCCGACCGGAATCGACATCCGCGACGGCCTCCAGTACCAGTGCATCGGCTGCGCGGCCTGCATCGACGCCTGCGACGAGGTCATGGACAAGATGGGCTATCCGCGTGGTCTCGTGCGCTACACGACCGAGCACGCGCTGGAAGGAAACCCGACCAAGATCCTGCGCCTGCGCGTGCTGATCTATGCGGGCATCCTGTTTGCGCTGACCGTCGCCGTGGGCTGGTCGCTGTTCGTGCGCGATACGACGGCACTCGACGTGATCCGCGATCGCAACTCGCTGTTTCGCGAAACCATGGATGGTCTCATCGAGAACGTCTACACCCTGAAGCTCATCAACAAGGACGCGCACGCCCACACCTACCGGGTCAGTGTGCACGGCCTGCCGAACCTGGTGATGAAGACCGATCACGAGACCTCGGAGGTCGCCGCGGGCGAAGTCGTGGAATATCCTGTGCGGGTACAGGTTGAACCCAATGCACTCAACGAGCGCAGCGTGGATCTGCGCTTCGTGCTGAGCGCGGATGACGATCCTTCCATCCAGATCGTCGAGGAAGCACGTTTCGTCGGGCCACGGCCGGGCGAGTGGTGATGTCGGTGGCTGCTGCAACCATGCCCCGATCCTCGACGCCCTGGTACCGGCAGCCGCTGGTCTGGCTCGTCGTCGGTATTCCGGCTGCGTCCGTCGTGTTCGGTATCGCGATGCTGATCGTGTCGATCCGAACCTTCGACGCCCCCGTGGTTGACGACTATTACAAGCGTGGCAAGGAAATCAATCGCCAGCACGCGCGCGATGCACGCGCCGCCGCGCTGGGCATCGCCGGCGATCTCGCAGCGGAAAATCGCGTGCTGCGGGTTCGGCTGACCGCGGCAGATATGGACGCCCTGCCCCGCTCGGCGCAGATCACGCTCTGGCATTCCACGCGCAGTGAGCACGATCATGTACTGATCGTCCCGGCAATCGGTGGCGGCCAATATGAGACACCCCTGCCCGAATTGATTCCGGGTGTTTGGAACGTCGAACTCGCCACGGCCGACTGGCGAATCACCGGGCGCTGGCAACCCGCGAGCGACGCGGCCATCGAACTGAAGCCGTTCGCCGGGGGCTGAATGGATCCGGTCGCGCTGACCACAGTCGCGCTGTGGCCGGCGTTTCTGGCGGGCCTGCTCGGTTCCGTGCACTGCCTGGGCATGTGCGGCGGGATTGTCGGTGCATTCACCCTTGGGCTGCCTGCCGGCATTCGCCAATCCTATCCGCGCCTGCTGCCGTATCTGCTCGGCTACAACGCAGGGCGGCTGCTCAGCTATGTCGTGGCCGGCCTGATCGTCGGCTGGATCGGCGGACGCCTGCTCGGTGCTGTCGCCGGCGCGCAGTCGCTGCGGGTCGGCGTGACGATCTCCGGTGTGTTCCTGATCGCCCTCGGCCTGTACATCGGCGGCTGGTGGCGGGTGCTGATAGGGCTCGAACGCGTTGGCGCCGTGCTCTGGCGGCACGTGGAACCACTCGGGCGGCGCTTTCTGCCACCGCGCTCGCCAATGCAGGCCATCGTGTTGGGCATGGTCTGGGGCTGGCTGCCCTGCGGGCTGGTCTACAGCACGCTGGTCTGGACGCTCGCCGTTCCAACCGCCGCGGACGGCGCGCAGCTGATGCTGGCGTTCGGTCTCGGCACGCTGCCCATGCTGCTGATGATGGGCGTAGCGGCCGAGCGGCTCGCACGTTTTGTACGCCAGCCGATTGTGCGCAGCGCCGCGGCACTGGTTCTGATCGCGTTCGGCGTGTGGGCGCTGTGGCAGGTCGCCAGCGGTGCGCCGCTGGGCTGTGGCCCGATCGGTTGCCTGAACCCGGCGGTCTGAGTCGGCCCATGGCGGCACGGGCTTCTTCGGGCCGCGCAATGCGGCAGAATACTTCGCCCATGGAGCCAGCCCTGCCGAATCATGGAATCACGCCCTAAGCGTCGGTCGCGATCACCTCGCCGTTCAACCGAACAGAGCGTGGATTCCGCGTCCGCGGTCGGCGACCCCGGCGATCACAAGACGCGGCAGCGCAGTCACCGGCGCCATCGGCATCGGCCGTGGTGGATGCGTCTGCTCGGGCTGGGTCGAAAGCGGCGCGAGCATCATCGGCGGCGTCGCCACCGCCGCGAGAGCGACGAATCCCAGCCTGATCCGATCGACGCGGACAGCGACGCCGAGATGAGCGAGACCGGCCAAACGGCTGTGGACGCGGCGGCGGAGGTCCATGAGACCAGCCCATCGACCCGCGAATCGAGCGACGTCAGCGATTCAGATCACGCAACCACGGGTGAACATCGCTCGCGACGGCATCGTCGACGCCGCCACTCGCGGCACGGTCGGCGTCGACGTGCCGCGCGGAAGTTCGGCCAGCTCGGCATGCTTGCGCTTGCCGCGGTCGGCATCGGCGCAGTGGTCGCCATTATCATCGGTCTGCGTTTTGGCCACGACGCCGATCCGCTCACAGTCGCCCGTGCAGCCCACATCCGCGCCGACACGACGATCGCCGTCGAAACACTCAAGGGGCGTCTGCAGACCGCGCCGGACGATCTCGAGGCGCGCTGGCTGCTGGCGCAGGTCTATCTGGAAAGTGGCGACGGCGCATCGGCGGACAAGGAACTGCGCATCTTCGAGCGGCGTTTCGGTTCCGGGCCCGTGGAGATCCGTGAAGGTCTGGGGCGCGCGCTGCTGCGGCAGGGACTGTACGACCGGCTGCTGCGCGAGATTCGCCCGCTGCTGGAGGACTCGCCACTGGAACGGGCGCGCATCACGTTGCTGCGCTTGTCTGCCCAGCTTGCACTGGGGCGGATTGAGCAGGCGGGATACTCCGCCGACATTATTGAACGGCTGCGCGGCACGACCTGGGAGGTGCAGGTCTCGCGTGCGCGCGTCGCGCTGGCCGACGACAAGGCCGAGACCGCACTCGGCCTGCTGCGCGGACTTCAGGGCGACGACGCCGTTCACCCCGAGGTGTACTTCTTTCGCGGCGAGGCGGAGCGTCGCCTCGGCAGGTTCGAACGTGCGATCGAAGAGTATTCGACGGCAATCACCCTGGACGGCAGCTATGCGCCCGCGCGCGTGCTGCGCGCGGTGATGCATCTGCGTGCGCATCGTCCGGAACCGGCCCTGACTGACCTGGACAGCGCGCTGCGCACCGACCGGCGCGATGTCACCGCGCTGGTCATGCAGTCACTGGCACTGCTGACCCTGGGCAACATCGCCGACGCGCGCAAGGTTGCCGAAATCGGGCTCGCCATGCAGGCCGACAACGAACACGCAACCGTGCTGATGGCGCTCGCGGAGTTCGCCAGCGGTCTGTACGGGCGCACGCTGAGCCTGCTCGACACCTATCGCAAGTTCCATGTCGAGGAGCCCGCGGTCCAGCGCCTCTATGCGATCGCCCAGCTCAAAAGCGGCGATCTCGACGGCGCCACGAAAACACTGCAAGAAACACTCGCGCTTTACCCGGATGACGAGCAGGCCCTAGCCCTGCTTGGCCATGCCTACCTGAACGCCGGGCGGCTGACCGAGACCACCGAGGCGCTCGAACGGGTCGTCGCCTTGCGCCCGGAACTGGCGGAGAGCCGCGCCGCACTGGCCACGCGGCTGCTCGATGATGGTCCCGTGGATCTGATCCGCGAGATTACCGATACGATGCTCGAACGAGCCGACCTGGATCGCTACGTTCGGGCCCGCGGCCATGCCGACAGCACCCGCCCGCAGCGGCTCGCCGGCGGCGCGGGTCTGGTGGCGGATGCCGGCAGCGCCGTGCCGGCCTATGCGATCGAACGCACCATCACGATCCTGCGTCAGCTCAACGCAAACGACGATGAGGACATCGAGCGGGTGTTGCGCAACGAAGCGCTCGCGGACCCGCGGCGTCTGACGGCGATGCTGGCGCTGGTCTACGCGCGCAAGGGTCAGTATTCCGATGCACGAGATGTCGCGGCGAAGCTGGATGGCGATACGACCACCAGTCCGGCGACGGCGTACCTGGTGGGCGTCATCGAGGCGCGTGCCGGTGACGTGGCGGCGGCACGCAGTGCGTTTGCCCGCACCGTCCGAGCGAATCCCAACTTCGTCGGCGCCTATGTCGCGCTGGCACGGCTGGCGACGGCCGAAGGCGACTTCGATGCTGCGCGCCAGCATCTGGAACGCGCGCTGGCGGTGGACGCCAGCGACCCGGCCGCGGCCGTCGCGCTTGCCGAACTCGAATCGGAGCACGGCGATCCGCGCAAGGCGATCGCGGTACTGGAACCGGCCTTCCAGGCGGACCCGGGCAATCTGAATGTCGCGCGAGCACTGGTGCAGCACCGTCTCGAGCTTGGCGAAAGCGATCCGGCCTTCGCAGCGTCTGAAGCGACCTTCAATCAGCGCCCGCGCGAAGCCTCCACCCTGCTCCTGCGTGGGCTTGCCGCGCTGGCGAGCGGGCGCCTGAACAAGGCCGTTGAAGACCTCGACAATGCGACCAGTCTCGCACCGGCGTCGGCCGCGACACGAGTTGCCTACGCAACGGTGCTCAGCGTGCTCGGCAACGAAAACGCCGCTGCACGTGAGCTGAGCCACGCAGTGGAACTGGAACCTGGCTTTGTGCCGGCCCGTTTCGCTGAACTCGACCTCGCACTGCGTGATGAGCGGTTTGATGATGCGAAGTTGCTGGCGCGCCGGATTGGTCGTCAGTTCAATCAACCGATCGTCGGTGCGCAAGCGCGTGCCGAGGTGGCGCTGGCGACCGGCGATCTCGACGCGGCGGAACAGGCTCTGGTCGACGTGCTGGCGGCGGAACCCACGCGGATGCGTTCGGTGGCACTGTTTCGACTGCGCCGCCTGACCGGGCAGCTCGGCACCGCCTACGCGCCGCTGGCGCAATGGTTGGCCAGTCATCCGTCGGACAATGACCTTCGCGTCATGCTTGCCGACGCGTATCGCGACGATGGTCATATCGAGTCAGCGAGCAGCCACTACAGGGACGTGCTTGCGCAGTCGCCGGATCACCTGGGAGCACGACTGGGTCTGGTTGACTTGGAAATCGAACGCGACCCGGGCGCGGCACTGAACCTGGCACGCGACGCCTATCAGTCCCATCCAGACCGGATCGAGGCGATCGCAGCCTACGGTCGGGCCCAGTATGTCGCGGGTGACTTGCAGTCCGCGCAGTCGCTGCTGGCGCGGGCGGTGGGGGCGCGACCCTTCCATGCGCCGTATCGGTTTGCGCTCGCGCGCACGGAACTCGCGCTCGGCAACCGCGAGAATGCACGCCTGCACCTGCGTCAGTTGCTGTTGGAGCAGCCATGGTTCGAAGCACGCGACGAAGTCGAGAAGAAGCTTGCCGAGGCAGCCGCCGAATGATGTGCGCGTCTGGTCTCAGGACGCTCATGGTCATTCTGGTCGCGGGGTCACTCGGCGCATTTGCAGCCCCGGCGCATGCCCTGTTCGGGTTCGGCGGCAAGGACCCGGCCAAGATCCTTCGCGATGTCGAGGCCGATCGGGCCGCCGGCGATCTGACCACCGCAATCATCGAACTCAAGGACCTGTTGCAGGAGTTTCCGGATCACGCCGGTGCCCGGCGCACGCTCGCGCTTTCCTATCTGGATGTCGGCGACGGTGCGGCAGCGGAGCAGGAACTCGAAAAGCTGTCGCGGGCGCTGGGTACCAGCGATGCGGCATTTCAGATCGCGCTCGGTCGTGCCTATGTATTGCAGGAACAGTTTCGGCGGCTGCTGCTCAGAATCGATGCGGATCCGGGCTTTGCGCCCGCCGACCGCGCCCTGATTCATATCCTGCGCTCGCATGCGAATACCGGACTGGGCGATACCGCTGCCGCACGTGCGGAGATCAACGAAGCGATCAAGCTTGATCCTGGCAACTGGCAGATCAAGCTCGAGCTGGCCCGCATTTCTCTTCTCGACGGCGATGCGAACGCCGCGGTCAAGCACGTGGAACAGGTCGGCAACCCGATCGCACAGCTGTTTCCGGTGCGCATGATAGCCGGCGAGGCTTATCAAGCAGCGGGCGATCTCGACAAGGCTCGCCGCGCGTTCGATGCGGTCGTGCAACTCGCGCCCGAATACCAGCCTGCGCGTCTGCGCCGCGCCTGGGTCGCGTTGCTTCAGCGCGATACGCGCACGGCGCAGGTCGATCTCGACTTTCTGCGTGCGCAGAATGCAGAGCCCATCCTGGTTCGACAGTATCAGGCAGTTGCGCACTATGTGGACGGTCGGTATGCGGAGGCTGAACAGACGCTGGAGTCTCTGCTGCGTGACAAGCCGAATGAGGCAGCCGCCTCGCTGCTGCTTGGGATGACCCGACTGGAACTGCGTAACTGGTCCGGCGCCTTGGAGCGTCTCGAACCCTATGTGCGGCAGTTTCCGGACCTGCGTGTGGCGCGCATGGCACTGGCCGAGGCGCTGATCGGCGGCGGACGTGCGGCGGACGCCATCTCGATTCTGGAGGATTACCGCAAGTCACACGGCGATGATGCGGAACTGGCAAAGCTCGTTTCGCGTGCGTATGTCACGATCGGCCGCTTGGATGAAACGCTTGCGGTCATGCGCGACGCGCTCGAGAGCCATCAGGACGATCCAGTGCTGGCCGCCCAGGAGAGCCTTGCAAGAATCGCCTCTGGCGAGGTCAACGAAACGATAGCGGAGTTGAACGCCCGGATTGTCGCACGGCCCGACGACCTGCCGACCCTGGTCGCGCTGGGGGCCGTACGCCTGCATCGCAAGGAATTTGCACAGGCGCGCGAACACCTGGAGCGCGCGCTGGTGCAGGCGCCGGAATCGCCGCGGGTACTGTTGCTGATCGCGTTGTCGCACCTCGCCGAATCGCAGGCCGAAACGGCCGAGACCTATATCGACCGCGCCGCGGGCATGGGCATTGACGTGGTCGCGCCCCGCACGCTGCTGGCGATGCTGTATCTGCACCAGGAGAAACTGGATGCCGCCGAAGCGCTGATCGCCGGACTGATCGAATCGAGGCCCGGCGAGGCGGGCCTGTACAACCTGCATGGGATCGTGCTTGGCATGCGCCAGAACACCGTGGGCGCTCGTGCGAAGTTCACGCGCGCGATCGAACTGCAACCGGCGTTGATCCCGGCGTACATCAACCTCGCCAGGCTGGAGATCGATGCGAAACGGCCGGACTCCGCGCGTCAGCACTATCTCGCCGCATTGCAGTTCGCCCCGACCGATTCGCAGATCCTGAACCGGCTCGCTGAACTCGATGCGCTGACGGGTCATCCCGGCGCGGCGCTCGATAGACTTGAGAACATCTGGAAGCGCGACCCTGGCAACCGGGAAGCGGCGCTGCGCTATCTGCGCCTGCTGGTCGCGCGACGGGATCTAGCCGAGGCCGTACGGGTTGGCAAAGCGGTCGCCGATCGCTTCCCGGACACGGCCGAGGTACAGCGTCTGCTGGCAATCGCCAGCCTGGAACGCGGCGAGGTTCGCACTGCGCGCGCGGCCTTGGATCGCCTCATCGCGCTCAGCGCCGATCAACCCGATGGCTACTACCTCAAGGCCCGTCTGGAGATTGGCGAGCAGCACGAGGACCGCGCACGCACGCTGTTGTCAAAGGCGCTGGAACTCGACCCCACCCATGTGCCGGCCGTGGAAGAACTCGCGCGAATCGAGTGGCTGGCCGGAGCGCGCGATCGGGCACTGGACCTCGCCGTCGACCTGCAACGTCGGCTGCCCGAGCGTGCCGCGGGATTCACGCTGGAGGCCGCATTGCTCATGCAGGGCGCGCGTCCGCTGGATGCCGCCGCCCGATTCGCTGACGCGATGGATCGCGAACCCACCGCCGCGCTGGCGGTACGCCGTGCGGGTGCGCTTGAGGGCGGCGGTCGACCAGACGATGCAGTGGCGGTGCTTGATGATTGGCTCACGCGCGAGGCGACCAACGCGCATGTTCGCGAAGCACTGGCCCTGCTTCAGCACCGGCTGGGCCGCAATGCGGCTGCGATTGCGGGCTACGAGCGGCTGCTTGAAGACCACCCGAAACATCTGGGCGCACTGAACAATCTGGCCTGGCTGTATCACGCACAGAAAGACCCGCGTGCCCTGGAGTTTGCCGAGCGCGCGCGTGTCGTGTATCCCGAGCACCCGAGCGTGCTCGACACGCTGGCCTGGATCCTGTTTGAAACCGGCGACAAGACCCGTGCGCTCGCGCTGTTGGACAAGGCGGTCGCACTCAGGCCGGACAATGCCGTATTCCGCTATCACCGTGCCGCCGCCCTTGCGCATGCCGGGCGCAATGCCGAGGCACGGGCTGAGCTTGAACGTGCACTGCACGACGAGCGCTTCGTCGACGACCGCGTCGCCGCGCAGGCCCTGCTCAGGCAACTGCGCTGATCGACCGGTGCAATTGCTGCAATGGCAACCGGGACCGGTTTCGGCCCATCTGCCACGTCCGGGTGACGTGGACGTATGGCGCATCGATTTCGCCGCGATCGCGGCCGATGCGTCGCTTGCCCTGCTCGACGCCCGCGAACGTGCGAGACTGGAGCGACTGCGCGGCGAGCGACATCGGCAACGCTACTCGGTGTCGCACGCAGGGCTGCGCAGCGTGCTCTCACGTTACTGCGATCTGCACCCGGAACAGATCGGGTTTCAGTTCGGTCCGCGCGGCAAGCCGGCACTGGCCGATCATCCAGAGGTTGAATTCAACCTGACCAACAGCGGCGACCTGGCGCTGGTCGCGGTGAGCGCGGTCGCGGTCGGTATCGATCTCGAATGGCTGAAGCCGCAACGCGAGTTCGTTTCGATTGCCAAGCGCATGTTTACTCCGGAAGCTGCCTCGGCCGTTGCGAGTCTGGCCGGCGATGCGCGCACCGAGCGCTTCTACCAGGAGTGGACCTGTTTCGAGGCCCGCGTGAAGGCGATCGGCAGCGGACTGTTCGCCGATGAAACGCCGGCCTGGCCAGCGGTCAATTTCACGCCGGCGGCCGGTGCGGTCGCCGCCGTGGCGATCGAGCATGCCCCTGCCCGCGTTCGCGGTCTGCTGCTCACGGATCGAAACGCATGAGGGTTCATCTGCGCGCGCTGGGCTGCCGCCTGAACGAGGCCGAGCTTCAGCAATGGAGCCGTGGCTTTGCGGCCGCGGGCCATGATCTGACGGATGCGGTCGAACAGGCGGACTGGATCGTACTGAACACCTGTGCCGTCACCGGCGAGGCCGGTCGGCGTTCGCGACAGTTGATACGACGGGCGCAGCGTGCAAATCCCGACGCGCGCATCGCGGTCAGCGGCTGTTATTCAAGCCTGGAGCCCGACGTGGTGGCCGCACAGGCGGGTGTCGACCTGGTCGTTCCAAACTCCGAAAAGGACCGGCTCGTCGATCTTGCGCTGCGCGCATTCGTTGACGCACCGGCGCCGTTGGCGCGTGCCCTGCAATCCGCCGCAGCACCCTATCCGCGTACGCGCACCCGGGCCTTCGTCAAGGTTCAGGACGGCTGCCGCTATCGCTGCACCTTCTGTACCGTGACGCTGGCCCGCGGCGCGGAACGCAGCCGTGCGCCAGCCGAGATCATCGATGAGATCAACGCCGCAGTCGCCGCGGGCGTGCTCGAAGTCGTTCTGACCGGGGTGCATCTGGGCGGCTACCAGTCGCAACGCATCGACCTCGCCGGACTCGTGCAGCGCATCCTCAGCGAAACTGACATTGCGCGACTGCGGTTGGGATCCGTGGAGCCGTGGGATATTCCGGATCGACTGTATGCCACGTTGGAAAACCCGCGCTTCATGCCGCATCTGCATCTGCCGCTGCAACACGGCACAGACGGGTTGCTGCGCCGCATGGGGCGACGTACGCGCACCAAGGCGTTTCGTGAACTTGCCGCCCGTCTGCGTGAGGCACGTTCGGGACTGGCGCTGAGCACTGACCTGATCGTCGGCTTTCCAGGCGAAACCGCTGCGCTGGCCGAGCAAAGCCAGGCCTTTGTCGAGTCGATCGGGTTCGACGACCTGCATGTGTTCCCGTTCTCGCCACGTACGGGTACGGCGGCGGCGGATTTCCCCGAGCGTGTCGAACCGGATATCCGGCGCGCGCGACTGCGCGCGCTGACGGCACTGGCGGCGAGCCTGCGATCTGCCGCACGTACGCGAGCCATTGGCGCGAGCTTCGATGTGCTCTGGGAAGGCCATCGCACGACCACCGCGGATGGCGAGGTCTGGATCACGGGACTCGCGCCGAATTATCTGCGCTGCGCGCTGCGCCTGCCCGCAGCCGATGCAGCGCGGCGTCTGCGAACGCTCGAGCGCGTGCGCGGGGTGATATCCGATGACGGCGCGGACCGTCTGATCGTGCAGCCGATCTCCATCCCTGACGCCCCGTGAACGAGCGGCAGCGCGACCTGTTTCTGTGGCAGTGGTCGCGGCGACGGCGGCGTGGACGTCGCCGTGTGGGCCTGATCGGCGCACTGCTCGGCGCGCTCGGCGGACTGGTGTTCGCGCTGATGCTCGGCGCGGACACTTCGGGCACGTCGAGCCGTGGCGGCGCTGATCTTCTCGCGCAGATGCGTTCCGGCGGCGCACTTCTGTTGACTTCGGTGACCGTGTTCGCCGCGCTGGCCTGGGCGCTGGCGGACCGAACCTTCGCGCGATTCGAGGGCATGTATCAGGGGATGTTGGCCGGGGGCGCCGAGCCGCCGGCTCACAAGCCGCAATTACGGCGCGGTGAGCGCTGGCCGGCCGTCCTAGTCGGGGTCACGATGGCGCTTCTGGCCGGGACCATCCTTGCCCTGATCATCGCCTTCGGCTGACGGCCTGACAGACCGAGAGTGGGCCTGTCGGCGAAGACCATTGCCGATCTGTACAAGGATCGCCAAGGGGCTTTTCTTCAAGGCGCTCAAACCGAACCTGAAGATCCGCGTCTTCGTAGGCAACTCAGCGAACGCCGTGCTCACGCAGCTCCATCGTCAGCTGGCGGTCGCTGCGCAACTTAAACCCAACGGCCTCCGCGATACCCGGGGCGGTTCACTAGTAGGGCATGGAGCTGAATGGATTGAGCAGCGGATCGTGGATCGGGTCCAGCGTGTAGCCGTCCGTGGGCATCGGACCATAGGGGTAGGTGGCCGGATAACCGTTCATGCTGCCCCATGGGTTCGCGGGCGGCGGCTGGCCGCCGGCGGCGCCATAAGGATCCGACGGCGCCGGTGGCGGGCTCGGTGGCGTCCACGCAGGCGTTACTGCGGACGCATGACCCGGCCATGGGCTGGCGGTCGGTTGCCGGGCCTTCTCGGCTTCGCGGCGCTTTTTCACCTCGTCACGAAACACGTAGACCTTCGGGTCCAGCGCCGACGGCATGTCGCCCTCGACCGAATCGCGAAAGATCCAGCGCGGCCCTTCCGGCGGTTTGGGCGGTGCCAGGGTTGAAAATGCCGGTGGAGGGGGCGGTGGTGGTGGAGCCGGCGGCGGCGCCAATCCGTAGGCATGGCTCCACGGCGAGACCGTGCCTGAGCCTGTGGCCGGCGCTGGAACCGATCGATCCCAATCTGCGGCGAATGCCGGCAGGCCCGTCAGCGCGGCGGCCAGCGCAATCGATCGGCAGTCAGCGAAGCAGTTGGGCACGGTCTTCTGGCGGTCCTGGCAGCATGAGACCTTCGGCCGGCTCGTCGAAAGGGAGAAAACCCATCGCCGCCGGGGATTCTGGGGCCTGATTATAGAACCCGGGTTCGGTGTTGGTCAGTCGGCGCGCGTGCTCAGGCGGCGCGGGAAGCTCCGCGGGGCGCTCCCAACCATACGAACCTGAATCATCGTAGAGGTTCAAATCGGCCGGCGGGTACAGCGGCGCAAGCGATGCCCGACTTGGTGGTCGCGGCGGCAGCGGCAGCCCGTAGGGACCGGGGGGCGGCGGATAGGGATGCAGCATTTCGACGTCGGCCGGTTCATCCGCCCGATAGACGAATTCCGGGTTGCCTGCCGCACTGCCGCGCGCGTTCACGAGCACGGCAGCGCCCAGCGCAACGGCCAGGATCGTGGCGGGCCTGGAGATCATCCGCTCGACGGGCCGCCGTCGTCGTCCAACTCCGTTTTCAAACGAATGCCGCGACGACTTCCGCCCTTTCGCACCGGAACCGTCGGTCGCCGAGCGACCTGTGATTTCACCGCCGCTGGCCGTACGGGTGCCGGCGTCGTGGCGGCGGCCGTAACAGCCGGCGGCGTTGTGCCTTGTTTGGCACTCGCCTTCGTCGGGACGGCTTTTGCCGCTGCCCGGGGCTGCGGCCGCACGGCAGCCGGTTTCGCCGGCTCGGTGCCGGAGCGTCGCGCCACGGCCGTTGGACGCGGAGCCTCGCCGCGCGGTGCCGCTGTCTGGACCGGCGCCGGTCTTGGCGTGCCCTGAGTTTCGGGTGACGACGACGAAGCCGCCGCACCGCCCGCTGCGGGCGCGCTACCGATGGGCGCGGGCTTCGGCGCAGGCGGCTGGGCCGGGCGCGGCTGTGCGGAAACGGGCGGCGGCGCAATCGGGTGTGGCGCCCGCGGCACGGGCGGATGCGGTGGTACGCCGCCGGCCGGGGGCGTGCCGCCGGCACCGGGTACCGTGCGCGCCTTCGGTTTGCGCCAGCGCGCAATCAGGCTACGAATGGATTCCATGGCCAGCATGCCGAGGGCGCGAACGATGTAGTAGGTCCAGCTGATCACCGTGATCAGTTTCGACCACAGGCTGACCCATAGCGGCGTGCCGGCCGCGGCCGCCGGCCGCGGTTCAGTTGCCGGACGCGCCGGCGCCGCAGATGCGTCCGAAGTGACCGGCGCAACGGTGCCGACAACCTCGTACATCGCGTACTTGGCCTTCACACAGCCCAATGGAACAACGATCAGGGTCAGCATCGTCGATACGACGACGCCGGCCATGAGCGAGATTGCCATGCCCTGGAAGATCGGATCGGTCAGGATCACGAAGGCACCGCCCACCAGTGCAAAGGCGGTGATGAGAATCGGGCGCGTACGCGTCTTGCAGGACTCGACCACGGAATCTTTCAGCGTCGCGCCTCGACGCATTGCATTGATGGAGAAATCCACCAACAGGATGGAGTTGCGCACGATGATGCCGGCGAGCGCTATCCAGCCGATCATCGATGTCGCCGTGAACTCCGCGCCAAACACATAGTGGCCCGGAATGATGCCGAGCAGGGTCAACGGAATCGGCGCCATGATCACGGCGGGAATGCGGAAGTTGCCGAATTCCATGACGACGAGGAAATAGATCAACATCAGCGCGACCATGAACGCCGCGCCCATGTCGCGGAAGGTCTCGTAGGTGACGGTCCACTCCCCGGTCCATTCGATGAACGATTGCGTGTCGTTCTTTGGCACGTTGAAGTCCAGCCAGTAGGCGGCGTCACCGAGTGCGACGCCATCCGGCGTCCGGTAGCCGTCCTCGCGCATGAGGTCCTGGACCTGGAACATGCCATAGACCGGCGCGGCGAGATCGCCGGCGACGTCGCCCACGACATACTCGACCGCGCGCAGATCCTTGTGGAACAACGTCGCGTCCTGCTGCGCGCGCACGAAGCGTCCGAGTTCGGCGAGCGGTACCGTGGGTCCACCCGAGGTCGGAATCGGCAGCTGGTTCAGGCGCGAAATCTCCGAACGTGTCGCGAGCGGCACCTGGATCACGATATTGATCGGCTCGTTGACGCTGCCCTGCTTCACATCGCCAAGACTGAAGCCACCGAGCGCCATGGCCAGATTGCGGTTGATGGTCTCCACCGAAATTCCACGGCGAACGGCCTTCTCGGTGTCGACTTCAAAACGCCAGTAGTCGTAGGGCTCCGACATATAGTTGTCGGCATCGACAATGTTCGGGGCGCGCTCGAAATAGCCGGTGACCTCGGTGGCGACCTTGCGCCGGACGTGGTCACTCGGCCCGTGGATATCGGCGACAACCGATTGCAGCACGGGCGGGCCGGGCGGCATCTCGACAACGGCGATTCGCGCGCCCAGTTGCTGCGCCATCGGTGTGAGCAGTTCGCGAGCGGCCTCGGCGATCTCGTGACTGGACCGGTCACGCTCGGCGCGATGCAGCAACTGCACCTGCACCTCGCCCTGCCAGGGCTGCTCGCGCAGGTAGTAGTGACGGACCATGCCGTTGAAGTCGAACGGCCGCGGGACGCCCACATAGGTCTGCACGGCCGTGACTTCCGGAAAATCCCGCAGGGTTGCCGCGAACTGATAGGCAAGGTTCGCCGTGACCGGTAGCGAAGTGCCTTCAGGAAAGTCGATCGTGACGCTGAACTCGGGCTTGTTATCCAGCGGCAGCATCTTCACCTTGACGGCCTTGACGTAGAACATCGTGCATGCAAGCGCGAACAATGCCCACAGGACCAGGTTGAACATCCGGCGTTTCTTTGGATGATCGATCAGCGGCACCAGCACCCGCTCGTAGATGCGGCCGAGCCGCTCCGCTTCGCGCGCCTCGCGCTCGTGCGCGACGGTCAGATAACTCATGCGCGGGCGCAGCGCGCCGTGATGCGCCAGATACGGCACGAACATGAACGCCGCGAACAGCGACAGGATCATCGCGACGATGCCGAGTGCCGGAATCGGCTCCATGTACGGCCCCATCATGCCGCTGACGAATCCCATCGGCAGCAGGGCTGCGACCACGGTGAAGGTCGCGAGAATCGTCGGGTTGCCGACCTCGCGCACCGCGTCCACGGCGACATCGATGTCGGTATTCGTGTCGTGCAGCCAGCGGCGGTAGATGTTCTCGACCACGACGATCGCATCGTCAACCAGGATGCCGATGGCGAAAATCAGCGCGAACAGCGATACACGATCGATGGTGTAGTTCATCACGAAGGCCGCGAACACGGTCATCAGGATGACGACCGGGATCACCATGAACACGACCAGGGCGGGACGCACGGCGCGGAACGCCCCCACCACCAGCAACACGACGGCGCCGGTTGCGATGAACAGTTTCAGGATCAGACCGTTGACCTTGTCACGCGCCGTTTCGCCGTAGTTGCGGGTGACTGAAACACCCACGTCACTGGTCAGCAAGCCGCCTTCCAGCACCTCCACCTTGGCGATGATGTCCTCGGCGACCTGCACGCCATTGGTGCCCTTCTTCTTGGCAACGGCGATCGTGACGGCCGGCGCCCCGTCGGCGAGATCGATACCGGCGTCAGCCCTGCCGGTGAAATAGTTGACGATCTGGCTGGCGTCCTCCGGGCGCTGGCGAACGTTCGCCACGTCGCGGACGTAGACCGGAGAACCGTTGTGGCTGCCGACGATGAGTCGGGAGACTTCATCGGCGCCGCGCAGAAACGAACCTGTGGTGACGGTCAGTCGCGAACCGCCGGCCTCCACTCCGCCGGCACTTTGTTCGACGTTCGCTGAACGGATGGTCTGCGCCACCTGATCCAGGCTGATGCCGAACCCGGCCAGCCGATCCGGCGCGACCTCGACGACCACCTGCTCGCGCCGGCCGCCGACGACAAAGCCGTTGCCCGTCTCTGGAATCTCCTTTATCTTCTGCAGCACCTCGAATGCAAGGATGCGCAGCTGGCCATCGTCGACCTCCGGCTGTCCGTCGCCATTGACGTCACGGCCCCACAGCGTGATGTTGACGATCGGCACATCGTCGATACCCTTGGCCTTGACCAGCGGTGGGTCCACGCCGGGTGGAACGATGTCCATGTTGGAATCGAGCTTGTCATTGATCTTGACGAGCGAGTCTTCCATCTGCTCGCCGACTTCAAACTGCACCGTCACCACGCCCTGTCCGCGTTGGCTTGCGGAGTAGACGTGTTCAACGCCGGGAATCTCGAACAGGATTCGCTCCAGCGGTTCCACCGCCAGGCTTTCAACCTGCTGCGCCGGGGCGCCGGGGTACGACACGAAGATGTCGATCATCGGCACGGAGATCTGCGGATCCTCCTGCCGTGGCGTCAGCATGAGCCCCATGATTCCCATCGCCAGACAGGCGAAATAGATCAGCGGCGTCAGCGGCGACTCGATGAACTTGCGCGCCATGTTGCCCGCGAAACCGAGGTTCGGCTTCGCGTCGTGCGACTCGCTGCTGGTAGGGGTGTGGCTCATGAAAAAAGATCAGTCAATGCCTGCGTGTGTCGGTGACCGGCCGGCATATCGGCGGGCCGAAGACGCAACGCGACTGCGGGCAGTCGTCCGCTGCATACGCACGAAAAAAACTCAGCGACTCGGGGTTTCCCGCTCCGCCAGTGCCGGATCGAGTTCCTCGGGGTTCACGACGATCTGGTCGCCCGGCGTCACGCCGGCCAGCACGGTTACGAAGTCGTTGCCCTTTTCTTCCCCCAGGCGGACCAGGCGCGGGATCCGCTTTCCATCGCTGGTCTGCACATACACACGCGGCAGGCTGCCGAAGTAGCGCACGGCGCTTTTCGGAATGACCGGGGCGGCAAGCATGTTCGAGGTGTAGTCCGGGATCTGCACCGTTGAATACATGCCAGGCGCCCCGAAGCCTTGCGGAACATCCAGCTTCACGGTCACCGTGTGCCGGGTCGCATCGGCCATCGGGAAGATTTGCGCGACCTTGACCGGCACCTCGATGCCCGAGATGTCGAGCCGGCCGTTCAGCAGCTGCTTTTCACGCAGGCCGGCGACCAGTCTTGACGGCACGTCCACAACGAGTTGCAGAAACTCGACATCCGCGAAGGTCAGCAGCGGCTGCCCGGGCTGGACGGTGTCCCCTTCTTCGACGAACTTCTGCGTGATGACGCCGTTGAACGGCGCCAGGCTGCGTGCGTCACGCAGCTTCGCATCGATTGCGCGCACGCGGCTTTGCGCGCTCTGAATGGCGTTCCAGGCCTCGCGAATCTGCGAGCCCGACTGATACAGATCCGCGCGGCGCTCGACATACGGGTCGGTGACACCGGCCGCTTCCGCGAACGGCTTGGTGAACATCTGATCGAACATTGACGGCAGCCCCATGCCGCCCTGGATGCTCCGCGAACGCGGTGAGTAGAGCTCGCGCTGATAGGCGACCTGTGCGGCGCGCAGGCCGTTCTCGGCATTCGCCAGTTCAGCGACCGATGCGTTGCGTTGCGCGATCAGTTCCGCATCGTCGATTGCAACCAACAGGGCACCGGAAGTGAACGCACTGCCTTCGGTTCCGGCGATGGTCTTGACGCGGCCCGGAATCTGCGCGGCGAGAGTGACCTGCTTGTACGGAACGATCGTGCCGCCAACCGACACCATGGGCGGATCTTTCGAATCCTTGACGACGTAGATCTCGGGCGTGGCGGCACTCACCGCGGCGTGAATGCTCATCAGCAGGCCGAATACGAACGCAATCCGCTTCATTTCTCATCCTCGGCCGCCACCCGCGCGCAGGCGACGAGCATTAAAGGTTTATCAGAATATCAAATTTTGCTTATTTTTGTAAGCAGACCTGAGCGCCTGATTGCAATTACATGGCGCTGTGAGACAGGTCTAGGTCCCGCTGCCGAATGTTCAGAGCGGACCTGCGACAACCGGCCTAACCGGCTGATTTACAGTGCTGACTGCTGCCGTGGACCTGGGCACAAGCGAGGCTGGCGCGGACAGAAATCGAAATGAAGCGGCCCCGTCGCAGGGCCATCTCGCGCCGGGGCCGGACGACCGCCCGACCCGGCGCGCGATCCTCGATCAGGCGCGACCCATTGCGCTGAAGCTCTTCACAAACGGCTTCGCCATGCGCGGATCCTTGATCATCGCGCCGTAGTCGCCGGTCTTGAACTTGAGCTTGCGGGTCGTATAGGCCATGCCAAGGCCCATCATGTTGGGCGGGCTGCCCATCCACTTGTTCCACTGGTCGGCGGACGCACGCAGGTCCCAGTTCACGGTTTCACCGCTATAGGCGCCGGCGGCGGTGACGTGGCCATTTTCGATGCTCAGAACGCCGCGCGGTGCATCCTCACCGTCGATGCCGTATGCGATCACGGAATTGAAGCCAATCTGGCCGAGTGCGCCCGCGAGCTCCGGGTCGGCATTCCAGGCATCCTTGAAACGGTCCATCCAATCGGCGCTGAACAAATCTGACATTAGGTCTCTCCGAACAGTGATTTAGCGAGCGAACAGGCCCGGGATCAACCCCGGCGCCCAACTTTGGGGCAGCCCAGTCGAGCCGCCGCCAGAATCCGAGAAACGAGTGACAAAATACTCCGTAACTTAATGAATCAATGAGTATTTTTAGGCCAACAATCTTGGCCGCCGGAGCGGCGTTGACCTTGCCAAGCGATGTGGATCGGCGCGGAATTCTCCAGAAGGCGGCCAGTCATTGCAACCGTGCGTGGGCGTTGGAACGTACGTTAAACTGCGGGCACAGTCTCGCAATGTCCGCAAGCGTTTGAACACGCCCGCGACGTGTCCGGGACCGCAACAACGAACCGCAGCGAGCGCTCCACGGAGCGCTCCCCGCTCCCGCCCTCGGCCTCTGTGCCTGCGAGAGCCCATCTCCAAGGACCGCCACACCGATGATCGACGATCGACTGAACCTGCTCGAATCGCACCTAAAAGAAGAAAACCCGGTACTGCTCGATGCCGTGCGCGGATTCCGGCAGCTCGACCGCATCGCACATCGCATGGGCTTGCTGGCGGCAGATCAGTCCTACGCGACGCAGATTTCCTGGTGGCCATTGATCGCGATTCTCGGCACGTTCTCGGCCGGCAAGTCATCGTTCATCAACTACTTTCTCGACACCAACCTGCAGCGCACGGGCAACCAGGCCGTCGACGACAAATTCACGGTGCTGTGTTTCTCGCGCGAGCCGACCCCGCATGCGCTGCCTGGCGTTGCGCTCGATGCCGACCCGCGCTTTCCGCTGTATCGAATCAGCGCGGAGATCGATCGCGTCGCCGCGGGTGAAGGCAAGCGCATCGACTCGTACCTGCAGATGAAGACCTGCCCTTCGGAGGAACTGCGCGGGCGCATCCTCGTGGACTCGCCGGGATTTGATGCCGACGCACAGCGTACCGCGACGCTGCGGATCACTGACCACATCGTCGCGCTTGCCGATCTGGTGCTGGTGTTCTTCGATGCCCGGCATCCGGAACCCGGTGCAATGCATGACACCCTGCATCACCTGGTCGGCGCAACGCTGAAACGCCCGGATTCCAGCAAGTTTCTCTACATCCTCAATCAGATCGACACCGCCGCGCGCGAGGATAATCCGGAGGATGTTGTCGCGGCCTGGCAACGTGCACTCGCCGAGCAGGGACTCACCGCCGGCCGCTTCTATACGATCTACAACCCGAAGGTCGCACAGCCGATTGACGATCCGGCGCTGCGTCGGCGTTTTGAAACGAAGCGTGATCTGGATCTTGGCGAGATCATCGGGCGCATGCGTCAGGTCACCATCGAGCGCGCCTACCGCATCGTCGCTTCGCTGGAAAAGACCGCGCGCGACCTTGATGCCCATGCGGCACCGGCCATCGACCGGCTGATCGACCGCTGGCGCCGGCGCGTGCTGGTCGGTGACGCAATCGTCGCCGGACTGGTTGCCGTCGGCGTTGGTGTCGCAGCGTGGAAGTTCGGCTGGTGGACGAACGGCGCACTGGCGATCCCGGGCATCGACTGGCTTCGTGGTCATCCGGGTCGCATCTACGCCGCGCTGGCGGTTGCCGCGGCATTGGCAATCGCCGTGCACTTTGTCGTGCGCAGCGTCGCCGCCGCGGGTATTGCGCGGTCGCTCGCGCGGACCCGGCCGCCCGCGGATGTCCCCGGAAACCTGAAGTCCGCATTCATCCGCAACACCCGCCCGTGGCGCAGCATCTTCGCGCGCAAGCCCGCCGGCTGGGGGCGGTTCGCACGCAAGCGGGTTCTGGCGGTGCTCGCCGAGACCGACCGTTTCGTCCAGCGTCTGAACGACCGCTTCACCGATCCGTCCGGTCGACGCGACGCGGCTGCCGGGCCAAACGCGGTCGAGGTTGAAGCCGTGGCCGCTGCGACCGCTGACGCTCCCGCACAACCGTCGCCGGCCCCCGCCTCGTCGAGCTGAGCGACGGCTTCGCCGATGGCGATTCGCGAGTCGGACTCCGCGACCAGCCGGTCGTTCGTGCCGCTGGTCCCGGCAATCGAGATCCCGCCACACCCGCCGGCGGAGACACTTTCGCCGGCCGAGCGCGATGAGCTGCGCAAGTTCATCGCGGCCGAGCTGCGTCGTCAGAACGCCGTGCTGGTCGCGCATTACTACGTCGACGAGGAACTCCAGCGTCTCGCCGAAGAGACCGGCGGACACGTAGCCGATTCACTCGAGATGGCGCGCTTTGGAAATTCACATCCAGCCTCGACGCTGATCGTGGCCGGTGTGCGTTTCATGGGTGAGACGGCGAAGATCCTGAACATGGAAAAGCGTGTGCTCATGCCCACGCTGGAGGCCACCTGTTCGCTGGACCTGGGCTGTCCGGCCGATCAGTTCGCGACGTTCTGCGATGCGCATCCGGATCGAACCGTGGTCGTTTACGCAAACACCTCCGCCGAGGTGAAGGCGCGATCCGACTGGGTCGTGACCTCGGGCATCGCGCTGCCGATTGTGGAGCATCTCGCCGAACGTGGCGAAAAGATCATCTGGGCGCCGGACAAGCACCTAGGGGATTACGTCGCGCGCGCGACCGGCGCCGACATTCTGTTGTGGAACGGTTCGTGTGTTGTACATGAGGAGTTCCGGTCCGTCGCGCTCGAGCGTCTGCGCAGGCTGCACCCGCAGGCCGCCGTGCTGGTACACCCGGAATCACCACAACATGTGCGCGATCAGGCCGATGTGGTCGGTTCGACCACTGCGCTCATCAACGCAGCGCGCGATCTGAAGCAGAAGGAACTCATCGTAGCGACCGACAAGGGCATCTTCTACAAGATGCGCAAGGCCGCGCCGCAAAAGATCTTCATTGAGGCGCCAACCGTCGGCGAAGGCGCAACCTGCAAGAGTTGCGCGCACTGTCCGTGGATGGCGATGAACGGCCTGAAAAATCTCGCCTCGGTACTGCGCACCGGGGCCAACGAAATCCTCATCGATCCCGCGATCGCCGAGCGCGCGGTCGTGCCGATCCGGCGAATGCTCGACTTTGCGCGCGAGCACGGAATTGGCGCGCGCGGAAACGCCTGAGTACTCAGATCATCAAACCGACTTGTGCATCGTCCGACGCCAGATCGGATGATCTGACTTCGACACAGCGCATTCCCTGCCTGCTGTGCATCGATATCGAGCCGGATCCGCGCGACATCGATCCGGCGTCCGCACAGCCCTGGATCAGCGTCGAACCCACCTTCGAGCGCATGGCAGGTTTCCGCGAACGCGCGCAGAACGTCACCGGGCGGCCCGCACGCCTTCACTGGCTGGTGCGCATCGACCCGCAGATCGAGCAGTGCTACGGATCCGCCACATACGCACTGGATCGCTATGCCGCCCGGATCGAAGCATTACGCGCAGCCGGCGATGTGATCGGCCTGCACCCGCATCTGTATCGCTGGGAGTCCGATCGATGGCTGGTGGATTCGTCGAGTCCGACCTGGATCGAGCACTGCATGGGACTGGCGGTCGAGACGTACAAACAGCACTTCGGTGAGGCTGCCGAGGTGCTGCGCATGGGCGATGCGTGGCTGGACACGACCACCGCCAATCTGGCCGAAAGGCTCGGGATTCGCTACGAGCTTTCGATTGAACCCGGGTTTCGTATGCGCCATGACAGCGACATCAATTCCCGCGGACCGCTGGCCGACTATCGCTGGTTTGCGCGCAGCCCGTATCAGCCGGACCGCGATGCACTGGCGAAACCTCTGCCGCCGGGTGCCAGCCGATTACTGTGGGCGATCCCGCTCAGTTCGGCACGCATCGTACGCCCTGATCTCGCCGGGCACCTCGACGCGCTGCGGCGAGACGGATGGCGCTATCGGCAACGTCCGCGGATGCTGAAGATGTACCAACGTGGCGTTGCGCCGAACCGGTTCGCCGACCTGCTCGACCGGGCCCTGCGCGAGACACCGATGCCCTATCTAGCGCTTGCGTTCCGTACGGACCAGCGGTCCTGGGACATCGTGGGTGAAAATCTGCAATCCCTCCTTTCGCATCCGCTGGCGGGGCGCATGGACTTCTGCACGGTCGCCGACTTCGTGGCCCGTCACTGTGCGGCCGGCCGGCCGGTCAGGCGCTGATCGACTGGTCGCGTATCAGCGGTCGCAGCGCCGCCAGCAACCTTCCCAGAGCGCCGCGATTGCGTGCCACCACCGCGCGAGCGTTGTCGCCGAAACGACTGCGTTCCGCCGGGTTTTCAAACCAGCCAATCACGATTGACGACAGCTCGTCGACGCCGCGGACCTCGCGCGCGCCCTCGCCGTCCAGCAGCACCCGGGCAATTCCCGCAAAGTTGAACATGTGTGGTCCAAACAGGACCGGGACACCCAGCGCGGCCGGTTCGAGCACGTTGTGGCCGCCGCCCCGCACCAGACTGCCGCCGACAAACGCCAGGTCCGCGAGCCCATAGAAAAGCGGAAGCTCGCCCATGGAGTCGAGCACGAAGACCTCGGTGGTGGCCGCGCACGGGCGTTGCTCGCTGCGCAGCACCGTTTCGAACCCATGCCGGCTGACTAGCTGCCCTACGCGGGCGAATCGTTCCGGGTGTCTGGGCACCAGAATCAGGCGGCAATCCGCGACGCGCGAACGGACCTTGCCGAAGGCCGCGAGAATCTGCTCGTCTTCGCCTTCGTGCGTGCTCGCGGCGATCCACACGTGGCCGTCCAGTCCCAGTGCCCTGCGCAGTGCCTGCGACTGCTCGCGACGACTGGCCGGGAGCGGTTGGTCGAACTTGATGTTGCCCGTGACCCGAACGATCCCCTCCGTGGCGCCAAGATCGCGGAACCGTTGCGCATCGGGCTCATCATGGGCCGCGATCAGGCTGAACGCGTTCAGGGCAGCACGGATGAGACGCGGAAAACGCGCATAACCGCGCGCCGAACGTTGCGAAAGACGCGCATTCGCCAAAGCGACCGGAACCGAACGACGCCGGCATTCCGCCAGCAGGTTGGGCCAGATCTCCGTTTCCACGATGATCACGCAGCGTGGCCGTACGCGCTCGAGAAACTTTCGCACCGCGAAGGGTGCGTCGTAAGGCGTGAAGCGATGCACAACGCCCTCGCCCATCGCCTCGACGACACGACGCCAGCCCGTCGGTGTCGTGGTTGTGACGGTGACCGGCATCTCGGGATTCAGTTTGCGAAGTTCGCGCACGAGCGGCACCACCGCCTGCACTTCGCCGACCGAGACCGCGTGCAGCCAGACACCGCCCGATGGAACGGGTTCGATCAAGCCGAAGCGTTCGCGCCAGCGGTGCCAGTAATCCGGCGCGCGGATCCCGCGCACGAACAAGCGCAGCAGCGCGAAGGGCAGCATCAGGTAGACCACCACGGTGTACATGCGCCTCGGCCAATCGCCGCCAGTGGTCGTCGGCGGAGGCTCGGGTCGATCGACCATCACGAACCGCCCGCCATTAGGCGCTGCTCGAGCTCTGCGAGCCGTTCGGCGGTGCCTACGTCGGACCACAGGCCGGTGAAATGCGTCCCGCTCAGTCGATTCCGCTCTGCAGCAGACCGCAGCAGCGGCGCGAGCGAAAAGCGTTCTCGCATTTCACCGTCAAACAGATTGGGGTGCAAAACGGCAATGCCCGCATAGGTCAGCCGCCGCAGTGCGTTGTTGTGCACGCGCCGCCCGTCCAGCCCGAAATCACCGTCGGGATGATGGTCGGGATTGTCCACGAGGATCAGGTGCCCAAGGTCGTTGGCCGCGAGGCGGTCCAGTGTGGCGAAGTCGAAGTCGCTGTAAACGTCGGCGTTCACGACAATGAACGGTTCGTCTCCGAGCAGGGGCAACGCGCGGCGGATGCCGCCGCCAGTCTCGAGCGCCCCCGGCGGTTCATCCGACCAGTCGACGCGTACGCCGTACTGCGCGCCATCGCCAATGCGTGCGTGCAGCTGCTCGCCCAGCCAGGCGGTGTTGACCACAAGCTCGTAGACACTCGCACGCGCGAGTTGGCAGAGCACCCGTTCGATCAGGGTCTGGCCGTGAACCTCGACCAGCGGTTTGGGGATGCGATCGGTCAGCGGCCGCAGTCGCTCGCCGCGGCCCGCGGCCAGAATCATTGCACGCATGGGATCACGTGCCTGGAGCCGTCAGACAATCCGATCGCGCCGCGCCTGCTCGCGCACGCTGCGGACCCGGCGCGGAAATCTCAGCGACGCATGGAGTCGAAGAACTCGGCATTCGTCTTTGTGCCCTTGAGTTTCTCGACCATGAATTCGATCGCGGCCAGTTCGTCCATCGGGTGCAGGATTTTGCGAAGGATCCACATCTTCTGCAGTTCCTCCGGCGAGGTCAGCAGTTCCTCGCGTCGGGTACCCGAACGGTTGATGTTGATCGACGGGAAGATGCGCTTCTCGGCGATCCGGCGATCGAGGTGAATCTCCATGTTGCCGGTGCCCTTGAACTCCTCGTAGATCACGTCGTCCATCTTCGAGCCCGTGTCGATCAGGGCGGTGGCAATGATGGTCAGGCTGCCGCCTTCCTCGACGTTGCGTGCCGCACCAAAGAAGCGCTTCGGACGCTGCAGTGCGTTGGCGTCCACACCGCCCGTGAGCACCTTGCCCGAGGACGGCACCACGGTGTTGTAGGCACGCGCAAGGCGCGTGACGGAATCGAGCAGGATCACGACATCGCGACGGTGTTCAACCAGGCGCTTGGCCTTCTCGATCACCATTTCGGCGACCTGCACATGGCGTGTGGCGGGCTCGTCGAAGGTCGAGGAAATCACCTCGCCCCGGACCGAACGCTGCATCTCCGTGACCTCCTCGGGTCGTTCGTCGATCAGCAGCACGATCAGATAGACCTCGGGGTGCTGCGCGCCGATCGCCTGGGCGATGTTCTGCAGCATCATGGTCTTGCCGGCCTTTGGCGGCGAGACGATCAGACCGCGCTGGCCCTTGCCGATCGGCGCAACCAGTTCGATGAGCCGCGCGGTGATGTCCTCGGTGGAACCGTTGCCGCGTTCGAGCTTCATCCGGTGATTGGCGAACAGCGGCGTGAAATTTTCGAACAGGATCTTGTTCTTGGCGTTCTCGGGCGGCTCGTAATTGATCTCCGAGACCTTCAACAGCGCAAAGTAGCGTTCGCTTTCCTTGGGCGGGCGAATCTTTCCGGAGATCGTGTCACCGGTGCGCAGATTGAAACGGCGAATCTGACTCGGCGAGACGTAAATATCGTCCGGCCCGGCAAGAAACGAGCTGTCGGCCGAACGCAGAAATCCGAACCCGTCAGAGAGGATTTCCAGCACCCCGTCACCATAGATGTCGTCCCCGCGACGCGCCTTGGCCTTGAGGATCGCGAAGATCAGGTCCTGTTTGCGCAGCCGGCCGGTGCTGGCGGCATCCAGCCCGAGTTCGCCACCCACGGCGGCCAGATCAGCGACGGGCATCTTCTTGAGTTCGGTCAGATTCATGTGCGTAGAGAGTAGAAGTGGACGGAGGGATGCCGGAACGCATCCGGCGGGACTGGGTGGGGTCCACGCGGCGCGCATGCGCCCGCCGCGGACGAAAGGATCAGGGTCTGGTTATCGAGTCAATCGAAACTTTGAATCTATTGCCTGGTCGAGCGACGACAACCAGCTGCCCGCTCATGATGACCGCAGCGGCCACTGCCGTTGTTCACGGAAGCGTCACGCACCCGGTCGAACAAAGCGTCCTGCGTAACCGGCCGATCCACGCCAAGCGTTCGGAGATCGGCTGGGTCTGATCCGAACCGGACCGACGCACGGCAAAGGCGACGTTCAGAGATTCTTGTCGAGAAACGCCGCAAGCTGCGACTTGGTCAGCGCGCCGACGCGGGTGTCTTCAACCTCGCCGCCCTTGAACAGCATCAGGGTCGGGATGCCACGGATGCCGTAACGCGGCGGAACGCCGGGATTGTCGTCGATGTTCAGCTTCGCGACCTTCAGGCGCCCGGCATACTCGCCGGCAATCTCCTCGAGCGCCGGCGCAATCATCTTGCACGGACCGCACCACTCCGCCCAATAGTCCACAAGCACCGGCACGTCGCTTTTCAAGACTTCCTGCTCGAAATTCGTGTCGGTCAACTGGGAGATGTCGGCACTCATTCAGATCGCTCCTGGATTGCGGCGGATCGTGGTACGGGATGGCTCGGAATCCGCGGATGCGGCGAACGGGGTTGTCGATCGACAGTGGCCGCTTCCGGCCGGGTCGTTCCCGGGGTGCGGCGTCTTTCTACTAGGGTTGCGCGCATTGTGAACGAAGCGCGCGTGGGCGTGCAAGCCCACCGACCATTTCAATTAGGGTATTCTGACGGGTTATGGTTGATCAACATCTTAGCGACGTATCGTTCGCATCCCTTGGCCTGCGGCCCGAGATTCTCCACGGCCTGGCCGACGCCGGATTCGATCTGTGCACCCCGATCCAGGCCGAGTCCCTGCCGCCCGCGCTGTCCGGCAACGATGTCGCCGGTCAGGCGCAGACCGGCACCGGCAAAACGGCGGCGTTTCTGATCGCGAGCTTTCAGCGCCTGCTGACGCACGCGCCGCCACGCACGCGCCGCGCGAACCAGCCGCGCGCGATCATGCTGGCCCCCACGCGCGAACTCGCCGTGCAGATACACCGGGATGCCGAGCAACTCGGCCGCTATACCGGCCTGCGCCTGGGCCTGGCATTCGGCGGAACCGACTACGAGAAACAGCGCGAGGAGCTTGCCGCGGGCGTCGACATCCTGATCGGCACGCCGGGTCGGATCATCGACTATTTCAAGCAGCGCGTGTTCGACCTGAACGCGGTTCAGGTCATGGTGCTCGACGAGGCCGACCGCATGTTCGATCTCGGCTTCATCAAGGACATCCGCTTCCTGCTGCGACGCATGCCGCCACCCGCCCAACGGCTCAGTCTGTTGTTCTCGGCGACGCTGTCGATGCGCGTGACGGAACTCGCCTACGAGCACATGAACAACCCGGTGTCCGTGAAGATCGCGACCGACAAGGTCACGGCCGATCGGGTCCGCCAGTCCCTCTATCTGACGGCGAATGACGAAAAATTGCCGCTGCTGATCGGCCTTTTCCGGTATATGGATCCGAAGCGCAGCATTGTGTTTGTGAACACGAAACGCGCCGCCGAACTGATTGGCTCCGCGCTGGAGGCCAACGCCCTGCACGCGGCGGTGCTGTCGGGGGACGTTCCGCAGAAAAAGCGCCTGCGTTTGTTGCGTGACTTCCAGACGGGCGAACTGCCCGTGCTCGTGGCGACCGACGTTGCCGCGCGCGGGCTGCATATCCCGGAGGTCAGCCACGTGTTCAACTTCGACCTGCCCCAGGACGCGGAGGACTACGTGCACCGCATCGGTCGCACGGCGCGGCTTGGCGCCAGCGGCGATGCAATCTCGTTTGCCTGCGAGGATTATTCTTTTCATCTGCCGGACATCGAGCGCTACATCGGTCACAAGATCGAAATCGCCGAGATGAACCCGGAACTGCTGGCGACCGACCTGGAGATTCCAAAGCGCACGCATCGCCCGCGCAGCGGGCCTGGTGGACGGCCGCCGCGACGCGGTGATCGATCCAGACCACCCGCTGACGGACGGCCGCCGCGACGGCGGCGACGTCCCCGATCCGGCGCGCCGGGTTCCAGCGGCGGTTCGGCGGCATGAGCAAAAAGGACAAAAAAGACAAGAAGAAGCGCCCGGAACTGAAGGTCAAGATCACCCCCGAGAACAAGTGCAGCTTCTGCACCGGCACGATCTGTTGCAGCTACGTGACGCAGCAGATCGACGCTCCGCGTTCCAAATACGATTTCGAGCACCTGCTCTGGCAGGTCTCGCATGAAAACGTCAGCGCCTACAAGGAAGAGGATGGCTGGTATCTGATGTTCACGACCCGCTGCACGCACCTGCTCGACGACGGCCGCTGCGGCATCTACGAAACGCGCCCGGAGGTCTGCCGCGAGTATTCCAACGATTACTGCGAGTACGACAGTCCGGCCGAAGAAGGCTTCGAGCTCTATTTCCGCGACTACGACGAGCTGCTCAAATACTGCAAAAAGCGCTTCAAACGCTGGAAGCGCGGCTAGCAGGCTGCTGGATACGGTCAGCCAGCGCCTTGTGCCGGGATCTCAGGGAATTACTTCCGAAAGGTCGTGGACTACGGGGAATGCCCGCACGTGTCGCGGTGGTTGGCCAAGATCGGGACGTGATACGGCCAGCACCTGGCCGACTCCGAAGCGGGTCGCCGCCTCGAGCACCGGCAGGCTGTCGTCGACCATCAGCGCATGCGCCGGGCTGAATGGATGCAGCTGGATCATGCGCTCCCAGAACTCGACATGCTCCTTGGGGGCGCCATGGTCGTGGGAGCAGACGATCCGGTCGAACCGCTGGCCGATTCCCGTTTCGGCCAGCTTGAGTTCCAGGGTCTTGCGGTGGGCGTTGGTGACCAGCCAGAGTTGCCTGCCGGTCGCGCGCACGCCATCGAGGAAGCGAACGGTGTGCGGCAGCAGCCGGATGCCATCGCGACGCTCGCGCGCCAGTGCCATGATGTCCAGCTCGAGTTCGCGCGTCCAGTGATCGACGCAGTACCAGTCGAGCGTGCCGACCGCGGCGCGGTAACGCGCGTAGACCTGTTCGCGCGCATCGGTGGCGTCCATTCCGCGGGCACCGGCATAGCGTTGCGGAACGAATTCCAGCCAAAAATGGTTGTCGAAGCCGAGGTCAAGCAGAGTCCCGTCCATGTCCAGCAAGACGGTTTCCACGCGGTTCCAGTTCACCAGCATGGCACCATGACAAGCCGTTGCACGCACACTGTCAAGGGCCTCATGGCCGCCGCGCTTGGCCTGCTGCTGGCGTCGCCGGCATCGCCCGCCGATCTACCTGCGGAAGCCGACCCGTTCGACTGGTTCGAGCAGATCGAGCGTGCGCGGGCCGTCAATGAGGGGGAACTGCGCTTCCTCGACCCGGCGCCGCCCCAACCGGTTCACCACCACCGCAACCGGATGAAGATCGACCCGGCGGCGCTGGAGTCCGGCTGGGTCGCGCTGGAACAGTGTCACGAGCACCTTGATGCCGTGCCGGCCGCCGAGGTGGTGTATCGGGCCGGCGGAATCCGCGATCTGACTATCGTCGCGACCCGCAACATCGGGCGGGCCTGGGTCGATGGCGATTCCGTGCAGCTGGAGGACGTCGGTCACGCGGCCCTGTTGTGCGTCGCGGCGATCTCGCAGGCGCTGCAACGCGACGGCGAGCGCGGCTATCTGCTCGCCAACGGGCCATTCATGCGGCGCTTTCTGGACGGCTATTACCCCATGCGCGTGAGCCTGGAGGTCGAGTTCCCGCCCGAACAGCTCGCGTTTCGTGGCGTCACACCCGAACCGCAGCCCGGGTTGCGGGTCGACCAGCACCTCGGGCACGTGTCGGTCGACGCCAGCTTCGAGGGCCGTCTGCGGACCGAGCTGCGATTCTGCGCGATCGGCGCTGGAGCCTGCCCGTGAACGGGCCGGAGGCCGGCTGGCTGGAGCCGGTGGTTGCCATTGCCCTGGATGCGGGCGCGGCCATCATGGAGGTCTACCGGGCGCCATTCGCGGTCGAGCACAAGGCGGACAACTCGCCGCTGACCGCCGCTGATCTGGCCGCCCACCGCCTGATCACCGGGGCCCTGGCCCGCCTGACCCCGACCATTCCGGTGTTGTCGGAGGAGTCCGGTTCCGCGGTCGGCGCGGGGCGCCTGGGTTGGCCGCGTTTCTGGCTCGTGGACCCGCTCGACGGCACCCGCGAGTTCGTCAAGCGCAATGGCGAGTTCACGGTCAACATCGCGCTGATCGACGCCGGCGAGCCCGTACTCGGTGTGGTCTACGCGCCCGCGCTCGAGATCCTGTACTTCGCCGCCCGGGGTGCCGGTGCATTTCGAACGCGCAATGGCGTGCGCGAGCCGATCACCACACGCCGCCCCCCTGCCCGCCCGCCGCGCATCTGCGCGAGCCGTTCGCATCGAGGTGACTCGTTGGATGCCATGCTTTCCCGCATGGGTGACCATGATCTGGTTTCCATCGGCAGTTCGCTGAAGCTGTGCCTGGTGGCCGACGGGCAGGCAGACTGTTATCCACGCCTGGGGCCGACTTCGGAGTGGGACACGGCCGCGGCCCAGTGCGTGGTTGAATGTGCCGGCGGGCAAGTCGTGGATACGGCCGGACATCGTTTGCGCTATAACAAGCCCGAGACCCTGCTGAACCCCCACTTCCTGGTGGTCGGGGACCCTGCATATGACTGGATTGCGAATCTGTCCGATTAGTGCGCGCATGACCGCACTGGTGCTCGGGTTGGTACTTGGCACTGCCCTGGCCGGTGGCGGTCCGAACGAGCGGATCAACGAAGTCGTCTTCGCGGACGACCCTGCATTCCGCAACCTCAAGCACCCGCCGTGGTTCAAGAAGAGCTTCTACGACCTGCGCGAGGACCTCGAAGACGCTCGCACGCACGGCAAGTTCGGGCTGATGCTCTATTTCGGCCAGGAACACTGCGCCTATTGCGAGGCGTTTCTGGAGCATGACCTCGGCAAGCTGGACATCGAAAGTCTCGTCCGCCGTCAGTTCGACGTCATCGGTTTTGATATCTACGGTGCGCGCGAAGTGACCCTGCCGGATGGCCAGAAATACACGGAACAGGAGCTTTCGGTCTTCTTCGAGGCCCAGTTCACCCCGACCCTGCTGTTCATCGGCCCGGAAGGCAACGAGGTGTTTCGTCTGCGCGGCTACTATCCGCCCTACCAGTTCCGCGCCGCGATCAACTACGTAACCGACGGGTTCTACCGGTCGGAGAGCTTCCGCGACTTTCTCGCCCGGGCCGATCCGACCATGAGTTTCGAGGAGGGCGGCCTGAACTATTTCGAACTCGCCGCACCGCCCCCGCTGGCGCTGGATCGAAGCCGCATGCCGGCTCAGCGTCCGCTAGCCGTGTTCTTCGAACAGGGCGACTGCCACGCCTGCGACGCGCTGCACACCGACCCCCTCAATGACGGGGCGGTTCTGGCGCGGCTGCGCGACTTTGACGTCGTGCAGCTCGACATGTGGTCGCAGAGTCCTGTGATCACGCCCGCCGGCGAGCGAACGACCGCGCGCGACTGGGCGCGGAAGCTGGGCCTGTTCTTTACCCCGACCATCGTGCTCTACGACGAACGCGGAAAGGAGATCATCCGCGTGGATTCCGTCGTTCAGCAGTATCGCTTGGCGGGCGTGCTGGAATTCGTGCAGACACGCGCCTACCTGGAGCAGCCCAATTTCCAGCGCTGGCGTTATGAAAAGCGCCTGGAAAGCTACCGCGAGCGGCATGGAACGGAGTTTCTTTGATTCAAAGCCCTGATCAAGCCATCCTGGCTTGCCAGGGCAACGAAAACGAAAAAGCGTGGTTTTTCGTTTTCTCCCATTTTCGACGGCTTGCAGCCGGCCAAAATGGCGGCACTTCCCTGTTCCGCGTGGATTCAAAGCCCTGATCAAGCCATCCTGGCTTGCCAGGGCAACGAAAACGAAAAAGCGTGGTTTTTCGTTTTCTCCCATTTTCGACCGCTTGCGGCCGGCCAAAATGGCGGCTGTGACCGTATCAACGTCCCATCAGGAACAGAACTCGCGCAGGTAACGCTCCAGTTCGCGGCGCTGGGCGCGCAGCTTGGTGCCCTGCCCGGCCTTGTAGCCGCGACGCATCGTCGATTCGATGCGTTCCAGGCGCGCCTCGCGGCTATGGCAGCGCTCGGCGATCCGGCGCTTCTCGGCGGCGCCGGCCCCCGATCGGGCGGATTTTTTCACGGCTGGCGGACTCCAAGTCCCGGTGCGGTAGTCTTTGGCGCTGGCCGACCAGCCGACCTTGGGCGCACCGTGCCCGTCCAGTTTCACCTGTCCCCCGTCACTGCACGCGGTTTCCTGAAAGACGATCCGGCCGTCCTCCAGATCGCAGCGATACACTGCCGCCTGGCCCGGCGCTGGCGTAAAAGCCGCGGTCAGGGGCAGCAGAACGATCGCAATCAGGTGTGGTATGCGCATGGGGTCATTGAACCGCGCCGGAACGGACTCCGACAGCGGCGGCGCGCGACGGGCGATGTGCGATTTTGCCGACCGCCGGCGTAGGTGCGGCGCGTGGTTCGCCGTGCGGGCATTATGGGCGTATCAAAAACTGCTTTAGCCCCAAGGGTCGGCGCTACGGTACCCTACGCCACGTTTCCCCCTGCCAGAGCCGGGCGCAGCATCCCCTTTAGCGCGTTGCACGGCCGGCATCGTCTACCGTCTTCCCGAGGGATCCCCAGATGATCAAACCGCACGGTTCGGACACGCTCAAGCCGCTGTTCGTCTACGACCCTGACCGCCACCATGCGCTGATGCACGAGGCCGAAAGCCTGCCGTCCATCGTGATCTCGTCGGCTGCTGCCGGCAATGCCGTTCAGCTCGGCGGTGGTTACTACACGCCGCTGTCCGGATTCATGAACAAGGCCGACGCAATGGCCGTCGCCGACAGCATGGTCATGACCGACGGGACCTTCTTCCCGGTACCCGTCGTCAACTGCGTTGAGAGCGCCGGCAACATCAAACCGGGCGACCGCATTGCGCTGCGCGATCCAAATGTCGAGGGAAATCCCGTGCTGGCCGTCATGGAGGTGACCGCGGTTGAGGAATTCTCGGATGCCGACATGGCCTTCATGACCGAGAAGGTCTACGCCACCACCGATCCCGAGCATCCGGGCGTCGCCGCGTTCAACAGCGTCGGCAAGGTCTGTCTGTCCGGGCCGATCCAGGTTCTGAACTTCTCCTACTTCCAGACGGATTTCCCGGACACCTTCCGCACCGCAGTCGAGATTCGCAACGAAATCGCCGAACGCGGCTGGAAAAAGGTCGTCGCGTTCCAGACCCGCAATCCCATGCACCGTGCGCATGAAGAGCTGTGCCACATGGCACGTGAGTCGATTGGCGCGGACGGCGTGGTCATCCACATGCTGCTCGGCAAGCTCAAGAAGGGTGATATTCCGGCGCCCGTGCGCGATGCGGCAATACGCAAGATGGTCGAGCTGTACTTCCCGCCGAACAGCGCGATGGTCACCGGCTATGGCTTCGACATGCTCTACGCCGGCCCGCGCGAGGCCGTGCTGCACGCGCTGTTCCGCCAGAACATGGGGGCGACGCATTTCATCATCGGCCGTGACCATGCCGGCGTCGGTGATTACTACGGCGCCTTCGATGCACAAACGATCTTCCAGGATCAGGTTCCACGTGGCGCACTTGAGATCGAGATCTTCAATGCCGATCACACCGCCTACAGCAAGAAGCTCAATCGCGTGGTGATGATGCGCGACGTGCCCGACCATACCAAGGAAGATTTCGTGCTGCTCTCAGGCACCAAGGTGCGTGAGATGCTCGGCAACGGCATTGCGCCGCCGCCGGAATTTTCGCGACCGGAAGTCGCGAAGATTCTCATGGATTACTACCAGTCCCTGAACTGACATCGCCGACCGGCCACCGCGCGGATCGCGCGAACCGCGCGGTGGCCGTGTCTGAATCGAACCGACCTTCAGCCTCGCGCATCCTCCACCCCGGAGGTCCGGATGGACGAACGTGATCGTTTCCATCAGTTCGCGCTGGAACGCGACGCGGAACTTCGCCGCCGCGTAAAGCTGTTTGGCACTCTGCTGGGCGAGGTCGTCGGCGAGCAGGCCGGCGCGCAGACGCTGGCTGCCGTCGAGCGTTTGCGCTCGGGGTTCGTCAGGCTGCGCAAGCGCGACGACGAACGCCTGCGCCAGCGACTGATCGCCGCGATCGCGCAGCTCTCGGACATCGAGCTGGTACCGATCACCCGCGCCTTCAACATCTATTTCAGTCTCGTCAACATCGCCGACGAGATCCACCTGTTTCGTCAGCGCGAGCGTGTCAAGCGGCTCGGCCAGGGCCTGTGGGTCGGCTCGTTTGAACATACCTTTTCGACACTGGCCGCGCAGGGTCTGAGTCGTGATCAGGTGCTTGGCCTATTCGAGCGCATCCACTACCAGCCGGTCTTCACCTCGCACCCGACCGAGGCCAAACGTCGCACGATGCTGATGTGGTTGCGGCGGCTGTTCACCACCGCGCTCAAACTTGAACAGCCGGGCCTGGCCGAGGCCGATCGGCGCGCACTGATCGCGGAAGTCAAACGCGAAATCCAGACCATCTGGCACACCGATGAGGTGCGCGCGCATCGACCGCAGGTCGAGGACGAGATTCGCAACAACATGCACTATTTCCGTCAGTGCCTGTTCTCCACCCTGCCGGACATGTACCGGCGCATGGCCAGCGCGTTTGAGCGCGCCTACCCGGTCGCCGACGGTGGTCACCCTCTGCACCTGCCGACCATGATCCGTTTCGGCTCCTGGACCGGTGGCGATCGCGATGGCAACCCGAACGTGACGGCGGTGCAGACCTGCATGGCCGTCCGCTATCACACCGCGACGGTGCTCGGGGAATATATCCGGCGCGTGTCGGAACTGATCAGCCAGTTGACGCATTCCGCGGCCCTCAGCCCCGGCGCGAACGAAATTATCGAGAACCTCGGCGAGGTCGACCAGACCATCAGTGTACGGCTGCGCATGCAGAACCCGCGACGTTTCGCATCGGAACCGTATCGTCACCGGCTGGACATCATCCGGACACGACTGCGCGCACGGCTGGATGCAGTCGAAGCGCGCCTTGCGGGGTCCGAGAAGGTCACGGACGCGCCCGATGCCTACCAATCCGCGCACGAGTTCGAGTCCGATCTGAAGGCCATTCGTCACCTGCTCGTGCGCTCCGGCGACGAGGCAATTGCCAATGCAGCGCTCAGCGACCTGCTGCGCCTGGTCGAAAGCTTCGGATTCCACCTGATGCAACTGGACCTGCGCCAGGAAGCCAGACGACACACCGAAGCCGTTGCTGAAGTGCTCGCGCAGCAGTGGAATGCGCCTGATTATCAGAGTCTGCATGAGGCGGCGCGCCTGGAGGTGCTTGCCACAGCGATCGAGCGTGAATCGCTGCCGGTGGATCGCAGCCGACTCAGCGAGACAGCGAACGAGGTCATCGCGACGCTCGAGGCCGTTCCGGTCATGCGTCGCGAGGTCAGTTCACATGCGTTCGGCAGCTACATCATTTCCATGGCCTCGCGCGCCTCCCATGTGCTTGAGGTCATGCTGCTGGCACGAATCGCAGGGCTCGCTGGTCGCCGCGGCGACGACTGGTTCTGCCGGCTGCGCGTCGCGCCACTGTTCGAGACGATCAACGATCTCGGCAACATCAACGCCCTGCTCGGTGGCATGTACTCAAACGCCTGTTATCGAGGACTGCTGCACGCCAGCGGTGACATTCAGGAAATCATGCTTGGATATTCGGACTCGGCAAAGGACGGCGGCATGCTGACCTCGGCCTGGAGTCTGTATCAGGCGCAAAGCCGAATCGCGGAGATCTCCCGCGATCACGCCGTAGAGTTTCTGCTGTTCCACGGTCGCGGCGGCACGATCGGTCGTGGCGGCGGTCCGACCCACGAGGCCGTGCTCGCGCAGCCGCCGGGCACCGTGCGCGGGCGCCTGAAGTTCACCGAACAGGGCGAAGTCATCTCGTATCGCTACAGCAATCCCGAGACGGCCATCTATGAACTCGCCATGGGACTGACCGGCACCATCAAGGCAAGCTGCGATCTGCTCGGCGAGCCGGAGGACAACTACCAGGACTTCGCGGAAGTCGCCGGCACGCTAAGCGTCGAGAGCGAGCGCAACTTTCGCGATCTGACCGAACGCACGACCGGGTTCATGGACTACTTCTACCAGGCGACGCCGGCCAACGAACTTGCGTTCCTGAACATCGGGTCGCGCCCGTCGCACCGCAACAAGGGCGACCGCTCGAAGTCGTCCATCCGGGCAATCGGCTGGGTGTTTGCGTGGGCGCAGTCACGCCATACCCTGCCCGCGTGGTTTGGGATCGGCAGTGCCCTGTCGACATTCGCGGACAGCGCGCCCGACGCACTTGAGAAGCTCCAATCCATGTTCAGAACCTGGCCGTTCTTCCGCGCCCTGCTGTCCAACACGCAGATGGCGCTGTACAAGGCCGAAATGCATATCGCGCGATACTACGCAGGTCTCGCCGAAGACCCCGGAACCGCCGAGCCCATCCTTTCCCGGATCCGCGCAGAGTACGAGCGCACTGTCGCGATGATCATCGCAATCACGGGCCAGACAGCGCTGATGGAGGACGATCCGGTGCTGGCCCTGTCACTGCAGCGGCGCAACCCGTATCTTGACCCCTTGAACTTCATCCAGGTCGATCGACTGCGCCGCGTACGGGATGCACGGCTTTCCACCGAACAACGTGACAACGCCACCCAGGTCGTGCTGCGCACCATCAATGCAATTGCCGCCGGCATGAGAAACACCGGATAAACACAATGACAAAGCCACCCGCATCGTCTGCCACGACCGAAACACGCCTGTTCGTGATCGACACGAACGTGCTGATGCACGACCCGACGGCGCTGTTTCGTTTCAAGGAACACGATCTGTTCGTGCCGATGGTCGTGCTCGAGGAACTCGACTCCGCGAAGAAGGGAACCTCGGAGGTCGCACGCAACGTGCGCCAGACCAGCCGGTTTCTGGACGACATGGTGCGTGACTTGGATGCCGAGCAGATTCGTGCCGGTCTCCCGCTCGAAGGATACGGATTCGCCGGGCGACATGGGGGACAGGCCACCGGCCGGCTGTTCTTGCAGACCGAGGCGCTGGAGGCCAGCCTGCCGAAATCCCTGGCTGGACAGTCGGCGGACAATTCGATTCTCGCGATCACCATTGCCTTGCGCGAAGCACACGCCGGACGCGAGATCGTTCTGGTCTCCAAGGACATCAATCTCCGCATCAAGGCCGCGGCACTCGGCATCTATGCCGAGGACTATTTCAATGACAAGGTGCTCGACGACGTCAACCTGCTCTATTCAGGCTATGTCGAGCTGCCCGAGAGCTTTTGGGAGACGCACGGCAAGGACATCGCCTCCTGGCAGGAAACCGACGGGCGTACCTTCTATCGCATCACCGGCCCCGAGATCGAAGGCTGGTTTCCGAACCAGTGCCTGAGCATCGGCAGTTCCATGGATGCGATCGTTCGGGAAGTCGGCGAAGGATCGGCCGTGATTGAACGCGTACACGACCATCGCAACGAGCACCACGCGGTATGGGGCATCCGCGCGCGTAATGTCGAACAGAACTTCGCGCTGAATCTGCTGCTCGACGAAGAAATCGATTTCGTCACCCTGCTCGGCATGGCTGGCACGGGCAAGACGCTGCTCGCGCTGGCAGCCGGTCTGACCATGGTGCTGGACCGCAATCGCTATCGCGACATCATCATGACGCGCGTGACGGTGCCGGTCGGCGAAGACATCGGATTCCTGCCCGGCACGGAGGAGGAAAAGATGGCGCCGTGGATGGGCGCCCTGATGGACAACCTCGAAGTGCTGACCGAAAAGACCGAGGGTGGTGACTGGGGCCGACGTGCGACAAACGACCTGCTTGCAAGCCGGATCCACATCCATTCGGTGAACTTCATGCGCGGGCGCACGTTCCTGAACAAGTACATCATCATCGACGAAGCACAGAACCTTACGCCAAAACAGCTCAAGACCCTGATCACGCGCGCGGGGCCGGGTTCGAAGATCGTCTGCCTGGGCAACATCGCCCAGATCGACACGCCGTATCTGACCGAGACCTCGTCCGGGCTGACCTACGTCGTGGACCGGTTCAAGAACTGGGAACACAGCGGCCACATCACGCTGCGCCGCGGCGAGCGTTCGCGACTGGCGGACTATGCGTCGCAGGTCCTGTGACAGGCCGTATGGTCCGGACGGAACACCGACTTTTCCCTTTTCGCAAGTCTGTGCGGGCCATGGTTCGGCCCGCCGATTGGCTGATCGTCAGTCAGGCCTGATGTTGGCCCCGCCCGGCGGTTGAACCGCGACTGTCCTGCTTGCCGCTCAGCAACGCCTGCGCGGCGCGACGTTCGTTCGGACTCATCTGTGCGTGGAGTTTCTCGAGCGACTTCTTGGCCGAGGCACTGCCATTAGTCGCCGCAGCAACGAGCCAGCGGAAGGCGACCAGCGGATTCCGGTCCACATGCTTTCCCTCCATGGCGAGCTTGCCCAGCTGATACTGAGCCGGGGCGAACCCGCTTTCCGCAGCGCGCGAATACCAGCGCAACATCTGCTGTGCATCACGTTCGGCGCCATAACGTCCCCAGCGATACATCGTCGCCAGCATGTACTGGGCGTTGGCCGAGCCCTGCTCGGCCGCCGCACGATACCAGCGGCCGGCCTGCAAGTCGTCGTGATCGACTCCGAGACCGTTGGCATACATCCAGGCGATGCGCGCCTGCGCCGGCGCGAACCCGGAATGCGCCGCACGCAGCATCCACTCGCCGGCAACCACGTAGTTAAGCCCCACGCCGTCGCCGTTGGCATAGGCCCAGGCGAGGTGATACTGCGCCAGCGCCACACCGGCATTCGCGTGACATTCGAGTACCGGCAGTGCCGTTTCAAAGCGGCCGTCGCGCAGCGCGTCGAGCGCCACGCCCAGATCTGCACAGTCGCTCACGCCGGCGCGTTGGTGCCGGCTGCGGCGTCGGCCGTTCGCGGCCATGCGCGCAGCACCGCTTGCACCAGGGTTGCCAGTGGGATCGCGAAGAACACGCCCCAGAACCCCCAAAGCCCGCCAAAGAACAGGATCGCGACGATGATCGCGACGGGATGCAGATTAACGACCTCGGAAAACAGCAGTGGAACCAGCACGTTTCCGTCGATCGCCTGGATGACGAAATACGCAATCGAAAGGTAGAAGAAGTCCGAATGCCAGCCCCACTGGAAATAAGCCACCGCCAGCACGGGAATCGTGACCACGGCCGCGCCGATATACGGAATGATCACCGACAGCCCAACCAGCATGCCAAGCAGCATCGAATACTGCAGACCCATGATCGAAAACGTCAGTGCACTGGTAGCCCAGATGATGAAGATTTCCCAGAACTTGCCGCGCACGTAGTTGCCGATCTGCGCGTCAACATCCGACCAGACCCGTTTCGCAAGATGATTGTCGCGCGGCAGCATCTGGCCGAACCAGGCAAAGATGCGATCCTTGTCCTTCAGGAAGAAAAACACCAGCAGCGGCACCAGGATCGCGTAGACCATGATGGTGATCAGGCCGACGACCGATGACAGCGACAATGACAAGATGCGCTGTCCGAAAACGCCGATCTCGCCCTTGATCACGCGGATCACATCGTCGACCTGTTCGGTTGAAACAATCTCCGGGTAACGATGCGGAAGTGTCATCAACAGTTCCTGCCCGCGTGCGAGCATGCTTGGCAGTTCCTGGATCAGCTGCGTTGCCTGTACCGAGATTTGCGGCAACATGCCGAAAATCAGGAGCAGAACCAGCGCCAGAAACAGCAGGAACACGATGATCACGGCAAGCAGCCGCGGAATACGGGCACGCTCCAGGGGGCGAACGAGACCCTCGAGCAGGTACGCGATGACCACCCCCGCGAGCGCCGGCGCGAGCATTTCGCCCATCGACAGAACGATCGCAAAGCCGACGATCAGCGCAATTGACAGATAGACAATTTGCGGATCGGCAAGTGTTCGCTTGAACCAAGCGGTCAGGGTATTCATGGGGGGCCTGCCTATCCTTTCGGAGCGCCAAAACGCTTCGTGTAATGACGTGCGAACAGGGTCTCAAGTGCGGTGATCACATCGGCGCCATCGCGCCCCTGCAGCATGTGCTCGCTCATCAGGGCGGAGGCCTCGTGCAGCAGATCGTCGGTATTCAGCATGGTGTAGTCGCCTGACAGCCTGCGCATCGCGCCCACGACGGTTTCGGATTCAGGCCGAGGGGTGAGCACCGGAACAGCGGACGCCACTTCTGCATTGGCCTGACGACGCCCGGCCAGAACCTCGACGAGCGCGAGCACGGTTTCCTGATCACGCGCGTCCAGGTCCGCGAACAGTTTGAGCAGACGGCGTTGAAGGCCGCCCGTGATCGCCGGATTCGCAATCAAACGCTGGGTTCTACTGTCTCGGTGCAATAGTCGCGCGCGAACTCGAGCAATTCTTCCATTACCCGGTGGCGGAATTTCTGCTTCTGGCGCACGAACGAGAATGGTCGTTCCAGCGGCGGATCCAGCGCAATTGCCCGCAGGGTGCCCAGCTGTAGCTCTTTTGCAATTGTGGTCTTGGAGATGATCGAAAGCCCCATGCCGGCTTCGACCGCACCCTTGACGGCCTCGGGACTGCCGAGTTCCATGCTGATCTTGATCGCGCTTTCGTCGCATCCGCCCGCGGTGCGCAGGTATTCCGCAATCACCTCGCGCGTGCCCGAACCTTCCTCGCGGCAGATGAACGGAAACGTCGTCATGCGTTCCACGCTCACGCTGCCGGCACTCGCGAGCGGATGATCCGGATCGACCACAACGACCAGTTCGTCGATCCGGCACACCTCGACGTCGAGATTCTTGTTCGCGACCGGTGCTTCTACAACGCCGAGATCGATGGTGTTGTTCTCCACCATCTGCACAATGCCGTCGGTATTCGAGACCTTCAGATGTATCTCGACGTCCGGGTAACGCTTTTTGAAATCGCCAAGCAGCGACGGCAGCATGTATTCAGCCACCGTCGTGCTCGCACCCAGCAGCAGCGCGCCGCTGACATCACCCGTGACCTCCTTGACGGCGTTCTCCATCTGCGCGTAGAGATCGAAGATGCGATCGGCGTACTCATAGACCCGCCGGCCGGCATCCGTAAGGGAGATGCGGTTATGCGTACGATCGAACAGTCGGGTGTTGAACTGTTCTTCGAGCTGACGAACCTGAAACGTGACCGCGGGCTGCGTCATGTGCAGCGCCTCGGCGGCCTTCGTGAAGCTCAGCAGCTTCGCGACCGTGAAAAACACCTGTAGACGACGATCGGCCATGGTGGTTCTGGTCTCATGTCCCGGCGTGAGCGAAAAAAACGCGACGCGCTTGAGAGGCGGTTCTTATATACAGAAATAAATTTCTTATGCCAACCGGCAAAAAAAACCCGCGGACCGGAACCGGACCACGGGTTTGTTCGTTCAGATGTACAGGCAGATGTCCGATTCGCCGGCAAACTCGAAGAACGTCGCGGCACCACCAAACTCGAGCCCGTCGATGAAATCCTTGTGATCGAAGTCGAACAGATCGACCGTCATCTGGCAGGCGATCAGCTTGACCTCGGCCTCCTGACACAGTTCGCGCAACTCTTCGACGCTCGCCACACCCTTGGCCTTCATCTTGTTCTTCATCATGAAGGTCATCATGCTCTGCATGCCGGGCAGTGCGGTCAATGCAACCGGGAACCACTTGTCCATTGCCAGCGGCATGGGCATTCCGGGATTGCCGAGCGGCGTCACCTGCAGGTCGAGCTTTTTGCGCACAAGCTGGAGCCCGTAGAAGGTGAAGAAGATCTGCGTGTCGTAGCCGAGCGCCGCGGCGGTCGACGCCAAAATGAACGGCGGATACGCCCAGTCGAGCGAACCCTTTGTAGCGATGATGGCCAAGCTCTTGGTATCGGACATTTGCTTACCCTCCGGTTCCGGTCTCTGGTCGGACCGCGTTCAATCAGGCCCGCTTGAGCAGGAACATGAACTTGCCGTCGGCCTCGCCGGACTTCAGCAGCGCATTGCCGGTCTGCTTCGCGAACGCCTCAAAGTCCTTGACCGAGCCCGGGTCCGTCGCGATCACGCGCAGCACCTGACCACTGGTCATGCCATTGAGGGTTTTCTTCGCACGCAGGATCGGCAGCGGGCAGTTCAGGCCGGTCGCGTCGAGTTCTTGATCGAAGTCAGACATGGTTCACCTCGCAGTAAGAATCGCCTCCGGCAACGGCCACCAAGGGAACCGGCGCGCCGGATTTTGGGATTAGTAGATTCTTATATTGTCACGTAATGGAGCGATTAATGCAATTGCGCGCTGGCGTACTGCCCGGCGATGCAACAACCGCTGGGCCGGGTTGAATTGGCGGAGAGGGTGGGATTTGAACCCACGAGGCCCGCAAGGGCCTGCCGGTTTTCAAGACCGGTGCATTCAACCGCTCTGCCACCTCTCCGGGAACGTGCCCACCGATGATCAGCGCCGGCCTAGACCGATCCAGCGGAATCATCGGCTTACGCATGATTATGCCCAAACCACTGCAAGCGCGGGACCGATCGTGCCTGCCACGCGCCAGGCTCATAGATCTGGCCCGAGCCACGACGGCTTGCATCCGTGACGCGCGCCCGCATAATACCCGAGCACAACCGTAGGTAGGATGGGTCCCGGTCGGGAACACCGCGAGTCCGCTGCGGTCTTAACAGGCTGTTGAAATTCTCCTTTCAACAGCCTGATGTCGCGCGACAGGGACGTCTCGCCCGAAAATCGAACATGCAAGTGTTTGATTTTCGTGAGCAACCGAAAACCGCGCTTTTCGGTTGCGACGTTGAAAAGGCCATGGATGGGCCTTTTTCAACAACCTGTTAAGCCCCGAACCAGTCGATTACCTGGAGGCAACGCTCCGATGAATGATTCGATCCGTGCGATCCCGGCACGTGCCGGCTCCGCGCTGACCACGAACCGGGTTCTGAAAAACACCTACCTGCTGCTCGCGCTGACCCTTGGCTTCAGCGCGCTGACGGCAATGGCGTCCATGGCGCTCGAGATGTCGCCGATGACCTACCTGATCGCGGTCATCGCATCCATGGTGCTGGGCATCTTCGTGCTGCCACGAACGGCCAATTCGGCGGCCGGCATTGGCGTGATCTTCCTGATCACGGGTCTGCTCGGTTTCGGACTCGGCGCCATCCTGTCGATCTACCTGTCGCTGCCGAAGGGTCCGCAGATCGTCGCAACGGCGTTCGGCGGAACGGGCGTGATCTTCCTGGGTCTGTCCGCCTATGCCCTTACGAGCAAGCGGGATTTCAGCTTCATGGGCGGCTTTCTGGTCGCCGGCATGATCGGCGTCGTCGTGCTGATGCTCGCGAACCTGTTCTTCCAGCTGCCGATTCTCTCGCTGGCCATCTCCGCGGTGATCCTGCTGCTCATGAGCGGGTTCATCCTGTTCGACACCAGCCGCATCATCAACGGCGGTGAGACGAACTACATCATGGCCACCTATGGCATCTACCTCAGCATTTTCAACATCTTCATCAGCCTGCTGAACATCCTCGGGCTGACGAGCGACGACTAGTCGAACGGCGTCCGGCCCCCCTGCGGGCCGGACGCATTTTCCGCCCACCGATACCCCGAAATGCCCGGTCACTGGACCCAATGGCTGTGGGCCGCGGTGCTGGTCATGTGGCTGGTGATGATGATCCGCCGCTGGCGGGCGGTCAAAGAGGCCACCCCGGACGCCAAGCCCGGCGACTGGCCGGCCGCACTGCTGGCACTGGCGGTGGTGATCGGCTTTGTGTACCTGCTGATCCAGTACGTCAAATCGTCCTGATCGAGCGTCGCATTTGCGGCCTCAGCCCGGCTTTACGCGAGACAGGAAGGGTCTCGCCCGAAAATCGAACATGCAAGTGTTTGATTTTCGTGAGCAACCGAAAACCACGCTTTTCGGTTGCGACGTTGAAAAGGCCATGGATGGGCCTTTTTCAACAAGCTGTTAGACGCTCCTGTCCGCCCATGAACGGCCGCAGCGCCTCGGGGATCACGACGCTCCCGTCGGCCTGCTGGTAATTTTCCAGCACCGCCACCAATGTGCGTCCGACCGCCAGCCCGGAGCCGTTGATGGTATGCACCGGCTCGGGTTTGCCGGTCGCCGGATTGCGCCAGCGCGCCTGCATGCGCCGCGCCTGAAAATCCTCGAAATTGCTGCACGAGGAGATCTCCCGATAGGCGCCCTGCCCCGGCAGCCAGACTTCCAGGTCATAGGTCTTCGCCGCGGAAAAGCCCAGATCGCCACCGCACAACGCGACGACCCGATACGCAAGCCCCAGACGCTGCAAGACGGTCTCTGCATGCGTCGTGAGTTCCTCCAGTGCTTCGTAGGAGTTGCCTGGCGCGACGATCTGCACCAGCTCGACCTTGTCGAACTGGTGCTGGCGGATCATGCCGCGGGTATCCTTTCCGTAGGAGCCGGCCTCGCTGCGAAAGCACGGGGTGTGCGCGCAGCGCTTGAGCGGCAGCGCATCCGCTTCGACGATGCCCTGGGCCACCAGGTTAGTGACCGGCACCTCCGCGGTCGGGATCAGGTACAGATCGTGCCCCGCGGCACGGAACAGATCGGCCTCGAACTTTGGCAGCTGGCCGGTTCCGGTCAGGCTCGCGGCGTTCACCAGGTACGGGACGTAGGCCTCGGTGTAACCGTGCTCGGTCGTGTGCAATTCGAGCATGAACTGCGCAAGCGCGCGGTGCAGACGGGCGACCGGGCCGAGCATAACCGCGAAGCGACTGCCAGAGAGCTGGCTCGCCGATTCGAAATCGAGCCCCAGCCCCGCGCCGACATCGACATGGTCGCGCGGTTCGAAATCAAACTCCGGCGGCGCACCCCAGCGTCGGACCTCAAGGTTGTCCGCCTCGCTCGTGCCCACCGGCACCGACTCGTGCGGAACGTTCGGAATGCCCAGACTCAGCGCGCGCAGTTCGGCCTGGACCTGCTCGGACTCGGCCTCGGCGGCCTTAATGCGCTCGCCGAGATCGGCCACCTCGGCCAGCAGCGGCGCGATGTCCTCGCCCTTGGCCTTGGCGAGCCCGATCGCTTTTGAGCGCGCATTGCGCTCGGCCTGAAGCTGCTCGGCCGCGAGCTGGGTCGCCTTGCGGCGTGACTCGAGTGCATCCAGTGCGTTCGTGTCCAGGGTGAAACCGCGTTTGGTCAGGGCCGCGGCTACCGCGGCTGCGTCGCCGCGCAGTCGTTTCGGGTCAAGCATGAATTCTCAATCCAGATGAAGGGTCGCTGACCAGGACACCATGTGGCCGGCCGCGACGCGGGTCTTCAGATGTTCGATCACCGCCGCAGCCTTCTCCGGGCGGTCGAAAAACTCGATGATGATCGGCAGATCGGCCGACATGTCCAGCAGGCCGGCTTCATGCACGCGACCGTGCGAACCGAAACCGGCGATGCCGCGAAACGCGGTGACACCCGCGACCTGCTCCTGGTCATGCAGAATCCGGAGCAGCGAGCGATAGTGGTCTCCCGCTTCGCTACAGTAGATTCGCACCACGGTTACATCGTTCGCCTTCATCCCACCTGCCTCGCCACCACCATACCCAGCCAGGCTGCGCCCACACAGGCCAGAACACTGATCAGCATGTTTGCCACGGCCTTGGTGTAGTCGGCCTGCTCGATCAGATTCAAGGTTTCGATCGAAAAGGTCGAAAACGTGGTGAACGCACCCAACAACCCGATCAGCCAGAAACTGCGCCATTCCGCAGCCACCGCGAGCCGCTCGATCATCAGGAAATAGAGCACGCCCATGACCAGCGACCCCGACACGTTGACGACCAGCGTGCCCCACGGGAACCCGCGTCCAAGCCACGCGTAGACGGCCTGCGCGGTCCAGTAGCGCAGCAGCGCGCCGACTGCACCGCCCCCGGCGATGGCCACTGTGTGCCACATGGTTGGGCCCAAGAATCAAAGTCCGCGATGGTACCGAACCCGCCCCGCGGCGAACAGTTCTGGACCGGGCCCGGACGGCGAACTGATCAGGATATGGCGGCTATTCGTCGGTCGGGAAAGACCCGCTCCGCGCATCCAGATCGCGCAGCCGGGCAAGTTTTTCAGCGATCTTGATCTCCAGTCCGCGCGGGACCGGCACATAGAAACGCCGCCCCGCCAGTTCGGGCGGTAGATAGGTCTCGCCGGCCGCGTAGGCCTCCGGCTCGTCATGGGCATACCGATAGTCGCGCCCCGCCCCAACGGACTTCATGAGCGCAGTGGGCGCGTTGCGCAGATGCATGGGAACCGCAAGCGAACCCTGTTCCTGGACGGCGGAACGCGCTGCGTTGAAGGCTGCGTATACCGCATTGCTCTTGGCCGCACAGGCCAGATACACCGCGGCCTGCGCCAACGAAAGTTCGCCCTCCGGGCTGCCCAGCCGTTCCTGCGCCTCCCAGGCATCCAGCGTGATACGCAATGCGCGCGGATCGGCGTTGCCGATGTCCTCGCTGGCGATACGCACGAGGCGCCGGGCCAGATACAGCGGGTCGGTGCCGCCGTCGAGCATGCGCGCAAGCCAGTACAGCGCCGCATCCGGCGACGAGCCTCGAATCGATTTGTGCAGGGCGGAGATCTGGTCATAGAACACGTCGCCGCCGCGGTCGAACCGTCGCCCGTCGCCACCGGCGAGGAGTTCCGCGGCGCGCCCGCGCCTGACCGGATCACGCCCCTCCCCGATCCGCAATGACAGCTGCTCGAGGAGATTCAGCGCGCGCCGCGCGTCGCCGTCCGCCATGTCCGCGATCAGCGCGAGTGTGTCGTCCTCAAATCGTCCGGAGAGTCCTTCCAGCGCCGCGTCTTCTCGCAGTGCGCGCTGGAGAATCGCGACGATTTCCGTGGGCTCGAGCGACTTCAGCACATAGGTACGGGCCCGTGAGAGCAACGCGTTGTTCAGCGCAAAGGACGGGTTTTCGGTGGTCGCGCCGATGAAGGTCAGCGTGCCGTCCTCGACATGCGGCAGAAACGCATCCTGCTGCGCCTTGTTGAACCGGTGTACCTCGTCGACAAACAGCACGGTCGCCCCTGCGTGCGCCTTGGCCTCCGCGACGGCCTTGCGAATATCGGCGACGCCCGAGAGCACGGCGGACAGGCTGATCCATTGCGCGCCGCTGGCGTCGGCCAGCATGCGTGCTAGCGTGGTCTTGCCAGTGCCAGGCGGGCCCCAGAGGATCATCGAATGCAGGCGGCCGGTTCGAAGCGCCTGGGCAAGTGGGCCGGTCGGACCGAGCAGATGTGCCTGACCGCTCAGCGCATCGATCGTAGCCGGCCGCACACGGTCGGCCAGCGGCCGTGTATCGGCTCCGGCCGGTGCGTCATCGCCGGAAGACATCGAAGGCGGTCTGTGGTTCGAGTTTCAATGTGGCGGGAAAAGCAGCACAAGCATGCATTTCGGATGATTCTACCCGGGACCGGCCCATCACACCGGTACTCCGGCCCCCACCCGTCGTCGTCGCCAGCGCGCGGTGTACCCTGTTTGGTGCATACGCCCATGCTGGCGGACCAGATTGACCAGCGGCCGCGGCAGCCGTGCCGTCAGCCGCCCAGTCAGATCCAGCGCGTCGAGAACGACGTGCCCGGTGCCGCTACGATACGACCGTTGAAACCTCTTGAACGTCTGATCAGGAAATCATTGCCCGGGAAGCTTCGCTTCCATCAACTGCCCGTTCTGATCGACTCGCCCGCGATACCGAATAGGCTGATTTCAGCCTGTGGTGACTTCGCTCTTGCCGGCCTCCTGCCAGATTGTTGGCAGGTGCAGATGATCGCCGAGGATGTCGCCCTGCGGCGTGGCAAGCCTGTGATCGAGCGCCGGCGCCACGGTGCCGCGATCCTCAATGTAGGCGATGATTTCATGCGGACCGACCAAGTGGGTTTTCTTGCCGTCGACCGCTAACGGGCTGTTTCTGAGAAAGAGATTAAACTCGGCCAGGGAGTAAAGCCGGTCAGCAGCCAGCGGTTGCCCGTCGACGGTGATTTTCTGGATTCTGTTCGGGTGTTTCTTGGTTAGATCGACCACCAGCTCGACGCCGGAAAAACGCCACATATTGCTGCCGACCTTTTGCAGAATGTCGTCGGTGACGACGTTATCCACGGCCGCTTCCAGCATCGCTTGTATATCGCGGCCGTAGAATTTCATGGTGTGCACGGGCGCCTCGGTGGGCACCAGATTGAAAACGTCTTCCACCGTGATATCGCCGGGCAGAATGCTCGCGCCGTAGCGCCCCGGCTCCGCGACGCTGATGTTCTGACCGGTGCGCTCGCGCAGCGCGTCGGTGACAAGATTGTCGCCAGTGCTTTGCCACGTGCCTTGGCGGTAAATCACCGTTTCGGCTTTACCGATGACCCGCTCCAGCTCTTCCTTGTATGGTGCGCGGAATTTCTCGATCATTGCCGCGATTTCTCGATCAGGTTCGATTTGGTTGGCCCGAATCGGAAACAGGGTCTGCTCGAATTCAACGACGCGCTTGTTGGCGATGTGCAGATCCAGCTGGCCCAGCAGCTTGCCGTGCGAACCGCTTTGCACAATGATGACACCGCGCTGGCTTTTGGCGTTGTGCACGAGGTCGGGTCGGTATAGCGCGTCGTGCGTATGCGCGCCGATCACCACATCAATGCCGTTGACCATTTCGGCGAACTTCGCATCCACCTTCCAGCCCATGTGCGAGAGCAGGATCACGACGTCAACGTCCTGCTTGTTCCGCAGGTTGTCCACGTCGGCCTGCACCTCGTCCAGTCGCAGGCCGAAGCTCCACTGCGGATGATTGGTGACTTTCGACATCCAGTGATACGTCATGCCGATAATGCCGACCTTTATGCCGTTGAGTTCGCGCACAATGTACGGTTTCAGATTGGGCAGATCGGCGCGCTCACCCCACTCGGCGTCGTAGAAATTGGCTGCGACAATCGGAAACTCTGCGGCTTCGAACAAGGCCTCCACCGTACCCTGGTCGTAAAATAAGTCCACATTGCCGGGCACCATCGCGTCATAGCCCATCGCGTTCATGACTTCCACCACCGGCTTGCCAGCCAAGCGCACCGGCACGGCTGTGCCATGCCAGGTGTCGCCACTGTCCACCAACAAGGTACGATCTGGATGGCGCTGCCGCTGCTGATCAATGGCAGCCGCCATATGGGCCATGCCGCCCGAGCGGCCTTCCTCCCGCGCGCGATCGACAAACTGATAATCACCTTCCTCGCGATGAAAAAGCGGGCTCAAATAGCCGTGCGTGTCATTTGTCCACAGAATGCGCAGTGTTGGCTCTGCTGCGGGTTGCAAGCCCCTGGCCGTAATCCCCAGCGCCAGGGATAGAAAAACCAGTCCCAGAATGTTCAGTGGATCAAGTGGTTTTAACGACACCGGCACCCCTTGAATAAAAAGGACCTATTGCCCAGTGTAGACGGAATGGGCCAGTTCGCCGTGCGCGCGGTGTATCTTCCTGATGCCTTTGATAATGAGCGATCGCGCCATCTGTATGGAAAGCGAAACCCGCGCAAGTCGGGCGTGTTCACCCGGGAATTCGCCATCAGACCAATATCCAGCACTCCGGAGCAGACACCACCCGGCCGCCGCCCGAGCGCTCCGTTGCATCAGCCCTGGAAGACGTCGAAGGCGTTCTGTGGTTCGAACTTGAATTCCTTTGGATCAAGCTCGAGGTTGCGCACGACGTCGCGAAACTCGATGCGCGTCGTGCGTCCAAGTCGATCGTCGATCTCGATCACGCGCAGGTCCTTTAGTCCGAAACCGGCCCGCAGGCGCGTGAAGTCGCCACTCTGGTCGTGCGGCGTCATCTCGGCCCACTGATAATCGCGCTCCAGGCCGAGATCGCGAACATCGAAGTCGTCGGTTATGCGCCCGCCACCGGCGAGCAGAACCGCCGGCGTGTTTCGCAACGCCAGCGACTGCAACGCGACGCTGACCTGATCGAGTTCGACATCGTGCACCCAGATGCTGAGCCCGTCGGCGACGATGATCTGCTCGGTGGGTTCGATGTAGGTCCAGCGAAACCGACCCGGGCGGCTGAGCAGCAGGAAACCGCTCCCGCGTTGCAACTCGCGGTGATGCTCGTCGTAAACCGTCTGCACAAAACTCGCGCGCAGGGTCTTGACGTCGGACAGGAATTTTTCCAGCCGCTCGCTCGCGGTATCGCCCCGCGCGAACCCGGCGGCGACCAGCAGCGACGCGAACAGAACAAACCGGGTCAGTCCAATCAATTCAGTCCTCCGGCGGTGGCGGCGCGATGACCTCGCGCATGCCGTTGTGCATGGGCGCCGAGACGATGCCGGCCGCCTCCATCTCCTCGATCATGCGCGCGGCACGGTTGTAGCCGATCTGCAGGCGACGCTGGACACCGGAGATCGACGCCCGGCGCGTCTCGGTGACAATGCGCACGGCCTGGTCGTACAGCGGGTCGGACTCACCGCCATTCGAGCGCGCGGAGTCGCCGTCGCGCACCTCGCCGGGCAACAGTGGCAGATCGGCTGTGTCGTCTGTGACACCGGCGACATAGTTCGGTTCGCCGGTGGATCGCAGGAATTCGACGACCTTGTGGACCTCGTTGTCGCCCACGAAGGCCCCGTGCACGCGTACCGGCAGCCCCGTACCGGGTGGCAGGTAGAGCATGTCACCCTGTCCGAGCAGGGTCTCGGCGCCCATCTGGTCGAGGATCGTGCGCGAATCCACCTTGGCCGAGACCTGGAATGCCACGCGCGTCGGAATGTTCGCCTTGATCAGCCCCGTGATGACGTCCACCGACGGGCGCTGTGTGGCAAGGATCAGATGGATGCCGGCGGCGCGGGCCTTCTGCGCGAGGCGCGCGATCAGCTCCTCGACCTTCTTGCCGACGATCATCATCATGTCGGCGAGTTCGTCGACCACCACGACAATGAACGGCATCTTTTCGAGCAGCGGCGCCGGTTCCACCACCGCGGGCTCGCCATCGGCCGTAAACGGCGGCGGCGCCACGAAGAACGGGTCGCGCAGGGGCTCGCCGCGCTTGGCGGCATCGTCCAGCTTGCGGTTGAAGCCGGTCATGTTGCGTACGCCGAACGCCGCCATCAGCCGGTAACGGCGCTCCATTTCGGCGACACACCAGCGCAGGGCGCTCGAAGCATCCGCCATGTCGGTCACGACCGGCGCCAGCAGATGCGGTATGCCCTCGTAGACCGACAGCTCGAGCATTTTCGGATCGATGAAGATCAGTCGCACCTGATCGGGCGTGCTCTTGTAGAGCAGACTCAGGATCATGGCGTTCAGGGCCACGGACTTACCGGACCCGGTCGTTCCCGCCACCAGCAGATGTGGCATGCGCTGAAGGTCCGCAACGATCGGCTGCCCGGAGATGTCCTTGCCGAGCACCAGCGTCAGCGGCGAGGCCGAGCGGTCGTAGTCACGCGAGTGCAGAATCTCCGACAGCGCGATGAGCTCACGCTGCTCGTTCGGGATCTCGATGCCGATCACCGATTTGCCGGGGATGATCTCCACGACCCGCACGCTGACGGTCGACAGCGCCCGCGCAAGATCCTTCGCGAGTCCGACAATCCGGCTCGCCTTGATGCCCGGTGCCGGCTGCAATTCGAATCGCGTGATCACCGGGCCGGGCGTCGCCGCGACGACCTCGGCCTCCACGCCGAAATCCGCCAGTTTCAGTTCGAGCTGCCGGGACATCGCCTGCAGCGTCTCGGCCGAGTAACCGCCCTTCTGCGGCGGCGGCGCATCGAGCAGATCCAGCGCCGGCAGCAGGGCCCCAGCCGGACCGGGCGTCGCCTTGAACAGCGGCTTCTGCCGCTCGCGCTCCACACGCGGGCTCGGCTCGACCGTGCGTACGACCGGCTCGATTCGCACCGGCTCGCGCTTTTCGATCTTTTTCGAGGTCGCCTTCACGGTGCGTTCACGCTCGGCCGCACTGGCGCGCGCACGCGAGGATTCGCGCAGTCGCGTCCAGCCGCTGCGGATCGCCGCGAGCATGTCCAGCGTCGCGCGGCCCACCGCATCGATGAACCCGAGCCACGACCAGCCCGTGAACAGCACGATGCCAACCACGAACAGTGCGAGCAGCAGGATCTTGGTACCGACGGCGCCCGCCTGGGCGCCCAGTGCATTCGCAACCAGGTCACCCAGGACGCCGCCCGCGGTCGCCGGCAGCCCTGCGGCCATGCCGGCATCGCCGAGCAGCAGCCGCGCGAGCGCGCTCCCCGCGATGATGGTGGCGGCCAGGGCGCCGATCCGGATCGCGAGAAGGCCCGGACCGTGTGCTGGCGCGCCGCGACTGGACGCGGGCCGTAGCCAGCGCCAGCCGGCCAGCCCGATGAGCAGGGGAAACAGGAACGCGAACAGCCCGAAGACGTACAGGGAAACGTCGGCGACCCAGGCGCCAATCCAGCCGCCGGCGTTCTGGACGCGCGTATGCGCACCGCCCGCATGTGACCAGGCCGGGTCCTGCGGGTGATAGGTCAGCAATGCCAGCAGTACGTAGGCGGCGCACACGAGCACGACGAGCAGCGCGGCCTCGCGCACGCCGCGCGCCAGGATCGGGTGCCGTTCGGCGGCCGGCTGGGCCTTACGCGCCTGCGCCATTACGCACCTCGAAACAAGTGTTGAAACTGTCTATAAGCACTTGTTTGATTGAATAATGTTGATGGCATGGATTGTACCGTACCGGATGGTTCAGCGCCGGGCGGCGGCCCTTTCAGATCACGCGCTGATCGTCGACACTGATCGCACCGGCCAGCGCGGGATCGCCCCGCCAATCGGGGTTCGCCAGGCGTCGCACCCAGGGCATCAACACACCGGACAAAGCCAGGGTCGAGGTGCGCGGCACGATGCCCGGCAGATTCGTGATCGTCGAGTGTAGAACGCCGTTCACGGCATAAGGCGCTTCGCCATGGTGCATCGGACGGGTGGTGGCCACGCAGCCGCCCTGATCGACCGAGATGTCTACGATTACGCTCCCGGGACGCATGGCTTCGACCATCGCCCGGGTCACGACAACCGGCGCCCGCGCACCGGGGACGAGCACGGCACCGATCACGAGATCGGCCGCGCGCACCGCTTCGCCGATGGCTGCGGGCTCGGCAAACAGCGCGCTGACATTCGGGCCGATCGCCCGCGCGCGACCCAGCGCCTCGCGTTTCAGGTCGAACACCTCGACCGCCGTGCCGAAGGCGGCAGCCAGACCTGCTGCCGCAAGGCCCGCGGTACCCGCGCCCAGCACCACGACGCGCCCCGTCTCCACGCCCGGAATCCCGCCCAGCAGCACACCGCGACCGCCACCGGCCTGTTCGAGCAGATGCGCGCCGATCTGAATGGACAGACGGCCGGCGATCTCGCTCATGGGCGCCAGCAACGGCAACGCGCCGTTCGCGAACAGCATTTCAAACGCCAGCGCCGTCACGCCGCGGGCCGCCAGCGCCGGCCCGAGGTCCGGCACGGCTGCGAGATGCAGGAAGCAGAACAGCGTTTGTCCGGCCTGGAGCATGGCAACCTCGTCGGATTGCGGCTCCTTGACCTTCACGACGATGTCGGTTTCGGACCAGACCTGCGTGCGGGTTCCGGTCCGGGCGCCGGCTGCGAGGTATTCGGAATCCGCAAACCCGCTCGCCACGCCCGCCCCGGTCTCCACGCTGACCGCATGACCGGCGTCGACCAGCTCTTGGACGGCCGCGGGCGTGAACGCTATGCGCCCTTCGTGGGACTTGGTTTCGCGCGGCACGCCTATGTGCATCCCGTCACCTTTACCATTGTGGAAGGGAAACGTAGTATGACCCCAGCGACGCTCCGCGCCAGCGCCGTTCATGAAGGGTTTTCGGCGGTCTGGCCGGGTCAGAGCGGTGGCCCGCGAGGCGCCGGCCGCAACACAGCGGGGCTTGAGGTCCCGGCCCGCCAAACCCATCTGAGGAAGCGCTGATCGAATCTGCGTTTCCTGCTGCGTACGGACGCGCCGCAGTTTTCGACGGCTGCAAGCCGCGGAAAGTGAATGAAGACGAGAGATTGCGCCTTTTCGTTTTCGCCGCTCTGGCGAGCCAGGATGGTTTGATCAGAGTTCCCTTGGATTTACCGCCAATGCACCATCCGGCACAACGGTGCTGTGCGATGTGGAGCGATTGTACATGAGCGAGATACAGCACCATCGATTGTTGATCCTTGGCTCGGGCCCCGCCGGCTACACGGCGGCGGTGTATGCGGCGCGCGCGAACCTCGATCCGGTCCTGATCACGGGTCTCGAGCAGGGTGGCCAGCTCATGACCACGACCGACGTCGACAACTGGCCCGGCGACGACGACGGTGTTCAGGGGCCGGACCTGATGGAGCGCATGCGCAAGCACGCCGAGCGGTTCGACACGAATCTGGTGTTCGACCACATCCACCGCGCGGACCTCGGCAAGCGACCGTTCCTGCTTTACGGCGATTCGGGCACCTACAGCTGTGATGCACTCATCGTCGCAACCGGCGCTCGGGCAAGCTATCTCGGCCTGGAATCCGAGGAAAAATACAAGGGCAAGGGCGTTTCAGCCTGTGCAACCTGTGACGGTTTTTTCTATCGCAACCAGAAGGTCGCAGTCATCGGCGGCGGCAACACCGCCGTGGAAGAGGCGCTGTATCTAGCGAACATCGCGGCCGAGGTCACACTCGTGCATCGGCGCGATGAATTGCGTGCCGAAAAAATCCTGCAGAACAAACTGTTCGAAAAGGCCGCCAACGGCAATGTGCGCATCGAGTGGAACCATGTCCTCGACGAAGTGCTCGGCGATGACAGCGGAGTGACCGGCATGCGCATCCGATCGACGGTCGACGACTCGGCCAGGGACATTGATCTGCACGGGGTGTTCATCGCCATCGGACATGTCCCGAACACCGGAATCTTCCAGGGACAGCTGGACATGGACAACGGCTATATTCGCGTGCAGAGCGGGCGCGACGGGAACGCCACGGCGACATCGGTCCCAGGGGTGTTCGCGGCTGGCGACGTCATGGACCATGTTTACCGACAGGCAGTAACCTCGGCCGGAACCGGGTGCATGGCGGCGCTGGATGCCGAGCGATACCTCGACGCCTTGGCCCATTCCTCAGCGGCCAAATAACCCGCAAGCAGACCACTCGGCGGCGATGTAACAGGCCGTTGAAAACAGGATTTTGGCAGCCGGCCGAACGGGGCCGAGCGACCCCGGACGCTCGATCAGCTGACCTGCTCGACGGAAGGTTGCCCAGAGGTCAGGGCTGCGTCGATCCAACGCATGACGCGATTGAGCTGCGCAACATCACGCCGCGTGTTCGCGTCCAGCGGAAGATCCGCCACCCCTTTCCCGACCGCCGCCGTCCGCACGTAGTTCTGCGTGTCGCGGAGCACGCCGACAACGGGTATCTTCACCTGCACGAGAAACCGCTGTAACGCACGATACGCAATGGTGTTCTGACGGACCCGATTGGCGACAATCCCCACGGGCTTGCCAAGCGATCGCACCTTTGCAGTCAGCAGAAGTTCCTGAACAAACCGGGCCGCGGCATGGATATCGATCGCGGACGGCAACACCGGCACCACGATGGCATCGGCCTGGCGGACATGGTCCATGAGCAACTCTCGACGGACCCCGGCCGGCGTATCAACCAGACAGACATCGGTAAAAGGCTCTACGCGCATGAACCAGGAGCGGGTCACCCCGACCGGCACCTCGTGCGCGGAAATACACTGAATGCGTGGAAGCTGCGTATCGCGCAGACTGGCCCAGCGGGCGCTGGAACCCTGTGGGTCATAATCGAGCAACGCCGCCGTCTGGCCACGGCGCGCAAACGCGGCGGCGAGATTCGTCGCAACGGTCGTCTTGCCGCAGCCGCCCTTGTGATTGATCACGAGGATCCGGCTGACGCAGCCCCCACAGCTCAATGAATTGTAGTCCCCCAACCTTTTACCCTCCCGGCCGCTTGCAGCACCGGGCAATACTCTGGGTAATTTTGTAGCAGGAACAAGGGGTTTCAGCAAGTTTTCGTGCCACTGGCTCAGGAAAACGCTCTATGTGGACTGCGGCCGAGGGCCGCCGGGCTGCTAGAGCGTGCGCCGCCACCGCCTGCCAGCCCAGGACTCCCGGTTCGGTCGCAGCGTAGTGCCGAGCCCGGGAAGCCGCTTGCAAGCCATTGAATATCCTCGCACTCTCGGACCATCAGGGACTGCCGACCAATCACCTGAATCTAGGATCTGTGGCTGCCGCCTCGCTCTGCGCGCCGGCCGAAGTGGCTGCGCCGAAGCTGAAAATAGGGGCGTTCGGCAATTGCGAACAGCCCGATCGCAAAGACCAGGCTGAGCGCAAACTCGCTCGCCAAGAGAACGGCGTAGGTCCAGCCCCCCGCCGCCAGCTTTGCGACCTGTCCCGCCAAGTGAAAGGTCAGCACCAGCGCCGGCACGTGGACCAGATAAAACGAATAAGAGATATTGCCGAGATAGCGAATCGGTGCCAGGGTAAACAGTCCATTCAACCAACCTTTACCGAACACGACCTGAATGAACAGCCAGCCCCCGGCGAACGAATAAATGGGCGTAAAGATGGCAAACTCGTGAATGAAGGAAAACGACAGCGTTGCCAACAGATACAACAATGCGACCCAATGATCGCTCACCCTCCGGGCAATCACCGAGAGCGCATCGTCCGACTGTTTCGCCACTATTGCCCCGGCGATGAACATCCCGAACCGGGGATTCCCCTCGCCACTAAGCCATGCTGCAATCACGATAAACGCGAACAACAAGACAAGTCGGGTCGTGGTGTTGACACTAAGATTTTTGAAAAGTAAGGGAAATACAATATAAAACGCGAATTCATAGAACAGCGACCATGTTACAAAGTTGATCGCCTGGATGCCGTGTTTGGGGACACCATTCAGGAAAAAAAGATTGCCAAGAAGAATCCATGGGTCCAGCTTGTACTGATGCAGCCACGTGGAAATGCCGATCATCAATACTAACGACACGAGAAATGCGGGATAGATTCGCACTGTTCGCCAGAACAGAAAGCGCCCATATTCGAAGCGCGCGCGCCCAATCATGCGCGTGATCAGAAATCCGCTGATCAAGAAAAACAGGTCCACCCCGTAGTGGGAACGAAACAGTACATACAATCCGATATCCGACCATCCCTGCAGGTCGAGAATGTTGACCAAATCAAGATTCTGGCCTTTCATGAAGCGCGCGTACGATCCGGTCGTATGCACGATCATGACAACCAGCACGGCGTATGCCCGCAGCCCTTCCATGGCCGCGTAACGGTTCGATTCATTGGGTAGCGCGAACAGGCCGCTACCGGGCGCGTGGTTTCCGGGGTGGTTGCTCACCGGCGTTCGTAAACGGTCGTGCGTATCACGCCGCCCAGCTGTGGCACCTCATGCAGTACGCGCGACCGATGGCCGGCAAAGCCAAACGGCGGCTTCGTGATGTCAACCATTGAACGCTGACGCAGACGGATACCCGGCCCGTGAGGCTTGTCTCGATTCGCCCGGACAAACAGACCGACCGGTCGATGTTCCGACACAATCAGTCTGGGATACACGTGGAGTTTGGGCACGACCTCGGCAATCTCGGCGTTGCTCAGGTGCTGTAGGACCTGCCGGATGATCGCCACATCGCCGCGCGGAAGTGCGTCGGCAACGATGTCGAGCTGCCGGAAATCGGCCCCAAGCCCGGCAAAGTGAGACCGATTGCGCTCGATCAACGCGCCGACGACGTCACAGGCCAGATACGATCCTGCCGCGCTCACCAGCTGGGCACCGATGTGAAAATCCCCGCAACCCAGATCCACCACCCTCGGGCACCCGGGCATCGATCGCAGATAGCTGCGTACCGCACGGACATATGAATCCGTGATTGCGGCGTCATGCGAACCCGAACCCGAGAAGTAACCGTCGTCACCCCGCCCCCAGGTTCCGCGGGCGTAGATGTCGGAGAACACCGACTCCAGCGTTTGTCCTTCGTACTGGAGATCGATTGCCTGCGCGGTCGCCGCTCCATGCCAGCGCCGATGCAGACGCCACCACTGCTCGCGCAGGGCCCGCAGCATCGTTCGCAGGTCCCGCGAAGTCTTCAGGCGTCCTTGACGGCGCGGGTCAGGCCTTCAACAACATCCTTGGCATCGCCGAGCACCAGCGAGGTGTTGTCACGATAGAACAACAGGTTGTCGACGCCTGCATAACCCGGACGCAGGGACCGTTTGACGAAGAACACCTGGCGGGCCTTCTCGACATCGAGAATGGGCATGCCGTAGATCGGACTTGAGGGATCGGTCTTGGCCGCAGGATTGGTGACGTCGTTGGCACCCACGACCAGCGCGACATCGGTCGAGCCGAACTCCGGATTGATCTCCTCCATCTCCAGCACGTGGTCATACGGGATGTCCGCCTCGGCCAGCAACACGTTCATGTGGCCGGGCATGCGTCCGGCGACCGGATGAATCGCAAACTTCACCTCGATCTCGCGACTTTCCAGCAGTTCGGTCAGTTCTTTGACCGCGTGTTGCGCCTGTGCCACGGCGAGCCCGTAGCCGGGCACGACGATGATCTTCGATGCGTTGACGAGCCAGTAAGCGGCATCCTCGACACCGGCGGTCTTGATGCCCTTGTCCATCGCCTGCCCGGTCGCGCTCGGCGCGGCCGCATCGCCGCTGCCAAATCCGCCGAACACCACGTTGAAAATCGAGCGGTTCATCGCCCGGCACATGATGAACGACAGAATCGCGCCAGAGAAACCGACCAGCGCACCGGTGATGATCAAAAGCTTGTTCTGCAGCGTGAATCCCGTCGCTGCGGCGGCCCAGCCCGAGTACGAGTTCAGCATGGAAATGATCACGGGCATGTCCGCGCCGCCAATCGGGATGATCAACAGCACGCCGAGCAGGAACGACAACAGCGTCAGCGCCACCAGCGCCGCGACCGAGTTCTGCGTAACGAACACAACCGTGAGCACGACGATCAGGATGGCCAGCGCCAGGTTGATCCAGTGCTGGCCTGCGTAACGAACCGGGGCCGATCCGATCAGCCCCTGAAGTTTGCCGAATGCGACGACGGACCCGGTAAACGTGATCGCACCAATGACGATGCCGATGCCGAGTTCGGTCATCAGCACCGAATTCAGTTCGTTCGCTGCGAGGTGCGACCAGTAGGTGCCCACCGCGACGAGCACCGCCGCCATACCCACGAAGCTGTGCAGGGCCGCGACCAGCTGCGGCATGGCCGTCATCTGGATGCGCTTCGCCAGCACGACGCCAATCCCCGAGCCAATCACCACCGCGACGGCAATCAGGCCATAGCGCGTGACATGCGCGCTTGCCAACGTCGCAACCAGCGCAATCGCCATGCCGGTGATCGCGAACAGGTTCCCGCGGCGGGCCGAGGCCGGCGAGGTCAGGCCGTTCAGGCCGAGGATGAAGAGCGCACCGGCGACCAGGTAGATCAGCCCGAGGAGATCGGCAGGCAGTTGCATGGCGGTTTACTTCTGCTTTTTCTTGAACATCGACAGCATGCGCTGCGTGACCATGAAGCCGCCGACGATGTTGATCGTCGCCAGCAGCACGGCAAAAAACCCGAACCAGCGCGCGCCCGTTGGCGCCGTCTCCAGCCCCGTGACCAGCAGCGCGCCGACGACGATGATTCCGGAGATGGCGTTGGTCAGCGAAACCAGCGGTGTGTGCAGCGATGGCGTCACGCCCCAGATCACCCAGTAGCCGATGAAACAGGCGAGCACGAACACGTACATCGCGATCATGGTTTCGGACATCAGTGACTCTCCTCGCGATTGGCCCAGGCCGCGGCCGTGATCTCATCGGACGCGAAGTCGATGAACTCGCGTGAGCCATCGCGATCAGCCGTCATGAGTTCAAACAGGTTGAGCAGATTGCGCGCGTAGAACGAACTGGCGTCCGCCGCGAGCATGGACGGGTAGTTCGTGAAACCCACGATGGTCACCCCATGCGCCGTGATGACCTCATCGGCTTTTGTCAGCGGACAGTTGCCACCGGTTGCCGCGGCCAGGTCGACGACCACCGAGCCCTCGCGCATGCCCTGCACCGCCGCCTCGGTCACCAGCACGGGCGCGGGGCGGCACGGAATCAGCGCCGTGGAAACCACGATGTCGGCCCGGGTCAGGGCCTGTTCGAGTGCGGCCTGCTGGCGGGCCTTGGCCTCGTCCGACAGTTCTTTGGCATAGCCGCCCTGCCCGGCCCCGCTTTCACCGACCTCCAGTTCGAGGAACTTCGCGCCGAGTGATTCGATCTGCTCGCGGACTTCCGGTCGCACGTCATACGCCCAGACCTCGGCGCCGAGCCGGCGCGCCGTCGCGATCGCCTGCAGCCCCGCCACGCCGGCACCGAGCACATAGAATTTCGCGGGCTTTGCCGAACCGGCCGCGGTCATCATCAGCGGCAGAAACCGCCCATAGCGGTTCGCGCCCTCAAGCACCGCTCGATAGCCGGCGATATTCGCCTGCGAGGACAGCGCGTCCATGGACTGCGCCCGCGAGATGCGCGGAATACGTTCCATCGCAAAGATTTTCACGCCCTGGGCGCTCGCCGCCGCGAGCGTGCCGTCGTCCTCGCACAGCTCAAGCAGGGACACATGCACGGCCCCGGACCGCATCTGCGCGAGGTCGTCGCGTTCCGGCCGCCGGACCTTGAGCACCAGATCGGCGGCCAGCGCCGCGGCCCGGTCCACGCATTGAGCACCGACAGCCTCGAACTGTGCGTCGGTATAGGCCGCTGCATCGCCGGCGCCGCGCTCGAGCAGAACCGCCGCGCCGCGGGCGACATAACGCTTCACCGTGTCGGGAACCGCGGCGACACGCCGCTCCCCGGGCAGGGTCTCTTTGAGAATTCCGATTTTCATGCCGCTCGAGTTTGTGGTTTTACGAATGGGGCGGCGACCGGCGCAGGCCGGAATCGCGGTGGGCAGCCATTATGATTTGTTGCAGTGCACAAATCAAGGCGTTCGTGCGCCTTTGCACCATTCAATCGCATCAACCGACCGATCACGTGCCCGCCCGTCCGCAGGCCTTTGTGTCAAAATCGGCGCCCATGCGCGGGCGGACGCTCGCTTGATCCTCATGCTCGTTGCAATGCAGCCGCCGCCCGATTCCGCGACCAGCGCGCCAGACCCCGTTATACCGCAGCAGGCACCATTGGACGGCGCCGTGCTTGTCGTGATCGTTCTCGCAACGCACAACGGCGAAACCCATCTGCGCCAACAGCTGGAATCGATTGCCGCGCAGACGTACCCGAACTGGCACCTCCTGGCGCGCGACGACGTATCGTCCGACGGCAGCTGCGCAATCCTGAACGAGTTCCAGCGCGAACTGGCCGGTCGCGTAACCATCCTGAGCGCTCCGGATCTGAACCGGGGGCCGTTACGCAATTTTTCTGACCTGATTGAGGCGGCACTCGCCGCCGAACGCCCATGGAGTCGGCAGCGCTTCTGTATCGCGCTCTGCGACCAGGACGACCACTGGCGTCCGGATCGACTTGCGCGCGGCGTTGAGGCCCTATTCACACAGCCTGATCGGGAACCCTGCCTGGTGCACTCCGACCTCGCCGTGATCGCGAACGACGGCGCAGTGATCGCCAAACGATTCACGGCTTACCAGGGCCTCAACCCGCGACACAACCGATTCGCCGATCTGCTGCTCACGAACATCGTCACCGGCTGCACGATCACACTCAACACGGAACTTGCCCGCAAGGTAGTGCCGATTCCCGAACATGCCGTGATGCACGACTGGTGGATCGCACTGGTCGCGGCGCTGACCGGGCGGATCGTGTTCGTCGATGCACCGCTCGTTGGCTATCGCCAACATGGACGGAATACGCTTGGAGCACGCGAGGACCTCAGGCGATCGGTCATCAACCGGATCAGGGCCCTGACATCGCCGCGCAATGACCAGGCGTTTCGCGCGGTTGCACGCCAGGCCGCCCGGATCGCTGACAGCCGCCCGCGCGGACTCACGCTGCGCGGGCGTTTCGCCGCCTGGGTCGCATCCACGCTGCTTCGACCGTCGAGTCGATGCCTGCGGCTGCTCGGCATCGTCGGACTGCGCCTGCTGGCCGGACGGCGTCCGGTGCGACGACGCGCGGCAGCATCATGAGTGCGTCTGGAAGTGTCTGCGCGGTCGTCGTGACCTACGATTATGACTATGCGCTGCTCGCCGAGATGATCGCATCGATTCACGATGTGCTGCCGCAGATCATCATTGTCGACAACAATGCCCGGCCCGACGAGCAGGCCATCAAAGGCATGGGCGAGCGGTTCTCACGTTGCATTTTCATTGTCAATCGGCATAACGCCGGTCTGGCAATCGCATTGAATCAGGGCATCGAACGGGCATTGAATGCCAGTCATGGCTGGGTGTTGTGTTTCGACCAGGACAGCCGGCCGACGCCAACCATGCTCAATGCGCTGCTGGAGGCTCGCGTAGTTGTCGCGCCGGAAACAACGGCGGCGATTGGTCCACGGATTCACGATGAGCCCGGCCACCGTGATCTGCCGTTCGTGCAATTCACCTGGTATGGCGTGCGTCGCAACGTCGTGGATTCCACGGACAGCCGCTTTTTCGCCGCAGACTTCCTGATCACATCGGGATGCCTGATCAGTGCGCATGCATTGCGCACCGTGGGGTTGATGGAAGCCGATCTCTTTGTCGACAACGTTGATCTGGAGTGGTGTCTGCGCGCTCGGGCCGCGGGGTTCCGGTGCCTGGGACTTGGCGCGGCCGTCCTGAATCATCAGATCGGGCACGGCAGCCGACGTCTGCCCGGCGTCGCCCGGCCGATCCTGATGCACGGGCCTCGACGTCAATACTTCATGATGCGCAATCGCATCGCGCTGTATGGCCGCGCATACGTCCCGTGGCAATGGAAGACCGGCGATCTGCCGCGCCTGGTTTTCAAGCTCGTCTATTTTCCGCTGTTCGTGACGCCGCGCTGGCAGAACCTCACCAGCATGCTGGCCGGCATCCGCGACGGTGTGCGCGCGCTGCGCGCCGCCGGACGTATCCCACGCAGTGTCTGAACGGGGCGCCCTGTAGAATGGTGCGCACGAAACCGACACCCATTGCACCGCCCAGTTATTTCAGGAATCCCGCATGAACCCGGGGCCCCGAGCCGACGCCGAACCTGAGTCCAGCGCCCGCGTGGCGACGTTTCACTAGCACGCAAGGCAAGCGGAGTCATGCGCGTCTGTCTGGTCACCTACGGGAAGTTTCCCGATCCATCCGGCGTCGTGGCGGGCAACAGTGTCCGCGGACACCTGCTCGCGCGCGGTCTACTCGCGCACGGCATCGGCGTCGATTGGCTGTATCCCGCGTTTCTGGACCGGGAGAACGACCCGAAGTTGCCCAGTACCAGCAACATTCGAGTGTACTCGTATGCCGACACCGCCGATCTGCTGTCGCGCATTGACGGGCTCGCACCCGACGTGGTGCTGGTGGGTTACTGGGAAATGCTTGAGCATTTTCCAGAGAACTACGCACGACCAATCGTCGTCGATGTCGTGGCCCCGCGCATACTCGAAAGCCTGTACGAAAACGGTCGTGATCTCAGCGAAGATGTGACGCGACTGACCACGCTGTACCGGCGTGCCGATCTGTTCATCTGCGGCACCGAGCGCCAGCGGCATTTCCTGTTGCCGTGGCTGATTCTCGCCGGGTTCGACTGCCGCGAACAGGTGCCGTCGATCGTCATCCCGATCTCTGTGGAACCCGCGGAACATCCGCTCGTGCCTCCGACCGAGCCCGAGCCGTGGCGTTTCGTGACCGGCGGTGTGCACTGGCCGTGGCGACGGACCCGGCGCTGGATCGATGCGCTGGAGCACGAAGTCAGGGCCCTGGACGGTCGTGCACACCTCGAATTGCTGAGCGGACGCTATGTCTATGCACCGGACCGGGACCAGGCCGCGGTTTCAGACGCCCGGCAGTCCGCGTTCGTAACGGAGCATGCGCTGAAGCCCTATGGAGAAATGCAGGGTTTTCTGCGCGGATGTCATGTCGGACTTGAACTCGCCGACCGCAATACCGAGCGCGAATACAGCCAGTCGTTCCGGGCCATGGAGTTCCTGCGCCAGGGACTCCCTCTGATCTGCAACCGATTTCTGGAGATCGCCGAGCACATCGACCATGCCGACGCAGGCTGGATCGTCGACGACCCGGCGGAACTCTCGGCCCTGGTCAGGCGCATCATCACCGATCCGTCGGAGTGGACCCGCCGCAGCAACAACGCGCTCGCGCTGGCCGATGAACGGTTTCATTTCGCGCGTACCGTCGAACCGCTGATCGCATACCTGCGCGCACCCGCGCGCCCGGCACGCGGGAATCAGCCACTGGGCCACCGGCCCGAACCGGTTTCGCCGGCCGAAACCCAACCCGGAGAATCCACGCAATCCACCCCGCCGCTTACACCGATGCAGGCGGGCCAGGTCGACGGCCTGCCGCGAAAACACACCCTGATCCGGCGACTGGCGCAGGGTGCAGGCGCGGTGCTGCGTCGCCTGGCCCCGGGTCGATCGGCTGGCGTGATCACGATCACCCGCGACGACATCGATCCGCCGGACCATGGCGCGGCGGTCAAGATCGACCGAACGGCCTGGGCGCTGTCCCTGCAACTAGGGCACACCTGGATCGTGACCGAACGCCGGGACCGATACTTCGAATACACAGATGGCGTACGCAGCGAACGGCGCTTCCCGTTCTGGCTGCGCTGGCTCGGGCCCGATCGGCGGCGGGTGCATGCGCGGCTGACCGCCGCCGGCATCCCCGCCGACAACGCGTTTCTGTACGCACCGCTGCATGACTGGAGCTTCATCCTGCGTACGGTGTACGTGGCGCTGCGCCACGGCGCACGTCGCTATCTCGCGGAATTTCCCGCCTATGCGCGGGCCGGACTCTGGGCGCGGCGCATGCTTGGCGGTCGGCTGATGATTGCCGAACACAATGTGGAATATCAGCGCCTGCACGAGCAATACCCGAGCATGCCCGAACTCGGCTATGAAATCGCACGTCTGAGCGAGCTGTTTCTGTGCGGCGCGGCGGATGCGGTGATCGCTGTATCGGATCGCGACCTTCAGACACTGGCCGCCGCCGGCGTGCCGCGCGAGCGGCTGCGAATGGTGCCGCACGGGGTGGATCTGGATGCCTTTGATCAAGCCGTTCCGCTGGATCTCCAGACACACTACGCGATTGAGCCCGGCACGCCCGTGCTCGTCTACCACGGCATCTACGGCTACCCGCCGAATCTGGAGGCCATGCAGGTGTTCGCGAAGGAAATCCTGCCGCGCATCCATGCGCGCGGCCTGCGCCCGAAGGTGCTCGCCATCGGACGTCATCCGCCCGCCCGCCCGCTGCATGAAGACATCATCTTCACCGGATCGTTGCCCGCGCTGGCGCCGGTATTGCGCGCCGCGCAGATCGCCGTGGTGCCCCTGATGCAGGGTGGTGGCACGCGCATGAAGGTGCTCGACTATTTCGCCGCCAATCTGCCCGTGATCAGCACCAGCAAGGGTGTGGAAGGCCTGCCCGTGCGCGATGGTCGCGAAGTGGTCGTGCGCGACGATTTCGGTGCATTTGCCGCCGCCGTCGTGGACCTCGTCCAGAATCCGGACCAGGCCCGCAAGATCGCCGCGAAGGGCCGCGCGCTTGTCGAACGACTGGACTGGCGTGAGATCGGTGCCCAGTATGTCCGCGCGTTTGATCAGTCACGCGCAGGCAATCATTGACGAAATCATTTCCGTTGACCGTGCACGAAACCTGATGAACGACGACGAACCCAGACTCACGCATCTGAACGAGGCCGGCGAAGCGCACATGGTCGATGTCGGCGACAAAACACCCGCGCGTCGCCGTGCCATTGCCAGCGGTCTGATTCGCATGGATCGACGCACGCTGGAGATGATCGCGGACGGCGCCCATCCAAAAGGCGATGTGTTTGCCGTCGCGCGTGTGGCCGGCATCATGGCCGCCAAACGTGCTTCCGAAACCGTTCCACTGTGTCACCCGCTGGCGCTTTCGCGCGTCGCAGTGGACCTGGGAACCGATCGCGAGATCAATGCGGTTGTCGTTCACGCGACCGCGGAGACGACCGGACCGACCGGCGTGGAAATCGAGGCCCTCGCCGCCGTGCAGGCCACGCTGCTGACGGTCTACGACATGTGCAAGGCGGTGGATCGCGGGATGGTGATCGACCAGGTGCGGCTCGAGCACAAATCCGGCGGTCGATCCGGCACCTGGGAACGCACACGCCAAGCCTGACCACCCGCGGTAGCGGACCGATCCGGCGGCTCAGTCCGCAGGGCGATCCAGAATTCGCGCCAGCGTCTCTCTCGCGCGCGCGGTGGAAAAGTTCTCTTCGATGTTGCGCACACCGCCTGCTGCCAGACGCCGCCAGAGCGCGGAATCCGTATAGGCGCGGACGATCTGGTCGGCGAATGTGACTGCATCGTCAGCGACGAGCACGTCCTCGCCATCGACCAGCCCCATACCCTCCACCGCAACCGCCGTTGCCACGGCCGGCACACCAAAGCTCATCGACGAATTGATCTTGCCCTTGACGCCGGCGCCAAAGCGCAGCGGTGCCACCGTCAGACGCACGCGACGCAGCAGTGCGTCGAGATCCGGAACGAAACCCATCACCGTGACCCCGTCGCCAGACAGCGCGCGGACCTCTTCGGTGATGTTGCTGCCGACCAGCATGAGTTCGGCATCGGGAAGCTGTCGACGGACGCGTGGCCAGATGTCCCAGACCAGCCACTGGGCCGCATCCACGTTCGGCGGGTGCCGGAACCCGCCTACGAACAGAACACCCGAGCGCTGACCAAAATCGGCGCGACTCGACTCCGGTTCCGGTTCATGGATGTTGGAGACCACCTCCACCACGAGCCCGGGGTTCTCTCGCAGCAGCAGTTCCCGCTCGACCGGGCTCACGACCAGCGTCACATCCGCGGACTTCATCACGCCAATCTCCTGCTGACGGGTCCGCGCGGCATCGGCACGGCGCTGATCGTCGTTGCGCAACTCGGCCTCGCGCTGCTCGCGCAGATAGTGCAGATCCACGGTGTCGAAGATGAACCGGGCCTGCGGCGCGTGACGTCGGATCAAATCGGCATACCGACCGGCGATGTGATGGCGGCTGACCAGCACGGCCGCCACACCTGCGCCGTGATTGCGAAACCACGCTTCGGCACGCGGCTGCCAGTTGCAATAGACCTCGATACCAAGATCGCGCAGCTGATCGCCGTAATCGCCGTGACACGAACCGTTTGCCGGAAAGAACACCACATGCATGCCAAGCGACTGCACGGCCTGCATGAGCCTGACGATACGCAAAGAACCCGAATCCTGATCGGGTGTGGGCATGATCGCGTCGATGAGCACGAGCGTCGGCCGCTCGCGGCGGCTGGGCCAGTCGATGTTCGAACTTTCGGAGGCCGCCCTTGCCGAGCGCAGGCGTTCCAGCGCTGAACCTGCGGTGCTTGACTGGAATAACGCACGCGGCTGCACGAAAACCCTGCGCCCGGCCAGTCGCGCGCTCACGCTGAGTTCATACGCCGCGGATTCGAACGAATCCGCGGCAGCGGAGACCCCACCGAGCGCCTCGAAGGTCGCGCGCGTCATTGCGATTGCCCCGGGCCCCAGCGCATCCACTTCGGTAAAAAATCCAAAGCGGGCGGCATCCGCGCGCTCGCCGGCACCACGCGGCTTGACACCGCCATTCTCCAGGACTCTCAACCCCGCAGCGACCAACTGTCCGTGGACGTCGGCCAGGGAACCACCAACAATCGCCGTCGAATCCGCGACAGCGGCCGCGTACAACAGATCGACGGCACCTGCCCCCGGGACGCAGCCGGCATCGATGAAAATCAGCTTTTCCGCCCGCGCGTCAGCCACGGCGGCTGCGAGCAGACGCGGGACTTCCGCGCCCGCTGCTGCATCAATCGCACGAACCCCTTCCACATCATTCAACGCCTCGGCGTCGGCGCCCGCGACGAGGACTTCATGGGCAACCTCCGGCCTGTGGCTGGCAAGCGCATTGAGCGACGAACGAACCGGGACGCGGGAACGACTGGCCAGGACAATCAGCGAAATGCGGGGTTTCTCGCTCGTATCCAGCCTGATCGGCGTGGCCACCGGCTGTGCAGGTTCGCCAGATTCCGGTTGCACAGCACCCGGGCGCAACCGGGAGCGAATACGCCGGGCGTACTCCGTCGCCGAGCGCAGGGGTCTGGTGATGCGCCAGGAGCGACTGTTCTCGATCAGGTTCAGGCGCTGCTGTGTCAGGCTGTGCTCGGATTCCAGCGCAAGCCGCGATCTTTCGCTCGTTTCCAGCCGTTCGCGCGTATCGCGAAGCTGATCCTTGAGGGTTTCGGAGTAGTCGACCAGCTTGTCGCGGACCGCACTGACTTCGCGCAGGGTGGCGTCAAGCTGTTCATGACGCTCCAGAAGCTGGTTGTGCCGGCCCAGCAACTTGTCGTGACGTTCAACGAGCGCGTCGTGCGCACGCAGTTGCTCCAGGAGCCGCCCGTGACGTTCCACCAGTTCATCGTGCGCCTTGAGCCGATCGAGCAGTCTCTCCTGATCCGCCATGACCCGCGCGCGTTCCTGCACGAAATGCGCATGCTCGATCTGACGATCCTGATTGATCGCATTCAGATGTCCCTGGTGTTCATCACGCTCGCGCTGCAACTGATCCGTGGCCCGCCGGAAGTGACCGCGAGTGTTCTCCAGTTCGCGCTCGACGACCGACGCGTGAATTTCCAGGTGCTCGAACGCGCGTGCGCGGCGCTCCGTGACGGCGTTCCAGAACGACTGTTCGGCGTCCGGCATGCGGGGCCGATAACGTAGCTCGCTGACCTCGACAGGCCCGAGCAGGGCGGCATAGTCTGCAACCATCGCCTCTGCATCACGCTCACCGACAGACCGGGTACGGGCCGCAGCGAGACGCCCGGGGTCTGCAGCCAGCGCGACGAGTTCGGCGATCGCTTCGCGTTCGTCGTCAGGCAGCAATGCGCCGCCACCCCGCTCGATGCGCTCACCAAGCGCGCCGATCGCGGTCGCGACCAGCGGAATAGCCAGCTCTTGCAGTTCGAGCGCGATATAGGAAAACGTTTCGGCGATCTGCGATGGAATCCACGCAAGCGAAGGTTGCAGCGCGTTGACGTAACTCGCGAGCTGCGCCGGCTCGTAGTTTTCGATCATCGTCAGACCCGTGCACATCGGGACCTGATCCCCGCCAACGCCCGCCCCCAGCAGCACGATGTCCCAGGCGCCGAGCAGCGCGTCCAGGTTACGCACGATCAGCAGGCGCCCCTTCTCCGGAGACATGCGTCCGGGCACCAGCAACAGCGGTTTGCCCGTTCGGGAAACTCGCTGGAGCTCGGCGTCATCCGCGGCAGATTCGCCCACCGGTTCGAGCCCGTGCTCGATCACCGTAGCTGGCGGCAGGCGCCCGTCCGACAGCTCGCCCACGAGTCGCGCCGCCGCCCCAGAGGGCGCAATCAGTGCGACTTGCCGGGTTTCCACCGCCGCGACGAAACGCTGCATCCGCCGCGCCCAGCGTTGCGGTCCGAGATCGGCGAACACGCTCGCGTACGGGTTTGCGTCCAACCGATGCACATGCCCGGCCAGGGGATCCTGACCCGGCGTCAGCCGCGCTGCGAACATCACCATGTCGTGGAAGACGAACACCGTGGGGCGACCTGTTTCCAACGCTGTGATCGTGTGGCCGATCAACGAGGACACGAGCACGGCGTCCACCCCGTAGTCGCTCAGCACGCTGTCGAGAACGTTGTCATAGTCCAAACTGTTCGTTTCAATATCACCGTTCGGCGCATCCAGCACCCATCGTCGCAGTGGGTCGCGTTCATTGCCGTAGTACAGGGCCAGCGACTGTCCATGCTCACAACGCTTCCATTGCCCTTCGGAACGCAGCTGCAGATGATGGCGCGCCGCATCGGCGGCGATGAAGTCGTGTACGAAGCGCGCAATACCGCCGCCCCAGCTGTGCGTGACATGCAACACCACGGGTTTGCGATCCGCACCCGGATATCCGGCGATCCTGCTGTGTGCATCGCGCAACGCGACGCGCAACTCGTCGAGCGCATCGCCGCGTGCGAGGGCATGCGGATCGTCCTGCGCCGCGCGCGCCACCGGCAGCGCGGGGTGCCCTACGAAGACATGGTCGCAAAGACCGATGCGTGCACCGCCGTCCCGCAGCGCTGCGAGCAGATCCGCAAGCGTGCAGCCGAACGAATCCCCGTGCGGCAATGCGTCCACCTGGAGACAAAGACACGGACCGACGGGCTCGCGGGTTTCGATGACCAGACGACGGGATGCGCAAAAGACCTGCGCATCCAGTGGGTCGGAGGCGCGCTGGTCGTGCGCAGAATCCGCTGGAAGCGGCGCGGCGTGCACGCCGGCGCCGCTCAACGGCGCGACCGCGACCAGTTTCGAATCGGCGCTGAATGCGTGTTCGAGCCGTGCGAAGCCGAGCGGCGCGATCGCGGCCTGCGGTGCAAGCAGCACCACGAATCTCGCGTTGGCTAAGCCCGCTCGATCGCGCAGTTCATTCCAGGGCATGTGCACCGCATCGAGTCTGCCGTCCTCCGGGCGCGCTCCCGCGTCGGATTCGACACCCAGCAATGCGATTGTGCCCTGTCCGTCCAGCCCTGCGAGCCAATCCGGATCCGGCGCACTCGCAGGCGAATGCATGACTGCAATCAGCCGACCGGGTGCGTCGACCATCCGACCGGCCATCAGCGGGCGGACGCCTGGTGGATGTTCAACCAGGCCAGCGCACGTTCCCGAAACGGACGTGGCGGGTCCGCATCGATGAACGCCCGAACCAGCTTCCCATAGTGTGGATGCGCGGCACTGAGGACTCGATCACCGGCCTGCATCAACTCACGGCGCGACTCGCCGAAACTGCTGCCACCCTTGTGAAAGACATAGACATCCGTGGCGAGCACATTGCGCAGCCCGGCCGCCAGCGCACGCATGCACCAGTCGTTCTCCTCGCCGTAGCCGCGCGGATAACTTACGGCATCGAACAGGCCGACCCGGTCGATCGCATCGCGGCGGATGTACATGCAGAATCCCACCGCCGTCGGGATATCAATCGTCTGGCCGCTATTCACGCTGGAGAAAGCACGATCGAGCTGCGCCACGCTCTGCCCCGGCGCCAGGGCATTGTCGATGAGGAACTCCGGAAAACTCGCAATCGTCGCGTTGTTTGAAAACGGCGTGACGCTCGCGATATCGGGCGCGCTATGCGCGGCGTTTCGCAGTCGCGCGACCCAGTCGTTCGCAACTACTGTGTCGCTGTTCAACAGAATGACGTCATCACGCCAGGCAGCATCCATCGCGGCGTTGGCCGTCCGGGTGAATCCGAGATTCTCGGGCTGGCGAACAATCCGCACCCCGGGAGTCTGCGTGTAACGATCGAGCAGCGCGCCGATCTCCGCATCCGGGCTCGCGTCATCGCGCAGTTCAAGCGTGAATGGCGGGTTGATCGCCATGCTCGCGACCACGCTTTCCACGCAGCGCTCGACCAGCTGCGCCGCGCCATGGATCGGGATCGCGACCACCAGGCCGCCGGGAGACACGAGGTTCATATCGACTCAATCAGCACGACGGCAAACGCCGCAATGCCCTCCCCGCGTCCGGTGAAGCCAAGCCCTTCGCTGGTCGTCGCCTTCAATCCAACGGCATCGACGCCGATCTGCAGGTCGCTCGCGATGTTCGCGCGCATTGCATCCACATGCGCGGCGAGGCGTGGCGCCTGCGCGACGACGGTCAGGTCCGCGTTCACAACGCGATAACCGACCTTCGCCACCCTTGCAACCACGCTGCGCAAGAGTTCGCGTGAATCGATGCCGCGATAGCGCTGATCGGTATCCGGAAACTGCCGGCCGATATCGCCGAGTGCCCCCGCACCCAGCAACGCATCGCAAAGCGCATGCAGGACCACATCGCCATCGGAATGCGCGACCAGACCGTGAGAGTGTGGAATGCGCGTTCCGCCCAGCACCACATGGTCGCCCGGTCCGAACCGATGCACGTCAATGCCCTGCCCGATTCGCATCAGCTGATCTCCCGCGAAAGGAACTGTTCGGCGCGTTCGAGATCGCCCGCACGCGTGATCTTGATGTTCTCGATCCGCCCTTCAACGATTGCCGGCCGGACGCCATGGGCCTCGAGCGCCGAGGCTTCGTCGGTGATGCGCAATCCACGGTCAAGCGCCGACTCGATTGCATCGACCAGCAGTCGATAGCGAGAAACCTGCGGTGTATAGGCCTGCCAAAGATCCGCCCGATCCACGGTCTGAACGACGACGCCGTTCGCGACGCGCTTGATGGTGTCGGCAACTGGCACCCCAAGCAGGGCCGCCTGGCCATTCTGCCTTGCCGCATCAAACACCCGATCTATATCGGAAATGCCCAGGCAGGGACGCGCGGCGTCGTGGACGGCGATCCAGTCGTCATCGCTGACCCGACCGCGAAGCGTATGCAGTGCTGCGAGCACCGAGTCGACACGCTCGACGCCGCCGGCAACCGCCGTGACCCGCGCATCCGCATGGAATTGAGACTGCTTCCAGTGCATGTCGTCGGCACGCAGCGCTACGACCACGCCTACGACCGCCGGTGCTTGCAGCAGCGCCCGCAAGCTAATGTCGAGTACGGTTGCGCCGGCAAGCGGAAGATACTGTTTCGGCGTCTCAACGCCCATGCGGCGCCCCGTGCCGGCGGCTGGCACGACTGCCCAGAGTCGGTCGCCTGGAGAGCCCATTACCGGTTCGCCCGAGGTTCTACGATCTGGTAGAAGGTTTCACCGGGACGCACGAGCCCGAGTTCGTTACGCGCCCGCTCCTCAAGGGCCTCGTTGTCGGTGCGCAGGGCCTCGACTTCGCGCTCCAGAACCAGATTGCGTTCGCGCAGACGCACGTTCTCGGCGATCTCGACCTCGGCCTGCGTCGCCAGTCTGCGTAGTTCGATCAGACCGCCGTCACCAAACCAGAGGTGGTAGTGCACGACCACCAGCAGAAAAATCAGTGCGAGAAGGATCCAGCGCATGTCTCACGCCAGCGCCCGGAAATCGTGGGTAATGCGCCGCTGCGACACTCAGACGCGGCCCGAAGAAGGTTCCGACGCCAACGGCCGCTCCCCCTCCAGGCGCGCGATCACAACCGAACCGCAGCTGTCGCTGAACACGTTGACACTGGTGCGACACATATCGAGCACGCGATCGACCGCCAGAATCAACCCGATGGCTTCCAGCGGCAGGCCGATGATGCCAAGGATGATGGTGATCGCAACCAGGCTTGCGGCCGGAATACCCGCGACACCGATCGAGGTCACCAGCGCGACCCACACAATCGTGAACTGCTGCGCGAGTGACAGATCGAGTCCGTAGGCCTGGGCAATGAAGATCGCAGCGACGCACTCATACAGGGCCGTGCCGTCCATGTTGACCGTTGCACCCAGTGGCAGTACAAAGCTCGCAGTCCGATTGGACACGCCGGCATTCGCCTGCACGCAATCCATGGTGACCGGCAGGGTCGCGGACGAAGATGCGGTTGAGAATGCCGTCAACAGCGCGGGACTCATCGCCCGGTACATGCGAATCGGCGAAACGCCGCCGACCATTCGCAGTATCAGCGGCAGGGCCACGCCGATGTGCAGACCCAGTGCGATGAGCACCGTCAGCGCAAACGACAGCAGCGGCAAAAGCGCGGCAAAACCGGTGGTTGAAATCACCTTCGCGACCAGCGCGAACACGCCCAGCGGCGCGAAGCGCATCACCAGTTCGGTGATCCGCATCATGACCTCGAACACGCCGGTCCAGAAGCCGAGCAGGGTTTTCGCCGGACCATCGGCGATCCGCACCATGAAGTAACCGAACAGCAGGCTGAAGAAGATGAGCCCGAGCATCTGACCGTCGGCGGCGGCGGCCACGACGTTGGTCGGAATCATGCGGATGAAGACTTCGACAACGTCTCCCGCGCCGCGATCCTGCACCTTTGCCGTGACCGACGCGGTTTCGGCCGAAAACCCGACCTTGTCGCGGACCGGACCATCGGCGTCGATGCCGGGCTGCATCACGTTGACCATCACAAGCCCGATCAGGATTGCGATCAGACTGGTGCTGAGGTAGTAGACGATGGTTCGGGCGCCGAGTCGCCCGAACCCGCCCTCGCCACCCAGGTTGCCCACGCCCACGATCATCGACGAGACGATCAGTGGGACGATCAGCATCTTCAGCGCATTCAGGAAAAGCTTGCCGACGAACTCATAGGTATCGAGCAGAAAATGCGCGAGCCCGACCGGCAGGCTCTCATGAATGGCGCCGGCCGCCGCGGCCAGAACCAGCGCAATCAGGATCTGCCAGTGGAGTTTGAGCTTCAGCATCGACCCGGATTATTCCGAATCGCCCTTGGAGTCGAACCGTTCAATCTCCGCGACTGAACGTAACGTACGCAGATAGGCCGTCAGCTGCGCGCGGCCCATCGCGCGGCGGTACTCGACCGTGTCGGCCGCCGTCCCGGGTGTCTCGCCGTCCCGCACGCTCTCCAGCGACACAACCCCGCTGTCACCGTTCGCAAACTGTACCGTGCCGACACTGGACCCACCTGCGGCGGGTTTCGCGAGACCGAACAGTGTCGCAATCAGTTCCGGCGGATGGTTCGTGTCGTGCCGTGCGACGGCATCGAGCTTTTCCGCCGAGCCGCCGGCCGCGACTGCCAGTTCGGCAAACGCAGCGCCATTTCGGGCGCGGTTCGCAAGTTCGTCGGCCCGTGCCGCCACCAGATCGGCGGCACGGTCAGCACGCAAGGCCTGCACGACCTGCGCGCGAACCTCGTCAAGCAGAGGTATCCGGCTGTCCTGGTGATCGGTGACCCGCAACACCACCAGATGCTCAGGGGCAACCTCGACGGGATCAGAGTTGTGACGGGCGCCCAGCACTTCATCGCTGAAGGCTGCATTGGATACTCGCGGCGAGGCGAGAATCCCGTCGCGCGTTTCTCGCGTCACCCAGTCGGTTGTATGCCGTGTCAGACCGAGTTCCTCCGCGGCGGGTTCGAGCGAATCGGGCTGCTCGTACGCCAGCTGGGCCAGGCGCTCGGCCTGTTCGAAATAGATCTTTTCGGCCTTTTCGCGCGCAACCAGTGTTCGCAGCTGATCGCGAATCTCGTTCAGGGCACGCACACGCTCCGGCTCGACGGAATCGAGTCGAATAAGATGCAGGCCAAAACGCGTCTCGATGGGACCACGCAGCTCGCCAGTCTGCATCCCAAACACCGCATCGTCGAACGCCGGCGCCATGACCCCGCGGCGGAAACTACCCAGATCGCCACCGGCGGGTGCCGAACCCTTGTCGTCTGAAACCTCTCGCGCGACGTCGTCGAACGATTCGCCTTCCGCGATGCGCTTGCGCGCCGCCTCGATCCGGTCACTGGCAGCCGTACGGGCCGTCTCGTCCGCATTCGCGTCAAGGCGAATCAGGATATGCCGTGCACGCCGCTGCTCGGGCTGGGTAAAGCTCGATTTCGCGCTCTCGTAGTGGCGTTGCAGTTCTCCGTCGTCGACCTTGATGGTCGACGCGATGTCATCGATTTGCAGTTCGACGTAAGCGAGCTTGACCCGCTCGGCTTGCCGCCAGCGTTCGCGGTTCGCCTCATAGTAGGCGATCACATCGCCGTCGCCGGCCTCGCCCACGGCCGCCGTGGATTTGCTGACACGAAAAAAGTGGCCCGATCGCGTCTGGCCCGTCAGCCGCGCCACCGCACGCTGCTCGCCTGGGGTCAAGAAGTCAGTACCGGCGATGCCGCGCGCAAGTTGCTGATGGACGAGATCGTCACGAACTTGCAGCGCAAATCCGTCGGGACTCAGCCCCTGGCTGCGAAGCGCCTGCTGATAGCGGTCATAGTCGAACTGGCCACCGACCTGAAGCTCGGGCAGTTCTTGGATGTACTGCTGAATTGCGCCGCTGCCGGCACCCAGCCCGAGTTCACCGGCCTTCTGGCGAACGAGTTCCTGATCGATCAGTCCATCGACCACCTGGGCGCGCAGCTCGCGATCCGCGATTGATGTCGGGTCGAAACCCGGACCCGCGAGCCGTGCGAGCTCCTGACGGGCGACGGTGAATGCGCGCTGCACCTGGCCGTCGTCGATGTCCTCGCCGTTGACAGTGGCGACCGGCGCCTGACTGCCACCGCCGATGTATTGTTGAATTCCCCAGAGGGCAAACGGAATCGAAATCAGGACCACGATGGTCCAGGCGATCCAGCCCTGCGCGCGATCACGAATCGCTTGCAGCATTTATGCGTAAACCGAAACGAGATGCGGACCGCGTGCGAACGCGGGCCGCTGATTTGGAAGTTGGCGGAGTGGACGGGACTCGAACCCGCGACCCCCGGCGTGACAGGCCGGTATTCTAACCAACTGAACTACCACTCCGGCGTTTGGCGCGGGAACTGCGCCGCAGCTTTTTTTGGCCCGGATGCTGGTGGGTGCTGAGGGGTTCGAACCCCCGACCCTCGCCTTGTAAGGGCGATGCTCTCCCAGCTGAGCTAAGCACCCGGACCGAGGAAAGCGCGTTAGTTTACGGCATCCTTCAGGGCCTTTCCAGCCTTGAATGCCGGCACTTTCGAGGCGGCGATTTCAATCATCTCGCCGGTGCGCGGATTGCGGCCCGAACGCGCGGCGCGCTCGCGCACCACGAAGCTGCCGAAGCCCACCAGATTCACGCTGTCGCCACCGCGCATCGCATCGGTGACCACTTCGACGAGCGCATCCACCGCCCGCGTCGCCTCTGCCTTGCTCAGGTCGGCGACGGCTGCAACGCGATCGATCAGTTCGGTCTTGTTCATCTTCGAGAACTCCCTTGGGATTGGAATAGTGTGGATACGTAGATAGCCCGGTGCGGCGTCAGACAACCAAGCATGGCAACAAAACCTTATAACAATCGAACTCCGCCTCGGTCAAGCGAGCGCGCCATCGAGTCGAGTGTTGCAGACATCGCCCACGGGAACGGATTTCGCGCAAGTGGTTGATTTTCATGGTCTGCCGCGAACTGCATCCTTTCGATCTCCGCGCCAATACGGCGCCCTCGCGCGGACACCCGCGACCACCCAGCGGTTGAAACGAGCATTTCTACAGCTTGCTAATGATGTGTGAGTTCCGGCCCCTTGGAGCGTTCGCCCTTGCCATCCGAGGATTCCGCTGCTTCCTTGTCCTTGCCCTCGCTCAGCGGAGTCGGCGCGTGAACCAGCGCCACCTCAAGCACATCGTCAATCCAGCGTACTGCACGAATATCCAGGTTCTGTCGAACGTTTTTCGGAATGTCGATCAGGTCGCGCTCGTTTTCATGCGGGATCAACACGATCTTGATGCCACCGCGATGCGCCGCGAGCAGCTTTTCCTTCAGACCGCCGATCGGCAGCACCTCGCCACGCAACGTGATCTCGCCGGTCATCGCCACGTCGGCGCGAACCGCAATGCCCGTCAGCGCCGAAACCATGGCCGTACACATGCCGACGCCAGCGCTCGGCCCATCCTTCGGAGTCGCGCCCTCGGGCACGTGGATATGAATATCGTTGACCTGGTGAAAATCCGGCCGAAGACCCAGCGCCGCAGACCGGCTGCGCACCACGGTCATGGCCGCCTGAATCGACTCCTGCATGACCTCACCCAAGGAACCGGTGAAGCTGAGCTTGCCCTTCCCAGGCATAACGGCCGCTTCAAGATTGAGCAGCTCACCGCCGTTCTCAGTCCAGGCAAGCCCCACGACCTGGCCAACCCGATCCTGCTCCTCGGCGCGTCCGTAGCGGAACCGTTTGACACCCAGGTATTGCTCAAGCGATTTTTCGGAGACCGTGCGTCGCTTGGTCTTGCGAGAGTCGAGCAGGATCTCTTTCACCACCTTTCGGCAGATCTTGGAAAGCTCGCGCTCGAGATTACGGACACCGGCCTCGCGCGTGTAGTGCCGGATGACATCGCGAATTACCGCCTCACTCACGTGAAGTTCGTCATCCTTGAGCCCGTTGTTGCGCATCTGTTTGGGCAACAGGTAACGCTGCGCAATATTGACCTTTTCATCCTCGGTGTATCCCGAAAGGTGAATGATCTCCATCCGGTCACGCAGCGGGGCAGGAATGTTCAGGGTATTCGCCGTTGCGACGAACATGACGTCGCTCAGGTCGAAATCGACCTCGAGGTAATGGTCGTTGAAGGTATGGTTCTGCTCTGGGTCCAGCACTTCGAGCAGCGCGGACGATGGATCCCCACGGAAATCCATGGACATCTTGTCGATCTCATCGAGCAGGAACAGCGGGTTACGCGTACCGATTTTGGCCAGGTTCTGCATGATCTTGCCCGGCATGGAACCGATGTAGGTACGTCGGTGGCCGCGAATCTCGGCCTCGTCCCGCACGCCGCCTAGGGCCATGCGCACATAGCTGCGCCCCGTAGCCCGTGCAATCGATTGACCAAGGGAGGTCTTGCCCACCCCGGGGGGGCCGACCAGGCAGAGAATCGGACCTTTGAGTTTCCTGACCCGCTGCTGTACGGCGAGATACTCGACGATTCGTTCCTTGACCTTTTCCAGACCATAGTGGTCTTCTTCGAGCACCGCCTCGGCCTTGGAGAGATCGAGTTTCACGCGGGTACGCTTCTTCCACGGCACCGACAGCAACCAGTCGATGTAGTTGCGTACAACCGTGGCCTCCGCCGACATCGGTGACATCAGCTTGAGCTTGCGCAGCTCGGAGTTTGCCTTGCCCAGCGCTTCCTTGGACATGCCGGCCGCGGCGATGCGCTTTTCCAGATCGTCGATCTCGTTCGGTGCATCTTCGAGGTCACCCAGTTCCTTCTGAATGGCCTTCATCTGTTCGTTCAGATAGTACTCGCGCTGATTTTTCTCCATCTGTTTTTTGACGCGACCGCGAATGCGCTTCTCGACCTGGAAGATGTCGTTTTCCGACTCCATGAGCCCGATCAGGTGCTCGAGTCTTGCGCGCACGCCGTGCATTTCGAGAACGGCCTGCTTCTGGTCGAGCTTGAGCGCCATGTGCGCGGCCAGGGTGTCGGCCAGCCGGCTTGGGTCTTCGATACCCGCGAGCGAGGACAGGACATCCGGCGGAACCTTCTTGTTCAGCTTCACATACTGTTCGAAAACGCCCAATGCCGAACGGGTCAGGGCATCGGTCTCTGTCGAGCCCTGCTCGGCATCGTCGTCCTGGATGGCCGCGACACGCGCTGAAAAATAATCGTCGGCGTGGATGTACTCGATCACACCAGCGCGCTCGACCCCTTCCACGAGCACCTTCACGGTGCCATCCGGAAGCTTCAGGAGCTGCAGAACCGTGGCACGGGTGCCGATGCTGTACAGATCATCGGTGCCCGGGTCGTCGATTTCGGCGCCGCGCTGCGCGAGCAGCAGAATCTGCTTGTTGGAACGCATCGCCTCGTCCAGCGCCCGGATCGAACGATCGCGCCCGACGAACAGCGGTATGACCATGTGCGGATACACGACCACGTCGCGCAGCGGCAGGACCGGCAACTCGTCGGAGACCTCGGGACTGGGAAGCTTGACGCTGGGCATCTTCACGTTCTCACAAGCAGGTGCGCGACGGGGTGCCGCGCCGATGGGGTCATCTGGAGCCGCGCTGGGGGCGATTCAAGGTCGGAGGGAAAACAGGGGATGCAGCCCCCTGTTCCCGCTGTCGGCGTCACTCGGTCGCCGCGCGCCGGCTTTCGCTGCCGTCAATGATGAGATAGGGCTCGGAATCGCCGCGGATGACGCCGGCGTCGATTACCACTTTCGAAACGTTCCCCATTGAGGGAAGCTCGTACATCGTGTCGAGCAGGATCTGCTCCATGATGGTGCGCAGCCCGCGAGCGCCAGTCTTTCGCTCCATGGCCTTGCGGGCAATCGAGCTGAGGGCATCATCGCGGAATTCCAGCTCCGAACCTTCCATGCGGAACATGCGCTGGTACTGCTTGACCAGCGCGTTCTTGGGCTCGGTCAGAATCTGGATCAGTGCTTCTTCGTCGAGCTCTTCAAGCGTTGCGACGACCGGCAGGCGACCAACGAACTCGGGGATCAGGCCGTAGCGGATCAGGTCCTCTGGTTCCACCTGACGCAGCACCTCGCCCACATTCTTGCTGTCGCTGGGGCTGCGCACCTCGGCGGAGAATCCAATGCCGCCACGCTCGGAGCGATCCCGGATGACCTTGTCGAGGCCCGCGAACGCGCCACCGACGATGAACAGGATGTTGCGCGTATCGACCTGCAGGAATTCCTGCTGCGGGTGCTTGCGCCCGCCCTGCGGCGGGACCGAGGCGATCGTGCCCTCGATCAGTTTCAGGAGCGCCTGCTGGACGCCCTCGCCCGAGACGTCGCGGGTAATCGACGGGTTGTCGGACTTGCGCGAGATCTTGTCGATCTCGTCGATGTAGACGATGCCCGTCTGCGCCTTCTCTACATCGTAGTCGCATTTCTGCAACAGCTTCTGAATGATGTTCTCGACGTCCTCACCGACGTAGCCTGCCTCGGTCAGGGTCGTGGCATCGGCGATGGTGAACGGCACGTTGAGCAGCCGCGCCAGCGTCTCGGCGAGCAGGGTCTTGCCGGAGCCCGTGGGGCCGATCAGCAGGATGTTGCTCTTGGCGACCTCGACCTCGTCGTCACCGCCGGCCATCTCCAGCCGCTTGTAGTGGTTGTAGACGGCAACCGACAGAACCTTCTTGGCCTCTTCCTGCCCGATCACGTACTCGTTCAGTACATCCTTGATTTCGCGGGGTTTTGGCAGGGAACTCGTGCTCGAACCGGCGTGCTCCTGCATCTCCTCGCGGATGATGTCGTTGCACAGCTCCACGCATTCGTCACAGATGAACACCGACGGGCCCGCAATGAGCTTGCGCACCTCGTGCTGGCTCTTCCCGCAGAACGAGCAGTACAGCAACTTGCCGTCTTCGGTTCGGTTCTGCTTGTCGTCTCTCATGTCTGGGTTCCGCAGCGAGCCAGGAGAATCCGCCATGGCGCCGCACGGCGCGACGAAGGCCCTGTTCCCATCATAGCCGATCGGTTGGTCGGCGCAAATCCGACCCGTTCCCGTTGTCGGGCGCCATGATCAGGCCGGTTTTGACGCCGGCGGTGCCGCACGCGCATCCAAGACCGAGTCGATCAGTCCGTAGTCCACCGCGTCGGTCGAGGACATGAACCGGTCGCGGTCGGTATCGCGCTCAATCGTCTCGATCGACTGACCAGTGTGGCGCGAGAGGATGCGGTTCAGTCGGTCACGAATCAGCAGGATTTCCCTCGCGTGAATGTCGATGTCCGTCGCCTGCCCCTGAAACCCGCCGAGCGGCTGATGGATCATCATGCGCGAGTGCGGCAGCGCAAAGCGCTTGCCCTTCTCGCCGCCGGCGAGCAACAGCGCGCCCATGCTCGCGGCCTGGCCGATGCACATCGTGCTGACGGCCGGGCGGATGAACTGCATGGTGTCGTAGATCGCCAGGCCCGCGGTCACCGAACCACCGGGCGAGTTGATATAGAGGTGGATGTCCTTGTCCGGGTTTTCGGACTCCAGGAACAGGAGCTGTGCGACCGTCAGGTTCGCCATGTGGTCTTCGACCGGCCCGACGACGAAAATCACGCGTTCCTTGAGCAGTCGCGAATAGATGTCGTAGGCACGCTCACCGCGCGCCGTGGACTCAATGACCATCGGCACGAGCCCAAGCGCCCGCGCACCGACGCCACCGGCTGACAGGCTCATCGACCGCCTCCGGCGCCCATGACGTCCTTGAACCCCACGGGTTCATCGGTAACGGCGGCACGCTCGAGCACCCAGTCGACGACCTGATCTTCGAGCACTGCCGCGCGAATCGACTCGCGCTGGTTCTCGTCGCTCATCAGCCAGCGTTCGACCTGCTCCGGATTCTCGTAGCTGGATGCGATCGTATGTACACGCCGATGGACACGCGCCTCGTCTACGGAAATCGAGTGCTCCTCGACAATCCGGTTGAGCAACACGCCCAGTCGCACTCGGCGGCGCGCGTTCTGTTCGAACATCTCGCGCGTCAGCGACTTTGCGGCGCCGCCACTGCGGGCGACCTGGTCGGCAGCCTGCGATTGCAAGCGCGTGACTTCGTCGTCGATCAGCGCACGCGGCACCTCGAAATCGTGCGCGCGCAACAGCATCTCGAGTACGCGGTCCTTGGTTTTCGCGCCGAGTTTGTCGTCGAATTCTCGCTGCATGTTGTTCTGCACCTCGCGCCGGAATTCCGCGACATCGCCGCTTTCAACCCCGAAGCTGCGCACGAATTCCTCGCCGACTTCCGGCAAGGACGGCTCGGCGACTGCGGTGACGTCGACGCTGAAGTGCGCTGGCTTCCCCGCCAGATGACTGGCGCCGTAGTCGGCCGGAAAGCTGACGTCAAACTCCACGGTCTCACCGGTGGCCGCACCGGTCAGCGCCGCCTCGAAACCGGGGATCATCCGGCCACTGCCCAGCACCAGATCGACACCTTTTGCGCTTCCGCCGTCGAACGGCTTGCCGTCCAGCGTGCCGACGAAGCCGATCGTCAGCCGGTCCCCGTCGCGCGAGGCACGGTCAACGTCAACCCAGTGCACCCGCTGACGACGCAAGTCGTCCAGCATCCCGTCGACGTCGGTATCCGTTATCGTGCCCGTCGGCCTGGTGACGGACTGCGCCGCGAGATCCGCGAGTTCGAACTGCGGAAACACTTCGAGCGTCGCGGTCACGGCGATTTCGCCGGCATTTCCCTCATCAATCTTTTCGATCACCGGCTGGCCAACCGGACGCAGGGACTGCTCGCGAACGGCATCGCGGAACGAAGATTCGATCGCCTCGCCAAGGGCCTCCGAACGCAAGTCACCGCCGAAGCGCTTGCGCAGCACGGACACCGGCACCTTGCCAGGCCGGAAACCCTTGATGTTCGCGGTGCGCGACATCGACTGGAGCTTGCGCTCGGCGGCCGCATCCACGTCGGCGGATGGAATCGTAAACGACAGCCGGCGTTCCAGTTCGCCGGTCTTTTCTACCGAAACCTGCATAGTGTGTGATCGCTCGTCAGGGAAAGGTCGGGGTCATGGCTGCGCGGGCGTTTCCGGCGATGCTGGTGCGAAAGGAGAGACTCGAACTCTCACGGGTTACCCCACTGGAACCTAAATCCAGCGCGTCTACCAGTTCCGCCACTTTCGCGCATGGGCGCGATCGGGATATCGGGCCGCCCTAACCCGCTGATTATACCGGGATGGGCCGTCGATGTCGGGACCGAAACACCCGCGACGCGGGCCGGATGTTAGCATGCCGCCCCCTAATGACCGTGATCCTCGCATTTCTGGCCTACATCGCGGTCGCCCTGACCGCCAGCATCGTGCTCGCAATTGCGGGCGGCGCGCTGCTCGGTCCCGACGCCCAGCCGCACAAATGGACCGACGAAACCGCGCAGCTGGTCGGCCTGCTCACGTTCGTGCCGTTCGCATTCTGGTTGGGAATGCGCAGCAAACGGGCGTTTGGGTATGGCCTGGCCGTGCGGCCGTTCGTGCGCACGGTCGTAGAGGGCTGGGTGCTGGGGGTGGTCATGCTCATTCCGCTCGGGCTAGTGCTGATCGCCATGGGCGTGCGGCCGCTGGACCCCGATTGGGATTTCGGCCTGCGGTTTGTGCAGAAAGTCTTCACCGCACTGATCGCGGGCATCCTGGTCGGCCTGATCGAGGAGACCTTTTTCCGCGGCCCGGTCTGGACGGCGATCGGACGGCGCAGCGGCACGGCCGTCGCGATCGTCGTCACCTCGGCCCTATATTCGGCGCTGCATTTCATCCACTTTGGCCCGACCGCCGGTTCCGGGAACTCGATCTGGGCCAATGCGCAGGCGCAGATCGAATCCTTCCTGCTCGCGTACCCGCACCCGGTCGCGCCGGGCTCGGCCGTGGCCCTGTTCTTCGCCGGTGTGCTGCTGGCGACGTATCGCGCCCACGAGGGCAACTTGGCCCGTGCGATCGGCATCCATGCCGGCTGGGTGTTCGTGATCGCCATCCTGCGCGACCTGACTTTCCACGATCGGGCCGGCGAGTATGCGCACTGGGTCGACGCCTACAACCGCGTGACCGGCTGGTTCGCCGCCGTCTGGATCGGCCTGCTGGCCCTGGCGCTCTGGATTCGGGTTCGAAAGCGCATCCCGGCACGGCCTGAGGGCTGAAACTCCGTGGCAATCGCGGCTCGTCCCTGAGCCGCACACCGGCCGACGTCAGACTGTGCCAGTCCGCTCAGCCGGCGCAGTTCTCACCAGCGATGATGACCATATCCGTAATCGAACACGAACCACGGGATGTAGTAGTGGCGTGACTCGTGATGCGAACGGTGTCTCCATTTGCGGTCGCGGTCATGGCGGTAATTGTGGCCGTGGTGCTTGCGGTCGTCGCGGCGCCAGTGACGGTCGTCGTGATCGCGATCGCGATGCTTGTAGTGCACGGCGATCACGGCGGACTTGCCATCGGCATGGCCCCCATGGGCCAGCGCGGGCGTGACACCCGCTGCCGCCAGCACCAGGGTGAGGAAGGTGAGTGGAATTGCTTTCATCGTCGTAGCTCCTCGCAGATTGCTGCTATTGCGGGGTCTACGTTACGAGCGACTCGCTGAACTCAAACTGAATCAACGCGGCCAAAAAAACCACGCGCAAGATTACGCGGTGCGGCTGCGCGCATCGCGCCATCCTTATTCAATGTGGAGCTGAATCATTGCAGGTCGGAGAGAACGAAAATTGGCATTTTCGCTTTCTCTACACACGCAATCCCGGATGGATTGGCCCGGGCTCGCCGGGAAGGAATGGTGGGCCGTCAGGGACTCGAACCCCGGACCTAGTGATTAAGAGTCACCTGCTCTACCAACTGAGCTAACGGCCCAAACTGTCTGCGTCGAACAGCGCGCGAAACGCGCAGCTTGGAGACGCCATCATAATGCAATGAAGCCAGCCACAAAAAGTGACACAGGCTTTCACACCAAGGAAACTCTGACTTATTCAGAGTTCCCCGCGGCACACGGAAGTGCCGCCACTTTCGACGGCCGCAAGCCGTTGAAAATGAGAGAAAACGAAAAATCACGCTTTTTCGTTTTCGCTGCTCTGGCAATCCTTCGACGGATTGATCAGAGCCTCCCTAAGGAAGTCTCGCTCTGGCACGCCAGAGGTCTCTATCCGAACTTCCCGAAAAACTGGGGTGAGCGATGGGACTTGAACCCACGACCACAGGAGCCACAATCCTGCGCTCTACCAACTGAGCTACGCCCACCATCGTTTTCGTCCGCCACCTGCAACGCACGCCCGCTGCCTGCCCCCGGCGGCGCAAAAGTGGCGCGCCCGGCAGGACTCGAACCTGCAACCCCCGGCTTAGAAGGCCGGTGCTCTGTCCGGTTGAGCTACGGGCGCAGGCGACCGACTGGTCGGGGTGGAGGGATTCGAACCCCCGACATCCTGCTCCCAAAGCAGGCGCGCTACCAGACTGCGCTACACCCCGTGGAACTCGGTGATCGGGATGCGCCAGCGTCGCGACCGAAAGTTTGTAAATATACGGCGCGGCTTTCACCGTGGTCAATTCGCGGCCCGGTCGTTATGATCACGCGCCGTCCGTCCCGTTCCGGAGCCAGCCCGCCAGTGACCGCACAGATTCTCGACGGCAAGTCCATTTCCGCAGGCGTTCGCGCCGATGTCGCGGCCGCCGTGACCCGGCGCCTGGCCGAGGGTCGACGCCGCCCGGGGCTGGCTGTCGTCCTGGTCGGCGAAGACCCCGCATCGCAGGTCTACGTGCGCAACAAGCGCCGTGCCTGCGAGGAAGCCGGCATTCACTCGGCGGAACACCGTCTGCCCGCCGAAACGACCCAGGCGGAACTCCTGACGCTGATCGACGCACTGAATGCCGCAGCTGAAATCGACGGTATCCTGGTGCAACTCCCGCTACCGGGACACATCGACGCCGAACAGGTCATCGAGCGCATCCGGCCGAGCAAGGACGTGGACGGCTTTCACCCGTACAACGTCGGCCGTCTCGCGCTGCGCATGCCGCGTCACCGCTCCTGCACCCCGAAGGGGATCATGCGTCTGCTGGAGGCGACCGGGCGCGATCTGGCGGGCCTGGATGCCGTGATCATCGGTCAGTCGAACATCGTCGGCCGGCCGATGGCGCTCGAACTCCTCGCCGCCCGCTGTACGATCACGGTCTGTCACAGCCGCACAAAAAATCTCGCGGAAAAGGCCCGGGCCGCCGATCTGCTGGTGGTGGCGACCGGACGGCCGAGCATGGTCCCCGGGGACTGGATCGCACCGGGCGCCATCGTCATCGACGTCGGCATCAACCGACTGGACGACGGGCGGCTGGTCGGCGACGTCGACTTCGACGCGGCGCGCGAGCGCGCAAGCTGGATCACGCCGGTGCCGGGTGGCGTCGGGCCGATGACCATCGCCGCCCTGCTCGAAAACACGCTCGACGCTGCCCGTCTTCACGACGAATCGAACTGAATCCCCATTTCACTGCCCCGCGGAGCCGGACCAAATGGGCCAGGAAATCGATCAACGCCGTTTCACCGACGACGATTTCGCGCGTTTCCGCGAGCGGCTCGCCGTTGAGACCCGGCTCGTGGTGGAACGGATTGAGGCATTTTCCGGCGATCGCGTGCCGTATCGCATCGGCTGCGAACTGGAGTCCTGCCTCGTCGATCCGCGCTCCGGCGGCCCCGCGCCCGATAACGAACGACTGATCGCCGCGCTCGACGACCCCATGGTCGTGCCGGAGCTGTCGCGCTTCGATTTCGAACTCAATGCCAGCCCTGCCCTGCTGGCCGGCGACGGTTTCGCACAATTGCAGGCCGATCTGCACGCGCGCTGGCTGCGCTGCGCCGGCGCGGCCAGTTCGCTGGACCGGCGCGCGGCGATGATCGGGATTCTGCCGACGCTGCGCGAGGGCGACCTGACGCTGGCGAATATGAGCCACGGAAATCGCTACGCGGCGCTCAATGATCAGGTCATGGCACTGCGCGGCGGCCGGCCGATCCACATCGACCTTGACGGCGTCGAGCGGCTGGAACTGGATCACGGTGATGTGATGCTGGAGTCCGCGGCGACCTCGTTCCAGGTGCACCTTGAGGTCGACCCGCGCGATGCGGCGCGCTTCTACAACGCGTCGAAGATCGCCTCGGCGTTGACCGTCGGCTGCGGGGCGAACTCACCGTTTCTGTTCGGCCGCAATCTCTGGGCCGAGACGCGCATCCCGTTGTTCGAGCAGTCCGTGGATGTCGGCGCGCCCGAGTCGGGACAACGCGTCAGCTTCGGCATCGATTACGCCCGTGACTCCATCACCGAGTGCTTCACCGGCAACCTGCATCGCTATCCGGTGCTGCTGCCGCTGGTGGCCGCCGACCACCCGCCAACCGACCTCGCGCACCTGCGCCTGCATAACGGCACGATCTGGCGCTGGAACCGTCCGCTGGTGAGCCTGACCGATGACGCGGTCTCGGTGCGGATCGAGCACCGGGTGTTGCCGGCCGGCCCGACCGTGCTGGATGCGATGGCGAACGCTGCGTTTTACGTCGGGCTCGCGATCGCACTGGCGGAGTCCGCGGACCCGCCGGAGCAGCGCCTGGACTTCTCGGCGGCGGACACGAACTTCTACTCCGCTGCACGCGAGGGCCTGGCCGCCCGTGTGCGCTGGCTGGACGGCCGCAGCCACGACCTCAACGATCTTGTCGCTGGCGCCGGACTGAAGCTTGCCCGCGACGGCCTCCGCCGCGGCGGCGTCGATGCCGACTTGGCGGGCGATCTACTCGCGGTCATCGCCGAGCGCGTGCGCCGAGGTCAAAACGGCGCAGCCTGGCAGCGGGCGTGGGTCGAACACCATGGTCGGGACCTTGCGGGACTCACGGCCGCATACCTGGAACTCCAGGACCGCGGCACCCCGGTACATCAGTGGCCGGTATGACCCCCTTTCGCCAGCTCGACGCACTGCCAGCGGGTTTTCTGGACTGGCCCGCCAGCGCGCTCGCACGAGAACTCGGCGCGCCCACCCTCATCCACCTGCCGGGCCGGCGCGAACCGGCACTGTTCGTTTCGGTCCTGATGCATGGCAACGAGCCAACCGGCTGGCACGCCGTGCAGGCCCTGCTGCGCGACCATGCCGGGCGCGAGCTGCCGCGCGCGCTGTCGCTGTTCATCGGCAATGTGGAGGCCGCCGCGCAGAACCGGCGTTTTCTGCCGGATCAGCCCGATTTCAACCGCGTCTGGCCCGGAACCGACCTGCACGATCATCCGGTCGCGCGGATGCTGGCCGAGGTCACCGGGATCATGCGCGCGCGCAGCGTGTTCGCGAGCGTCGACATCCACAACAACACGGGCCTCAACCCGCACTACGGCTGCGTCAATCACCCGGGCGCCGGGTACCTGCAACTCGCGACGCTGTTTTCGCGCACGGTGGTGTATTTCCTGCGACCACGTGGCGTGCAGTCCATGGCGTTCGGCGAATTCACCCCGGCCGTCACACTCGAATGCGGCCGGCCCGACGATGCCGCCGGCATCGCCCATGCCCGGGAATATCTGGAGTCCTGTCTGCGCCTCGCCGAGGTGCCGGATTCGCCCGTCGCGGCGCACGACATCGATCTGTTCCACACCATCGCGACCGTGAAGGTGCCCGACGGCGTGGGCTTCGGCTTCGGCACCCACGATCAGACCCTGAATCTGGCCGCCGATGCCGACCGGCTGAATTTTCGCGAACTTCCGGCCGGCACCGAGCTGGGTCGCGTAGCCGGCGGCCAAGGTCTGCCGCTGGACGTGCGCGACGAATTCGGCGCCGATGTTGCCGCACAGCTGTTCGCCCTGGACGAGTGCCGGCTCGTCACCCGGCGCAACCTGATGCCGTCCATGCTGACCTTGGATACCCGCGTGGTCCGTCAGGACTGTCTGTGCTACCTCATGGAGCGACTGCCCGACGCCGCAGGCGTGGCTCGCCACGGACCTGCCGAGTGTCCTGTCCCGCAATGATCTATCGTCTCTGCGTGACTGAGCAGGGCTGAATCAAGGCGGCGATTCGCAGCCATAGCCAGGCTATGGACAGGATCGCCAACGCTGAGTCAGCCCTGCCCAGCCGCGCCCGCAGGGAGGGCCCCTACGGTTCGAGGGCGGTGTTGCGCCGCTTGCCAATGGAATGACCATTGCCTTCACGACGCGCCTTGCCCTCGAACCGTAGTAACCCTCAGAAATGACAGATC